>JBBQJN010000071.1:0-14277 GCA_038325945.1 Burkholderiales bacterium | reverse complement strand
GCTGCGAATCGACCGCAGCGGTCCATTTCTCACCGTCTTTTTGCCCCATAGCTGGGCTATGGGGCTGCAAATCCGGCAAGAACTGTCCTCGCTGGGGCCGATTCTCGCTATCGACGCCCCAAGCCCGACAGGCTCCTAGGTTTGTGGAGTAGCTGCCCGTCGCGCAGCGCGCAGCGAAGAGCAGTCACGACCTGAGGGCAGGTGTCGCACAAGCCTTGAGAGAGGAAACCCCAGCGAACGCCACCGTTGGCGGTCAAGGCACAGACGCTATGGGGATTCGGGCAGCGACGCGCGGGTCATAGCGTGCAGGCGGGCGCCGCTTGAGAATTTCAGTTTCAGTTTCAGTTTCAGTTTCAGAGGCAATTGCTTTTGCCTTCTCCGTGTCGCTGTGGTCGCGTCTCTTTGTTCTTTGCAGGGCTGTCACCGACCAGGCCGAAGTGAGACTACTTCAGCCCGCCGCTCAGAAACTGCTGCAGGCGCGTGCTTTGCGGGTGCGCCAGCATCTCGCGCGGATCGCCTTCTTCCTCGACTTGGCCCTGGTGCAGGAACAGGCAGCGGTTCGACACCTCGCGCGCAAAGCCCATTTCATGCGTCACCACAATCATGGTGCGGCCCTCGGCGGCCAAGTCGCGCATCACCTTCAGCACCTCGCCCACCAGCTCGGGGTCGAGCGCCGAGGTGGGCTCGTCGAACAGCATCACTTCCGGATCGACAGCCAGCGCGCGCGCTATCGCAACGCGCTGCTGCTCACCGCCCGAGAGCTGGGCCGGATAGACATGCTGGCGGTGTGACACGCCCACGCGCGCCAGCAGCTCCTGGGCCCGCGCCACGGCCTGGGCCTTGGGCTGGCCCAGCACATGGATGGGCGCTTCGGTGACGTTTTCGAGCACCGTGCGGTGCTGCCACAGATTGAAGTTCTGGAACACAAAGGCCAGGCGCGCACGCCACAGGCGCAGCTGCTTGGCGTCGGCGGCGCGCAGGCTGCCGTCGCGGTCGCGCTCCAGCTTCAGGCGTTCTGCGCCCAGGCTCAGTTCGCCTTCGTGGGGCTGCTCCAGCAGGTTGAGGCAGCGCAGTAGCGTCGATTTTCCCGAGCCGCTGGAGCCGATCAAGGTGATCACATCGCCCTGGGCGGCGCGCAGCGAAACGCCGCGCAGCACCTCGCGCGCACCGAATCGCTTGTGCAGGTTTTCTACCCTCAGGCTGGGCTTGCTGCCCATGTGCTGGTTGGTTTGCATGATCGGGTGTGGGGTTCAGCGCGGCAGCAGCGGCTGCAGCCAAGCCCGCTCGGCGGCGTGGAACAGGGCCACCAGCAGCGCGGTCAGCGCAAAGTAGAACAGCGCCGCCATGATGAAGGCCTCGAAGGGCAGGTAGTGGATCGAATACACCTGGCGCGCAGCACCGGTCAAGTCCAGCAGCGTCACCACGCTGGCCAGCGAGGTGCCGTGCAGCATGAAGATCACCTCGTTGCCATAGGACGGCAAAGCGCGGCGCATCGCCGAGGGCAGCACGATGCGGCGAAACATCACCGTGCGCGACATGCCCAGGGCCTTGGCGGCCTCGATCTCGCCGGCGGGCAGCGCACGTATCGCCCCGGCAATGATCTCGGTTGTGTAGGCACAGGTATTGAGTGCAAATGCAAAGCAGGCACAGAACCAGGCCGACGAGAGCCAGGGCCAGGCCAGGCTGTTGCGCACCCATTCAAACTGCGCCAGGCCGTAGTAAATGAGAAACAGCTGCACCAGCAGCGGCGTGCCCCGAAACACATAGGTGAAGAGCCAGACCGGACGGTTCAACCACGGGCTGGGCAGCGTGCGCAGCACGGCCAGCGGCACGGCAAAAGCCAAGCCCAGCGCCAGCGCGATGGCCAGCAGCTCCAGCGTGGTCAGCGCGCCGCGCAGGTAGAGCGGCAGGGCTTCCAGAATCGGCCCGAAATTCATAGCCGGCCGGCGCTCAAGCCGATGGAAAAGCGCCGCTGCGCCCAGGCGAAAAACAGCTCGGACGCGCTCGTGAACAGCAAATACATCAGCGCCACCGCGCCGTAAAAGACAAAGGGCTCGCGCGTCGCGCCCGCGGCCAGGCCGGCGCGGTTCATCATGTCGGCCAGGCCGATGATGGAGACGATGGCCGTGCTCTTGATCAGCACCAGCCAGTTATTGGCCAGCGCCGGCAACGCGTGACGCATCATCTGCGGCCCGCTGATGCGCAGCAAGACCTGGCGCCGGCTCATGCCGAACGCCATGCCGGCCTCGCGCTGGCCCGGCGGCACGGCCAGGAAGGCGCCCCGAAAAGTCTCGGTCAGATAGGCGCCGAAGATGAAGCCTATCGTCAGCACGCCAGCGACGAAGGGATCGATGTCTATGTATTCGTTATGTCCCAGTCGCTCGGCCAGGTCGTTGACCAGCACCTGCCCGCCGAAAAACACCAGAAGCATCAGCACCAGGTCGGGCACGCCGCGAATCAAGGTGGTGTAGACCTGGGCCAGGCCACGCGCGAGAACCGAGCGCGAGAGCTTGGCCAGCGCGCCCAGCAAACCCAGCAATACCGCCACCACAAGCGAGAGCAGAGCCACGCTGAGCGTGATCCACGCGCCTTCCAGCAGGCTTGCGGCATAGCCGTGCAGCATCGGCCCGGCGCTCACTTGGGCAGGATGTCGTACTTGAAGTACTTGTCGGCCAGCGCCTTGGTGGCGCCGCTGGCGCGATGCGCGGCAATCGCCTCATTGAACTTCTTGGCCAGCGCCGTGTCGGCCTTGCGCATCGCCACGCCGACGCCATCGCCAAAGAACTTCTTGTCGGTGAAGGTCGGACCGACAAAGCCAAAGCCCTTGCCGGCGGGCGTCTGCAAGAAACCCGCGTCGGCGGCCACCGAGTCCATCAAGGTGCCATCGATGCGACCGGCCGCCATGTCGAGAAACACCTCGTCTTGCTTGGTGTAGCGCTTAACTTCGCTTTGCTTGAAGGTGGCGCTGGCAAAGGCCTCGTAAATGGTGGCGCGCTGCACGCCGATCCTCTTGCCCTTCAGCCCGGCGGCCGAGACTTCCAGAGGGGCCGACAGCTTGCCGACAAAGCGGGCCGGCGTGTTGTAGTAGGCATGGCTGAACTGCACCGCCTTCTTGCGCTCGTCGGTGATCGACACCGAGGCGATGATGGCATCGAACTTTTTCGCCTGCAGGGCCGGAATCAGGCCGTCGAAGTCTTGCTGGATCAGCGTGCACTGGGCCTGCATCAGCGCGCAAAAAGCCATCGCCAGATCGATCTCGAAGCCCTTCAACTTGCCGTCTGGACCGACCTCGCTGAAAGGCGGGTAGGCGCCCTCCACGCCGATGCGAATCTTCTTCCACTCGGGGCTCTGCGCCTGAGCCGCAAAGGAGCTGATGGCCAAGGCGATCAAGGCCGCCGCATGACGTCGTAGCATCGGTTTACTCCCAAGATGAAAACGGCATTGTCAACTCGAAACCGGATCGACTTGGCGCGGCGGCGAGACCCTGTGCCAGCGCGGCCCGGGCTCGATTCGCGGCAGTTGGCCACAGCCCTGAGTGAACAAGGAAAGGCAAGCCCGACAGGCTCCTAGCCGTTGCCCGACAGCGTCACCGCCAGGTTCAGCCCCGCGATCGCGCTGAACGCCGCCAGCAAGCCCGCGATCCACCAGCTGCGCACGCGGTTGATCTCGACGCGCTGTATGAGCTCGGCGTTTTGCTCCGCCAGCGCCTTGATGAGCACGGACGAGGCCTGCATCTGCTCGTGCAACTGCGTGATCGAGGCCTCGGCCTCGTCCAGCCGTGATTGCAAGGATGCCACGACATCCCGATGCGCCGGCACCACCACGAGATCGCTGCCGGGAGGCGAGGCGCCTTCGGCCGCCAGCGGCTTGCGGCCCACGGTGTCCCAGAGTTTCTTCGCGCCATCGGCGATCTGGGGCGCGTTTTTGATCACGTCACCCCAAGGCACCAGTTTCAACACTGTCATCCAGCCGATGGCCATCATTCGCTCCTTGGTCTCGTTCGCCTGCACACCATAGACGAACGCCCCTGCCCGCGTTGGCGCTTCAACCGCGATCGCATCCTTGGATGACCGCTTTGCGCCCATGCGTTGCGGCGCACGCTGGCGTCGCTGTGGGTTTCAAAATTGGACTCGAAACCATTGACCGAATTGGCGTAAACCGTGCCCGCCGCGTCGGTGAACGGCGCAAACTGCAAGTCGCTGGATTTGGACCGGCTGTAGATCATGTAGGGCGCGTCCAGCACTTCGCCCAGCGAGGCCAGTACACGCTCAGTGTCGGCAACCAGCCGGTGGGGTCGCAGCGCCAGCAGTTCGTTCAAGTAGACCTTGAAGTCAGCCAGCCCCGTTCTGCGGCCATGTGCTGTTCCACAAGGTCGTCGGCGAAGGCCAGGATTTCAGAGTCGATAAAGCTTGTGCTGGCGTCGACACGCGCGTGAAGCGCCGACACGCGGGCGATCTCTGCCTGGTGCTGCGGGTTGGTACCGTCCTGCGCGTTGCGCAGATACGCAAACGCGTCAACGCGCATCAGACGCACCTGCACAGACTCCAATGCGGTCAAGCACGACAGCAGCGTTGCCGCATCAGCGCTCAGTTGCCCCTGGTACAGGTTGAACGCCTGGCGTGCGTCGTCTATGGCCTGGCATTCGGCAGCCCAGGCCGCCTCGTGGGCAAACAGATCTTCGAGGTTCCAGGTGGATTCAACAGAAACTTCTGCGCGAGCGAGGCGTGTATGCATGTTGTCTTTGCCCTTTTCTTCCATCTTGAACTGCACCCGGCGCCATGGCCGGGTCGCCGGGCAGGGTAGGAGTCGGCTGCCCGGCAGAGCCGAGGTGCGCACTGCGCAGCAAGCGGACGCGCACCGTCAAGTCAAAGCAGTATCGTCGAGCCGGCGAGACCATGCTGCTTGCGAGCGCCTCCACAACCACCCGCATCCCTGGGTTCGACGCCCCTCATTGCGGCAGCGGTACACCGTCGCATCGGCCGTGCTCAGAACCCCAGCCGCAAGCCCACTGTCAGGCCACGCGCGGGCAAGGGTGCGAGCGCGCGAACCGTGCGGGTTGTGCTCGCGCTGTAGGCCAGGTTGTTGGTGAGGTTTTGTAGTTTTGCGAATAGCAGCACTTCGCGTTCGCCGATGGCCAGCGCATGGCTCGCCGAGAGATTCACGCGGGTCCAGCTTGCTGTGGGCATGTCGGTGGCGGGCACGCGTGTTTGCGCACTGGCATGCTGCACTTCGGCCCGCACGGTGTACGCACCCTGGCTGAAGTTGACGCCGACGGTGGCACGCAGCGGCGCCAAGCGCGGCAGTGGCTCGCCTGTGTCGGCGTTGTTGCCGCGGACCCCATCGAGCTTGAAGTCGAGATCGATGATGCGTGGGCCCTGCAGCACGCGCCAGGCCGCGTCCGCCTCCAGGCCATACAGGCGCGCCCGGACTCCGCGGAACGCAAAGACCGGAAAGCTGCCGCCCGCATCGCCGACAAAGTCTGGCTCGCCCGTCGCGCTCAGCGCAATGTAGTTGGCGAAGCGGCTGTCAAACACGCCCAGCTTGATGTGGTTGGCACCCTCGCGCCAGCCCAACGCCAGGTCGAGATTGCGGCCGCGCTCTTTGGCCTGCAGAGGGTTGCCACGCTCGTAGGCACTGGTGGCGGCGTGCACGCCGTTGGCATACAACTCATAGCTCGTCGGCGCCCGTTCGGTGTAGGACCCGTTCGACGTCAACTGCCAATGAGGGCTCAGGTTCAGAACCGCGCCGAGCGACGCACTGCGCGGGGAAAAGCTGCGCGCTTGCGCGGGCCCGAACTGCGGAGCGGCATCGTCCTTGTCGCCGTCGGAGTGGACCTGCACCCGCTCGGCGCGCAGGCCGGCACTGAAGTGACCACTGTCGCCGAAAGTCCAGCGCTCCAGCACGAAGGCGGCGCTCTGCCGGGTTCGCGTTGACGGCACGAACGCCTCTTCACCCAGCGCCGAAAAGCGCGACGATTCGAACTGCATGCCGACCGTACCCTCAAGACGGCCTGAACCCAGCAAGACGGCACGGTGTACCGCCTCGACCCGCCCGTCCGTGCCACGGGTCTTGAACGTGGTGCCCACCGCACCGTCGCCCTCGATCTCCTGGTGCTGATAGTCCGTGCTGGCCATCTGCGCCCGCAGCGTGGTGATGAAGCCGCCGGGTGAGCGCAGCTCCCCTGCCAGCGCCAACTTGTCGCGGCGCATCTGGATCGTGATGTCGTCCTCGGCGACGATGCCGTAGTCGTTGCGGTAAGTGTCGACACTGGCACCCAGATAACCCTGGCTCCAGACCAGGGAGGAGCCAAAGGCACCGCCCTGGGCCCGGCTGGCCGAGTTGACGATGCGCGTGCTGCGCTGGCTGCCGCCACCTTGCAGCGGCCGGTCAAAGGCCGGCACGTCCAGATCTGCCGTAGTGCGCTTGAAAGCGTCGGCGTGCAGGGCGAAGCCGGCGCCTCCGGCCTCAACCAAGGCGGAGACGGCGCGCTCGCTGGCTGCGCCGCCAAAGCGGGTCTCGAGCGCACCCGAGACGGCCTGGATCGGCGCCTTCGGGATACGGTTGTCGATGGCATTGACAACACCGCCCACCGCACTGCCGCCATAGAGCAGCGCAGCCGGCCCGCGCAGCACCTCGATGCGCTCGACCACCAGCGGATCGATAGCCACGGCGTGGTCGAAGCTCAGGCTGGACGCATCAAGGGTTGCGCCGGCATTGCTCAGGATGCGAATGCGGTCGCCGTCCTGGCCGCGGATCACCGGTCGGTTGGCGTTGGGGCCGAAATAGCTTGACGAGACGCCGGGCAGGCCGTCCAGTGTCTCGCCGAGCGAACCGCCCCGACGCAGGATCAGCCCGGTGCCCGACAGCACGGATGAGGGCGTTGCAATCTCGCCGCCGCCCAAGGGATTGCCGGTGATCACCACGGTATCGGGTTTCTGCTGCGCCCAGGCGGGGGCTGCGGCGGCCAACAGGGCCGCCAGGAAGGTGTATTTCATGTGAAGTCCTCGTCGACCCTTGAAAGGTCGAGCTCAAGCGAAGAAATACCAGCAAGGCGGGTGCCGCTGGATGGGGGCTTGAAGAACCTCAGGTTCGCGGCGGGCCGCGTGCTTGGTAGGCATGCGCGACCGGGGAAGGCCCGATCAACGTTGCCAGTGACTCAGCCCGCGGGGCATCGGGGGGCACGCAAGGGCTGGCAGCCGGTTCGCCGCCCACCGCCTGCCCGATCAACAGTTGGTCGACCAGCTGGCAGACAGACGAGACTGCGTGGTGGCCCCAGGATTCATCGGTATCGGTATCGGTATCGGCACTGGCAGTAGCACCGGCACCGGCACCAACACCAACACCTACACCTACACCTACACCAACATCAACGACAGCAGCAGCGTCCGGGCCCAGACGTGTGTGCGTGATCGAGTGCGTCAGCACCGTCCATTGCCCCAGCAGCAAGGCCAGCACAACCGCGCCGATGAGGCGGCGGACAGCGTAGCGTTGGTTCAGGGGATGCATGGGCAGGGTGTGACGGCAGGGCGAAGCATACGCGCCGGATGCGCGCTGCTCTTGCTTCGGCGCAGCTGTGGCGGCCTGCGGGTGACGGGGTGATCTGCCCAAACGCTCAGGTCAGCCAGAGCGCGGCCAGGCCCAGAAAGGCGAAAAATCCGATCACGTCGGTCACGGTGGTCAGGATCACACTGCCGGCCAGCGCCGGGTCGATGCCGATGCGGTGCAGCAGCAGCGGGATCGACAGGCCCGCCAGTGCGGCGCACAGCAGGTTGATGAGCACGGCGGCGCCCAGGATGAGGCCCAGCGTCCAGCTGCCAAACCAGGCCACCACCAGCAGCGAGATCACCGTTGCCCAGAGCACGCCATTGATCGCGGTGATGCCCAGCTCACGCGTCAGCAGCAGGCGCAGGTTGCCTGTTTGCACCTGCCCCAGTGCCAGGCCACGGATCACCAGGGTGAGCGTCTGGCTGCCCGCGATGCCGCCCATGCTGGCGACGATGGGCATCAGCACGGCCAGCGCCACCACCTGTTGCAGCGTGGCCTGAAACAGCCCGATCACCCAGGCCGCCAAGAAGGCGGTGGCCAGGTTGATGCCCAGCCACACCGCACGTTGGCGCGAGCCCGCCAGCACTGGGCCAAACATGTCGGCCTCCTGGTTGAGGCCGGCCATGTGCATCACGGTGCGATCAGAATCTTCGCGGATCAGGTCGACCACGTCGTCCACGGTGATGCGGCCGATCAGGCGGTCGGCATCGTCCACCACCGGCGCCGAGAGCAGATCAAGGTCTTCAAACAAGCGGGCCACTTCAACGGCCGGGGTGTGCACCGGAATGCCTTGTATGTCCTTTTGCATCACATCGGAGACGCGGGCGTAGGGGTCGGCCGTAACCAAGGCACTCAGCCGCAGACCACCCCGGTAGATGCCCTGGCGGTCCACCACCATCAGCATGTCGGTTTGCGCCGGCAGGGTCTCCAACAGGCGCAGGTAGCGCATCACGCTGCCGACGCGCACACCGGCGCGCACTTCGATCGCGTCGGCGTTCATCAGGCCACCGGCAGAGTCCTCGGCGTAGGACAGCAGCGTTTCAAGTTGATTTCTGCGCTTGGCGCCAACGGCCACCCGCAGCTGCGCGCCCAGCGCAGCAGGCAGGCTCTGGATCAGGTCGACCAGGTCGTCAAGCTCCAGCGTCTGCACCGAGGCGGCGAGGTCATCGGGATCGAGCTCTTGCGCCAGCGAGGCGCAGATTTCCTCATGCAGAAAGGTCAGCACCTTGCCGGCGCGCTCGGTCTCGACCATGCTCCAGACCGCCCGGCGTTCATCGGGCGGCAGGGCTTCCAGCAGACCGGCAACCTTGGCCGGGTGGGTACGCAACAGCAGCTTGCCCACGCGCTTGAGTCGGCCCTTGCTCAAGGCGTCTCGCACGGCCTGCAAGAGGCTGGTTGACTCCTTGCGTTTGCCGCGGCGCGTTGGCTCGTCCGGCTGGGCATCGATAGGCTCGCTGGCCGCGTCTTCGGCCGCCTGGCCGCTCAGGCGCTCGCGCAGGCCCGTGCCCAAGTGCTGCAGGATGGCCGCCTCCCGCGCGGCATCAACTTGCTGCCACAGCGCGTCGCGGCGTTCGACATCGAGGCGCTCGATCAGGGCGGCCACCTTGGCCGGGTGCAGGCGCGCAATCAGCTTGCGCACCCGCTTGTTGCGGCCCTCGGCCAGCGCCTGGATGATGTGCTCGCTGTCGGTGACGGCAGCGCGCAAGGCGTCGGCTGGTGAGGGCGGTGGGGTGTTGGTGTTCATGGGCAGGACGCCGAGCGTATCAAGCGCCGGCCGGCGGCGCCGGGCAACCTGCCGTGTTTGACCGGACGGCTTGCGACCGCCGGTCAGCTCATCGCAACAGCAAGCCGCTGCGGTCGATTCGCAGCCGACGCGCCCCAAGCCCGACAGCCTGCTAGCTGCCGCATTGACCTGCGGCCGGCCGGGTGCGTGCAACTTCGGCGAAACTAAGCACCATGCTGCAGCAACGCACCCTGAAGTCGCTCACCCGGGCCGTCGGCGTGGGCATGCACAGCGGCCAGAAGGTTGAGCTGACGTTGCGCCCGGCGCTGCCGGACACCGGCATCGTTTTCCGCCGCGTTGACCTGGCGGTGCCGGTGGAGATACCGGTGCGCTTCGATTCGGTCAGCGACACCCGCATGGCCAGCACCATCTCGGTGGGCGGTGACCCCGGTGCGCCCAAGGTACAGACCATCGAGCACTTCATGTCGGCTTGTTGCGGGCTGGGCATCGACAACCTGCAGATCGACATCACCGCCGACGAGATGCCGATCCTCGATGGCTCGGCGGCCAGCTTTGTTTTCTTGCTGCAGAGCGCGGGCATCGCGCTGCAGGATGCGCCTAAGCGCTTTCTGCGTGTCAAGCAGACGGTGGAAGTGCGCCAGGGCGAGGGCAAGCGGCTGATGTGGGCCAGGCTTGAGCCCTACAACGGCTTCAAGCTCAGCTTCGAAATCGACTTCGACCACCCGGCGGTGGATGCCACCGGCCAGCGCGTGGTGTTCGACATGGGCTCGGGCCGCTACAAGAAAGACATCGCCCGCGCCCGCACCTTTGGCTTCAGCAAGGACGTGGAAGCGATGCGCTCACGCGGGCTGACGCTGGGCGGCAGCATGGACAACGCCATCGTCATCGATGACTCGCGCGTGCTCAACGCCGGCGGCCTGCGCTATGACGACGAGTTTGCCAAGCACAAGATCCTCGATGCCATTGGCGACCTGTACAACGTCGGCCACCCGATGCTGGCGCACTACACTGGCTTCAAGAGCGGCCATGCGCTGAACAACCTGCTGCTGCGTGAGTTGCTGTCGCGGCCTGCGGCTTTTGAGATCGTCAGCTTCGACGATGCCACGCTGGCGCCGCCGGGCTTTGCTGAACTGGCGCCCGCCTGGTAAGGAACCCTTTGCGATGCTGATCTTCCGCCTGGTATTTGGCCTGCTGATGCTGGCCAGCGTGCTGTGTTTTGCGATGAGCGTGGGCACCGGTCAAGCGATATGGCGCAAGCGCGGCATCGTGCTGCTGAAGTGGTCGCTGATCGCCGCCGCCGTCTTCTTCGGCGTGCTCATCCTCGAGCGCCTGGCCGTGATGCTGTAGCCTCGGCGCATGACATTCTTGTTTTGGGTGGGCGGTGTGTTGCTGGTGCTGACGGCGGTGCCGGCGGCCGTCTTTTTTAGCCTGCATCTGGCCACCGGCGAAGCGGTGCCACTGGCCCGCGCCAAGGCCTTTTACCGCTGGGCCGTGGTGGTAGCACTGGGCACCTTCGACATCGCCATCTTCACCAAGGTGATCCAGGGCATTTTGCTGTTCTGGTAAGCCGCTACAGCGGCAGGCTCAATAGGCGCGGCCGTTCTTGTACTGGGCATGGCTGCGTCGCGTGTTGGCGCCGGCCAGGGCCTCGAAGCTGCGCGCCGCATGGGCATGGGTGATGGCCAGGCCCAGCGCATCGGCCGCGTCCTTGCCGGGCAGGCCCGGCAGCTTGAGCAAGCGCATCACCATTTCCTGGACCTGCGCCTTGCTGGCCAGGCCATGGCCGACGATGGCTTTTTTCATCTGCAGCGCGGTGTACTCGGCCACTGCCATGTCGTCGCTGACCAGCGCTGCCAGCGCCGCGCCGCGGGCCTGGCCGAGCAGCAGCGTGCTCTGCGGATTGACGTTGACAAAGACGATCTCGACCGACGCCGATTGCGGCTGGTAGCGGCGCTTGACTTCGGCCACGCCGTCGAAGATTACTTTCAGCCGCGCCGGCAGGTTGCCGCGCGCCACCTCCAGCGTGCTGATGGTGCCGCTGGCCACATAGGCCAGCTGCGACCCCTCGATGTCGACCACGCCGAAGCCGGTGCGTTGAAGTCCAGGGTCGATTCCGAGCACGCGCATTAGCTGTAGCCTCGCAGTGAATCGAAGCCGAGAGGCTTAGGAGAAGGCTCATGCCGGCGCAGCCGGCGTGAAGCCGCGCAGCGGCGGCCATCGCCAAAGCCGGTGCGTTGAAGGCCGGGGTCAATGCCTAGCACGCGCATCAGCGGAGGCCTCGTCGTGAGTCGGTGGCGAGCATGCGCATGTCAGGGCTTGAGTTGGAAATACCAGCGCACGGAATGGAAAAAAACCGGTGCGGCAAAGCAAAGCGGCGCCACGCGGTCGAGCAGGCCAACAGCGCCGGTGACCGAACTGGTATTGCCCCAGGAGCGCACGCCGGCATCGCGCTTGAGTGCGCTCATCACCAGTTCGCCCAGGCTGCCGGCGGCCACCGCGATGGTTGCCATCACCAGCGCCTGGCCGGGGCGAAAAGGTGTCGTCCAGTACAGCGCCGCGCCCAGCAAGCCGCCAGCGGCGACGCCCAGACCCCAGGCGCGAAGTGAGAAATCACGGTCAATCAAGCGTGCCACCGGGCGACGGCGCAGGCGGCTGCTGGCCTTGGTCTGCACGATCTTGCCGAAGGCCACCACCATCACCAGGAAAAACAGCAGAAAAGCGCCGCGGCCCTGGTGCTGTGCAAAGTCCAGCAGCACCAGTGCCGGCGCATGCGACAGGCCGTAAACGCAGACCATGATGCCCCACTGGATCTTGGCATTGCGCTCGAGAAAGCGCTCGGGGTCGCCAGCCACCGCGCTGATCACTGCCAGCGCCAGAAACACATAGACCGGGATGAACACCGAGAACAGGTCAAAGTTGCGGTAGGCCACCAGCACATACTGGATCGGCAGCACGGCAAAAAAGGCCAGCAGCAGAGCGCGGTGGTCGCCGCGCCGGGTTTTGACCAGGGTGACGTACTCGCGCAGCGCCAGAAAGGAGATTACGCCGAACAGCAGCGTCGAGCCAACCGGCCCCGACAGCCAGGCCGCCCAAAACACCACCGCGCCCACCCAGACCACCTGCAGTTCACGGCCGAGCCGCTCGCCGCGTGCTTGCAGCGCCGGGCGGCGCTCGGGCAGCGCCAGCAGCGCTGCCGCCGAACTGGCCAGCACCAGCAGGCCGAACAGGATCACGAACAGCAGCGCCACCTGCTGATCCGCGCTGAGGTTTCTCAGCGCACTCATCCGGCAGGCACCCGCTCTTGTGACTCGATCGGCTGTAGCGCCACCACCGCGGCGCGGGCACGCTCCAGAAAGGCGCGTTTGTCCTCGCCCCCAGCCAGCGTGATCGGCGCGCCGAAGGTCACGGTGCACAGGATCGGCACCGGCACCACCTCGCCTTTGGGCATCACCCGCTGCACGTTATCGATCCAGGCCGGGATCAGCTTGATCTGCGGAAACTGCGCGGCCAGATGAAACAGCCCGCTCTTGAAGGGCTGCGGCGCGCCGTTGTTGCTGCGCGTGCCCTCCGGGAACAGCACCAGCGAATCGCCATTGCGCAGCGCCTCCATCAGCGGCCCCAGCGGGTCCTGGTCGTCGCTGCGCTGGCGGCTGACGTAGACCGCGTTGAACACCTCACGGGTGATCCAGTGCTTGAAGTTGCCCGAGGTCCAGTAGTCGCGCGCGGCGATCGGCCGGGTGGTGGCGCGCAGCTCATGCGGCAGCGCGGCCCAGATCAGCACCCAGTCGAGGTGGCTCTGGTGATTGGCGAAATAGATGCGCTGTTCGGCCATTGGCGGGCAACCCTTCCAATGGCCTTGGGCACCGGTGATCAAGCGGGCGATGAAGGCAAGCAACATCCCCATGGCATCGGCGCGGGTCATGCCGGCAGTTTATGCGCTGGCCCGGCGCTCGCCGGGCCGCGCAGCCGATCAAAGCCGGCTCGGCGGCGGCATGATCCGGCTGACCGGCAGCGCCTCGGCAGCGCTTCGGCGGCGGCGCGTGGGGGCCGCCGCCGGCCGCTCAGCGGATCGCTACCGGGTTGATCATCGACTGCACCGCGCCCTGGTACTTGTTGTGGCCAAGCACGAACATGAACTCCCAGGCCTTGTCCTTGGCCAGCTCGGCGGTGTCGAGGTTCTCCAGGATGTAGGTACCACCCATCGGCAGCAGGATCTGGTGCACCTCGAACACGCCGGCGCCCGGCTCGAAGGGGATGGCCTCGACGGCCCAGGTGTCGGCGCCCACAGCGACGACGTTCTTGGAGACCAGGTAGCGCGCGCCGTCGCGGCCCAGGCCCGGTTCGACCGAGCCGAAGCGCTTGGGATCCTTCTCGATCAGGCTCAGCCAGCCGGTGTGGAAGATCACCACGTCGCCCTGGCGGATCTCCACCCCCTGCTTCTTGGCCACCGCCTCGATCTCGGCCCGGTTGAAGGCCGTGCCCTCCTTGACCACGTCAACGCCGTAGTGGGCCGCCATGTCCAGCAGCACACCGCGGGCGACAAAGGGTGGGATCTTCTCGGTGCCCAGCTTCTTCAGCCCGCCCATGGTGGCGAACTCGCCCCACTTGTTGCCGTTGTAGTAGCGGTCTCCCACGCCGATATGGCCCAGCCCATCGATCTGCGTGCCGATGCCGGTCCAGCAGTTCAGGATGTCGTCGTTGTAGGTGGTCTTGGTCGGTCCCAATCCTTCGGCCGAGCCCACCTGGCCCGGTTGCACGATGTAGAGCGAGCAGGTGCGCGGCGGATAGGCCGGCGTGGTGGTGTTCACCGTGATGCCCAGCGCGTAGGTCTTGCCGGTTTTCACCAACTTTGCCGCCGCCAGCGCCAGCGCCGGCGTCAGGTAGTTGGCCGCGCCGATTTCGTCGGTGGGCCCGAACTTGCTCGGGTACCAGGTTTGCTGAGCCGTGGCCGACAAGGCCAGCACCAAGGTAGTGGCGCCGATCAGCGC
>JBBQJN010000070.1:0-14280 GCA_038325945.1 Burkholderiales bacterium | reverse complement strand
CTGACCGAGACGGCCAAGGCGTTGCACACCTCGCAGCCCGGCATCAGCAAGGCCATCCTGGAGCTGGAAGAAGAGCTGGGCGTGGACATCTTTGCCCGCCACGGCAAACGCCTGCGCCGCATCACCGAGCCCGGCCAGCTGGTGCTGCAGGCGGTCGAGATCATCATGCGCGAGGTGGCCAACATGAAGCGCATCGGCGAGGAGTTCTCCAAGCAGGACGCGGGCACGCTGTCCATCGCCGCCACCCACTCGCAGGCGCGCTACGTGCTGCCCGAGCCGGTGGCCAAACTGCGCCAGCGCTTCCCCAAGGTGCAGGTGGTGCTGCACCAGGGCACGCCCGGCGATGTGGCGCGCATGCTGCTGGACGACGTGGCCGAGATCGGCCTGGCCACCGAGTCGCTGGCCGATGTGGCCGGCCTGGTCACCCTGCCCTGCTACGAATGGCAGCATGTGCTGGTGGTGCCGGCGCGCCACCCGCTGGCCTCGATCGAGCGGCCGACGCTGGAGCAGGTGGCCGCCGAGCCACTGATCACCTACCACCCCACCTTCAGCGGCCGATCACGCATAGATGCCGCCTTTGCCAAGGCCAGGCTCAAGCCCACCATCGCGCGGGAGGCGATCGATGCCGACGTCATCAAAACCTATGTGCGGCTGGGCATGGGCGTGGGCCTGGTGGCCGAGATGGCGGTGCGCGACGACCCACCCGGTGGTGACCTGGCCTGGCGGCCGGTCGGCCATTTGTTTGGCCCCAATACCTCGCGGGTGGCGTTCAAGCGCGGCGCCTACCTGCGGCACTTTGTCTTTGCGTTTGCCGAGTTGCTCAGCGAGCGCCTGACCCGGGCCCTGATCGAACAAGCCATGGCCGACCGCCCTGGCCACCAACCCACCCTGTACGAGCTTTGATGAGATGACCTCGCTGCCCACTGCCTTTCGAACCCCCGTCCCGCCCAGCCGCCTGCCCAAGGTGGGCACCACCATCTTCACTGTGATGTCGGCGCTGGCGGCTGAGCGTGGTGCGGTCAACCTGGGCCAGGGATTTCCGGATTTCGAGGGTGATCCGGCGCTGGTGGATGCGGTGGCGCAGGCCATGCGTGACGGCCACAACCAGTACCCGCCGATGACCGGCGTGCCAGCGCTGCGCGAGGCGGTGGCGGCCAAGATTGAAGCGCTGTATGGCAAACGCTACGACCCCGCCACTGAAATCACCATCACCGCCGGCGCCACCCAGGCCATCATCACCGCCATCCTGGCCGTCGTCGGCCCGGGCGACGAGGTGATCGTGCTGGAGCCCAACTACGACAGCTACGTGCCCAGCATCGAGCTGGCGGGTGGCACGGTGGTGCGGGTGGCGCTGAAGGCTGAAACCTTCCGCCCTGACTTCGACGCCATCGCCGCCGCCATCAGCCCGCGCACCCGGGCCATCATCGTCAACACCCCGCACAACCCCAGCGCGACGATCTGGCGCGCCGCCGACCTGGACAGACTGGCCGAGATCCTGCGGCCCACCGACGCGCTGCTGATCGCCGACGAGGTTTATGAGCACATGGTCTACGACGGCGAGCGCCATGCCAGCGCCTCGGCCCATCCCGAGCTGGCGGCGCGCGCCTTCGTGATCTCCAGCTTCGGCAAGACTTTTCACGTCACCGGCTGGAAGATCGGCACGGTGGCGGCCCCGGCGGTGTTGACCGCCGAGTTCCGCAAGGTGCACCAGTTCAACGTCTTCACCGTCAATACACCGATGCAGCATGGCCTGGCACGCTACTTGGCCAATCCGGCGCCCTACCTCGACCTGCCGGCGTTCTACCAGCGCAAGCGCGACTTGTTTCGCGACGGCTTGGCCGGCACGCGCTTCAAGCTGCTGCCGAGCGAGGGCAGTTACTTCCAGGTGGTGGACTACAGCGCGATCAGCGCACTCGGTGAGACCGATTTCTGCCGCTGGCTGACCAGCGAGATCGGCGTGGCGGCGATTCCGTTGTCGGCCTTCTACGCTGACGGCCGCAACCAGGGCCTGGCCCGCTTCTGTTTTGCCAAACAGGATGCCACGCTGCGCAGTGCGTTGCAGCGCCTGGCCCGGCTTTGAGCCAAGGCAACGCTGAACAAGTTCCTCACGGGTCGGGCATTCACCTGCTGGGTGGTCTGCGTCGTTGCACGTCCTCGCCATAGCCCGAGCTATGGCTGCGGTTTGCGGTTTGCTCGTTGCAAGCCATCCCAGCCGGCGGCGCCCGCCCTTGCGGGCGCTTGTGCTGCGTCGCCCCAAGCCGGCCGGTGCGCTGGCTGACCTTTCAGCGTCTTGAAGGCAGGTCGTCGCTGCGGTCTTGCGCGCCAGGCTCGGGCAGGCGGCTGTCGCGGCGCATATCGTTGTCGGTGAAGGCCGCAGGCTCGGTGAAGTCACGCGGTGCGGGCGCGTAGTCGTTGAGGTCCAGGTCGAGCATGGCGGGCATGGCTGGGTTGAAGCCGGTCGAGGCCACTTGCTCGGAAAACTGCCTGGCCGCGACCGGCCAATCACGCTGTGCCAGCGGTGTGCTACTGCGGCTGAACACCCATTCGGCGAGCATCGCCTGGGCACTGGTGCGCTGCGACAGATGCGGCCTTGGCGAGGTGATCTCGGTCGGGCCTTCGCCCAGCGGCAACAGCAGATCCACCGCATCGGCCATGGCCGCCGGTTGTGAATCCGCAGCCGCAGCCGCAGCCGCAGCCGCAGCCGCAGCAGCAGCAGCAGCTTCGGTCTCGGCCTCGGCGGGCGATGTGGCAGCGGGCTGGCCGGCCAATGGCGCTTGTGGCAGGTCGAGCAGCAACGCCTGCAGCAGCAGCAGATCGCGGTAGGCCGGCAGTTCAAAAGGCTCAACGCCGTCCTGGCGCAGCAGCAGCGACTGCACTTCGGCCGCCGCCCGCTGCGGCGTCGTCCAGCTACGCTGCATGCGCTGCAGCGCCACGGCGTAGTCCTCCAGCGCCAGGCCGCTGGCCAGATCGGCCGGATCTGGCGGCACCACCGCGTTGAATCGCCGGTTGAAGCGTTCACGCGTACGCTGGTATGCGTCGTCGTCGCCCTGCTCGCAGTAGATGTCCAGCAGCTTCAAATAGGGCAGTGCGCTGGCGCCGCCGGATTCACGCACATGCCCCAACAGCAGGTCAAGCGCCGACTGCTGTTGACCGAGCGCCAGGAAAAAGTCGACTTGCTGCTCCAGATCGAGCAACTCCTCCACCGACACCGGCCGCAGCGGCACGCCCGTTGCCAAGGCAAACTCGTGCAGCCGTGGTGTCGGCCGGGTTAGCGCGTCCAACGCTTGGGCGGCTCCGTCCACACCGCCTGGCGCTTTCGTTCTGGCCGCCAATATCGCCTCGCGAGAGCGCGGCCAGGCGGCCTCGACCGCAGGGGCTGGCGGCGCTGCCGCTTCGCTCGGCCGTTCGCCGCGCTGAGTGGCAGCTGCAGCCGTCGGCGCGGCCATCGGCCAATCGATGTCGACAGTGCTTTTGATTTGCTGCTGCCGCAAGCGCCAGGCCAGTCCCAGCGCCAGCAATGCCGTCGCCGTCAGCGCCACCAACAACCAGGGCAGCCAGCCGTTGCTCGACTCGGCCGCCGCCAGCCGCTGGCTGACGATCGCCATCTGCTCCTGCTGCAAGCGCGCCTGGGTGAGCGCCGCCTGCATCTGCTGCTCAAGCTGACGGATCTGCTGGCTGGCGAGTTGGGCGCCGTCATCGGCCAAGGCCGGCGCGGCGACCGGACGGGTTGGGGCGGCTGCCTGGGCCGCCGGTGCAGCGCGCACCATCATTGGCGCCAGGCCGCCCAGCAACCATGCAGCCGCCATCAACAGGCCGACGGTGGCCCAACGGCGGAGCAGGCGGGGTGCCTTTCGCTGCAAAAATTCAGCCAATCTGGGCAGATCCATGAGGGTGACAAATCACTCTAGCATGGGCCTTATCGGCATCCACCCCAAGAGAATCGCTAAAAGCGGGTAGATTTCTCCTGCTACCGCTTGGCAACAGCAAGGAGCGCGCTATTCATCGTAGCCCGGGTTCTGCCGATCCAGCCGGCGCAGCAAACCCGGCCAGGTCAAGGACGCGCCCTGACCCTTGGTGGCCACCGCAGATTGCTGACGCGCCGTGGCGATGATCTCGGGATTCACCTGGATCAGCTCACCGCCGGCCTGCGCCCGCACCTGGATGGTGCAAACGGTCTCGAACAAGTACATCGCCTGGAAAGCCTCGGCAATGCTCTTGCCCACCGTGAGCAGGCCATGGTTGCGCAGCATCAGGAAGTTGTTGGTGCCCAGATCCTTGACCAGGCGCGGCTTCTCGTCGTCGCGCAGGGCGACGCCTTCATAGTCGTGGTAGCCCAGGTTGCCGACGACGAAGATCGACTGCTGCGAGATCGGCAGCACACCGCACTTCTGCGCCGACACCGCGACGCCATTGATCGAGTGCACATGCAGCACGCAATGGGCATCGTGGCGCACGGCGTGCACCGCGCTGTGGATGGTGAAGCCGGCCGGATTGATCGGATAGGCCGAGTCCTCGAGCTTGTTGCCCTGCAGATCGATCTTCACCAGGCTGGACGCGGTGATCTCCTCGAACATCAGGCCATAGGGGTTGATGAGAAACTGATCCTCGGTGCCCGGCACGCGCGCGCTGATGTGAGTGAAGACCAGGTCGTCCCATTTGAACAAGGCCACCAGCCGATAGGCGGCGGCCAGATCAACCCGCGTCTGCCACTCTTCGGCAGACACTTGAGCGCGGCGTGAGGGCAGGACTAGATCACGGTTGGACATGCAAACTCCAGTATCGTTGAGGCTCATGGACTCATGGACAATAGGCCAGGCAACTGGGCGCCTTTGTCGCGCCAGGGACATGACATGAACACACTGGTTCTCAGCCATGAAGAGCGGCAGAACATCGAGTCCGGCGCCTGGTTCTCCAAGCTGTCGCAACCGCTGAGGCAGGCGATCCTGTCGCGTAGCTATGTGCGCCGACTGAGCGACGGTGCGCCGCTGGCCTCACGCGGCACGCCCGCCGAAGATTGGTGGGGTGTGGCCCGCGGCGCCGTGCGGGTCTCGCTGGTCTCGCTGTCGGGCAAGCAGGTCACGCTCAATTACTGCGAGCCGGGGGTCTGGTTTGGCGACATCTCGCTGTTCGACGGCATGGCCCGTACCCACGACGCCGATGCCCATGGCGAGACCACACTGCTGGGCGTGCGCAAAGCCGACTTCAAGGAGTTGCTGAGCCAGCACTCCGAGCTCTACGATGCGCTACTGCGGTTGAACTGCCGTCGGCTGCGGCTGATGTTCAATCAGTTCGAGGACCTCAATACCAAGCCGCTTTCGGCGCGCCTGGCCAAGCAGATCATCTTGCTGGCCAAGAGCTATGGCATCGAGCAAGGCGAGGAAATCCGCATCGGCCTGCAACTGGCACAGGAGGATCTGGCGCAATTGCTGGGCGCCTCGCGGCAGCGGGTCAACCAGGAGCTGAAGGGCTTCGAGCGCGAGGGCGCGGTACGCGTCGAGCCCACCCGGCTGGTGGTCTTGTCACGCGAAAAACTGCTCGAGCTGGCTGAAGGCTGAGCTGACTCAAGCAGCCACCAGGCGGCTGGTGGCAACTCAGCGTTTGCCGTCCAGGCTGCCCGGCTTGGTCAGTGCACTGCGCTCCCAGGCGCTGGGTTGGGTTGTCAGCGCATCGGCGGCATCGCGCCATTCGCCGCCCAGGCGCAGCGCTTCGCGCAGCGCATGTTCGAACACCGAGAACCAGATCGCCAACTGCCTGGCGTCAGGTTGTGCCATCGCCGTGCGCAGCGTCAGGCGGCCGCGGCCGATGGTCAGCACCATCGGCTGCTCAGGTGGCACCGAGCCCAGGGTGGCGGCCAGCGCATCATTGATCGGGCTGCCCAGCCATTGCAGCATCCAGGGCGCCACACTGCTGACGGCGCCATAGCGCTCCTGTAAACGGCCCAGTTCAGGGTTGCTGAGCTTGCTGTACATCACCAGCCAGCGCATCTCGGCCGGCGTATCGGTGTCGATGCGGGTCTGCACATCGTCGACAAAGTGCTCGTAAACGGCCTTCTCCATCGCCTCCATCAGCGGGCGGTTCAAGACCATGCACATCAGCGACTGCGGCAAGTCGAGCTCGGCGATGAAGCGCAGTTCCTGGCCGGCGATGTAGTCGCGTTGCGGCGCGCCCCACTCGATGCGCCAGTTCACCGCGCCCTGGCGGCCGTCGATGACGCAGCCCTCGGCACCCCGCACCCGCCGCCAGCCGTAACCACGCTCCAGCGCCCATTGCTGCAGCGCGGTGGTTTCAAGCGGCGGGGCGCCCCTGGACAGCAGGCGGCGCAAGGCGTTCAGCATGGTTTAGAGTGGTCGAATGCAGCCGACACCTTGGAGAACTTCTGATGATTGAAGTGTATTCGTGGGCCACACCCAACGGCCATAAGGTTCATATCATGCTTGAGGAGTGCGGCCTGCCCTACCGCGTGATCCCGATCGATATCGGTGCCGGCGAGCAATTTGACCACCGTTTCCTGGATATCAGCCCCAACAACAAGATCCCGGCGATGATCGACCCGCAGGGCCCGGACGGTGGCCCGATAAGCTTGTTCGAGTCGGGCGCGATCCTGCTCTACCTGGCAGGCAAGAGCGGCCAACTGCTTCACGAAAGCACCGTCGGGCGTTATGAGGTCTTGCAGTGGCTGATGTTCCAGGTCGGAGGGCTCGGGCCGATGCTGGGCCAGGCCCACCACTTTCGCATCTATGCGCCGGAGAAACTGCCCTATGCCATTGAGCGCTTCAGCAACGAGACCAAGCGCCTGTACCGCGTGCTCGACAGCCGGCTGGCCAAATCGCGCTACGTCGGCGGCAAGGACTATTCGATCGCCGACATCGCCGTCTTCCCTTGGTTGCGGGCCTGGAAGAACCAGGGCATTGACTGGGTTGACTACCCCCACCTCAAGGGCTGGTTCGACGAGGTCGGCGCGCGGCCGGCGGTCAAACGCGGGCTGGCGGTGCTGGCCGACCAGCGCAAGCCCTTCAACGATGAGCGCTCGCAAAGCGTGCTGTTTGGCAGCGAGCAATACCGGCGTCACTGAGCCGTGCGGCCGCACAGGGTCAAGGGCGGGCCAAGCGGCCCGTGCGCTCGGGCAGGCGGCTGCATGACAATGCGCTGATCGTCCGCTGCCGTCTTCAGCCCCCATGAGCAGCTTTCCACCCGCCAAACCCAGGCCGTCGGCCACGCCGGCCGACACGTCCTGGGTCGCCACCGAACTGATTCCTCGGGCGATGCCCTCGCGCCACGGTAACGCGCTGGCAGTAGGCACCCGGTTGGCCGAGTTTGAACTGGTGAGGGTGCTGGGCGAAGGCGGTTTCGGCATCGTCTACCTGGCGCGTGATCACTCGCTGCAGCGCCAGGTGGCGATCAAGGAGTACATGCCGGCCTCGCTGGCCATGCGCAGCGGCGCGATGACCGTGGCCGTTACCGCCGAGCGCCACCAGGAGGTATTTGCCGCCGGGCTGGAGAGCTTCATGAACGAAGCGCGGTTGCTGGCACGGTTCGACCATGCCTCGTTGCTCAAGGTCTACCGCTTCTGGCCGGCCAATGGCACGGCCTACATGGTGATGCCTTTTTACGAAGGCGCCACCCTGAAGGACCGGCTGCAGCAGATGGGTACGCCGCCCGACGAGCGCTGGCTGATGGCGCTGCTGGGCTCGCTGACCGAGGCCTTGGCGGTGATCCACGATGGTCACTGGCTGCACCGTGACATCGCGCCCGACAACATCTTGCTGCTGGCCGACAGCGGCCGCCCGCTGTTGCTGGATTTCGGCGCGGCCCGCCAAGTGATCGGCGACGCCACGCAGGCCCTTACCGCGATCCTCAAACCGGGTTATGCGCCGGTCGAGCAGTACGCCGAGATGCCGTCGATGCGCCAAGGCCCCTGGACCGATGTCTACGCGCTGTGCGCCGTGGTCTATGCCGCGGTGATGGGCCGCAAGCCGCCGGTGGCGGTGGCGCGATCAGTCAGCGATAACTATGTGCCGCTGCAGCACTGCGCCGCCGGCCGCTACAGCCCGGGCTTCCTGCGGGCCATCGATGCCGGACTGCGGCTCAGGCCCGACGAGCGTACGCCGTCGATCAGCGCCTTACGCCAGGCGCTGGGACTGGAGCCAACGCAAGTGGCCGCGCCCGTACCCCGGCCGGCGCCATCAACGGTGTCGGCGATGTCGGCGATGTCGGCGCTGGAGGCTCAGTCCTGGAACGCCACCGTGGCGCTGACCCGGCAGCAGGCCGCACCTGGCGATACCACGCGGCCGCCGCAAGCGCAGACGCAGGCGCCCAGGGCGGCTACCGCGGCCGCTGCGAGCCACCTTGCCGCGGCCAATGTTTTGTCGGCGGCATCCTGGCAAGCCTGGCTCAAGGGTACGCGCGGCATCTGGCTGGCCGTTGCCTTGGCCAGCTTGCTGTTGACGGGCGGCGCCGCCTACTGGGCGAGCAAACGCCCGTCCGCGCCGGCCACTGTCAGCGCTTTGCCTGCGGCCGCCAGCCCAGCGCCCGCAGCGGTGCCCGCAGCGCCGCCGCTGGCTGCAGCGGATGTTGCGCAAACGGCGGCAGCGGCCAGCCCTGCGGCCGCGCTGACCCAGCCGGCCACGGCCTGGTCTTTGCTCGATGAGTTTGATCGTATTCAGCAGGCCAGCAGCGGCGATTTCGCCGTGCAGGCCAGCCCAACGCAGAACCGGCTGCGCATTGGCCGAGACCGCTTGTCGTTCCAGGTCAGCACGGCCCGCGCCGGCCATCTTTATGTGCTGGTGGCCGGTGCCGACGGTTCGCTGCTGCTGTTCTATCCCAACAGCGTGGCCACTGACAACCGCATCCGCGCCGGCCAGTCGCTGAGCTTGCCGCAGCCGCATTGGCTACTCGACACCACCGAGCCGCCGGGGGCGGAACAATTCCTGGTGCTGGTCTCCGAACATGCCCGCGATTTCTCGCAGTTCGGCCAGCAGCGCGAGTCCTGGTTCTTGCGTCTGCCCAGCGGGCCCGCCGGCGCGGCCTTGGCGCAGGCGCAGGCTGGCGGCGGCTCGGTGCTGGCGGGTCGCGCCCAATGCGCCACGCCAGGCTGTGACCATTACGGCGCGGCGCGTTTCCAGGTGCAGGTGGTGCCCTGAAGCCTCCTGGCGCGGGCAAAAAAAAGCCACCCGAAGGCGGCTTTTTCGAGTCGGCAGAAGCCGATTACTTGCTGGCGGCGCTCGCAGCAGCGGCGGCAGCGGCAGCAGCGGCAGCGTCCACGGGCGCCGAAGCGGCATCCATCACGGATGGAGCGGCGGGAGCCATCGGAGCAACGACGGGAGCCGGAGTGGCAACCGGCACTTCCTTCTTGCCGCAAGCGGTCAAGGCGGCGACAGCGATAAGGGAAGCCAACAGGAGCGACTTGTTCATTTAGGTATCCTCAGTGGGTAGTGTCGATCAGCAAATACGCGAATACAGGCGGTAGGATCTGACGCATGCAGCCAAGCCGACGCGACGAGAAACCAGACCCAGAAAGCTTGAGCCCTTCCAGCTTGAGCCCTTCCGGAGCTAGCCAAAAAGTATATCAAACTCAGGGTAGGCCCTTATAAACCCAGCGTGGTTGTTGGCCAGGCAGCTTCGCAGTGTTGCAAAAAGTCTGCAATCTCTGCGGTGGCAGCGCGGGTCTGCCGCGCTTCACACGTCACCCGCATGCGTGGCTCGGGCACCTCGAACCATTGCAGCCTGTACGGCGTTGCCAGCAGGCCGCGCAACGCCGGTAGCGGGTGGCCGGGCTGGGGCTGAAAAACCTCGATCGCATGCTGCCAGTCGCGCCGCCAGCGCGACAGCTGCGGCAAGGCCCGCCCGGTGGCCTGGAAATCGCCTCCCAGCAGTTGCAGGCGACGGCCGCCTTGACGCAACCAGGCGGTTAGCGCCGCGAGTACCGGTGGCTCGTCCAGGGGCCAGTCGGCGAAGTCGGGATCGATCAGGCAGACCCGCTTGACGCTGGCCCATGACGGCGCGTCGGCAGGCTGAGCCGGCGCCAATGCCAGCAGGCTCTGGCGCAAGACGTCGATGCAAGCCCGCGACCCGGCATGCCAGCCCAGGGCCGGCAGTGTGATGCTTGACGTGTGATCTGCCATGGTGGTGTTGATCTGCGCCGATCAGTGGGCCACGCGCAGCCAGCCGGCCACGGCCCAGTCGCCCAGCAGCGACCGCGCCTGCGCGCCCAGCTGGGCCCACTCGGCGGCCTCCAGCCGGCGCTGGTCGGCCAGTTGGCGCATCAAGCGGGCATCGCGACCGCCCGCCACAAAGGCCTCGCCATTGATGAAGACGTGGTGGTCGTCATAGGCCATGCGGCTGCGGCGGTCCAGCACCATCGCGCGGCCAGTTTCCGGCGCGGCGCCGGCATCAAACCAGACCTGCGCCTTGGGCTCGGTCATCAGCGCGCCCAGCGCGCGATCCAGCGCTGCCGGGTCGTCCACAGCGCGTTGCAGCGCGGCCTGGGCGAAGGCCCGCAAGCTGTCAGGCAGCCGGCCGGGTTGTGCAGTGGCCGGCTGCTTTGGATCACGGTAGAGGCGGTCGGTAGCTCGGCCATTGGCATTGGCATTGGCTTCGGCGGGCTCGATCTCGTCGGCGATCTGGTGCAACAGTTCCTGCGCCAGCTGGGTGGCGCTGGCGGCGCGAAAGCCGATCGAGCAGGTCATGCACTCGCCCTCGGCGATGCCGTCATGGCCCCACATCGGCGGCAGGTAAAGCATGTCGCCGGGCTCCAGCAGCCACTCCTCGGTCGGCTGAAAATTCGCCAGGATGCGCACCGGCAGGCCCGGCACCAGGCTGCGGTCGGCGACCGGGCCGATGCGCCAACGCCGCCTGCCCTGCACTTGCAGCAAGAAGACATCGTAGGAGTCGAGGTGCGGGCCGACGCCGCCGCCATCGCTGGCGTAGGAGATCATCAAGTCATCCAGCCGAGCCTCGGGCAAAAAGCGAAAAGGCTGCAGCATCTCGTGTGCCCGCTGCCAATGCAGATCCAGCCCTTGCAGCAGCAAAGTCCAGTTCGGCTGCTTGAGCGGTGGCAAGGCGCGGCGCGCAAAGGGTCCGTGACGCATGCGCCAGCCGCTCGCGTCCTGGGTCAACAAGCGCGACTCGACGCCCTCGGTACCCGCCAGTTCGAACAATGCGGCGCGCTCGATCGGCGGCTTGACGTCGGGCCAGGCCTGGCGCACCAGCAGGGGCTTCTTCTGCCAGTGGCGGCGCATGAAGCTCGCGGGGGAAAGGCCCCCCAGCAGCGCGATAGCTTGGTTGATGTCCATGACCCGGATTGTGGCCCGGACAACTGGCGCAGCTTGCGACCCAGCCGTGGGCTGTATGCGATCATTCCTGCATGTTGATCAATGACCCCTGCGTTGTCAGCCTCACCTGGACGCTGGCCGATGCCCAAGGCACCACGCTCGACGAACTGAGTGATCCGGTGGAATTTTTCTATGGCGGCGATGACCTGCTGCAAAAACTGGAAACCGCGCTGGCAGGGCAGGAGGAAGGCTTTGAATGCGACCTCTTCCTGGAGCCCGAACATGGCTTCGGCGACTATGAGCCGCAACTGGTGTGCTTCGAGGACCGCGCGCTGTTCCCGGCGCACATCGAGCAGGGCATGCAGTTTGACGGCCTGCCCGAAGGCGCCGCCAGCAAGGACATGCCCGCGCAGCAGATCTACACCATCACGGAGATCTACCCCGATCATGTGGTGCTTGATGGCAACCATCCGCTGGCCGGCATGGCGTTGCGGCTGAAGGTGGCAGTGCAAAGCGTGCGCGAGGCCACCGAGGTCGAACTGGCCAACAAGTCGGTTGACGAGGGCGCGGTCAGCATCCTGTCGCTGGCTTCGCCGTCGTCCCGCGTGCACTGAGCGCAGGCGCGCTGCAGCGCTGCAGCGCTGCGATACCAGGCGTGCCCGGCGTACCCGACGTACTCGACGTACCCGGCATCCCCGGCAGCCCCGGCGTGCCGCGCTTCTAACCTCTCAGCCCTGTCCGGTTGAGCCGAAGCCGCCGCTGCCGCGCTGCGGGCTGTCGAAGTTGTCGAAGTTGTCGACCCGCCTGAAACTGGCCTGCACCACCGGCACGATCACCAGTTGCGCAATGCGCTCCATCGGCGCGATGGCGAAGGCGCCGCTGCCGCGGTTCCAGCAACTGACCATCAGCGGCCCCTGGTAGTCGCTGTCGATCAGCCCGACCAGATTGCCCAGCACGATGCCATGCTTGTGGCCCAGGCCCGAGCGCGGCAGGATCATCGCCGCCAGGCCGGGGTCGGCGATGTGCAGCGCCAGGCCGGTGGGGATCAGTACGGTCTGGCCCGGCGCAAGTTGCAGCGTCTCATCGAGGCAGGCGCGCAGATCCAGCCCCGCGCTGCCGGGTGTGGCATAGGCCGGCAGAAACTCGGCCATGCGGGGGTCGAGCAGCTTGAGGTCGATCACGGTCATGACGGCCGCTCCAATCGGCGGGCGATCTCGGCCACCAATTCACGCGCCAGGCTCAGCTTGTCGGCGCTGGGCAGGGCCCGCTCGCCGTCGGCGTCGATCAGCAGCAGGCTGTTGTGGTCTTGGCCGAAGGTGGCCGGCCCCAGGTTGCCGACGATCAGCGGCACGTTCTTGCGCAGCCGTTTCTCGCGCGCATGGCGCGCCAGCTCGTGGCTCTCAGCGGCAAAGCCGACGCAATAGGGTCGGTCAGGCAGCCGCGCCACGTCGGCCAGGATGTCGGGGTTCTCGGTGAACCGCAACTCGGGGGCCAGGCCCGAGCCGTCTTTCTTGATCTTCTCGCCCGCAGCGTTCAACGGCCGCCAGTCGGCCACCGCCGCAGTGGCGACAAAAACGTCATGCGCCGGCGCCAGTGGCAGCACGGCCTGGTGCATCTGCAACGCACTGCGCACATCGATGCGCCTGACATGGCGCGGCGTGTCAAGCGCCACCGGGCCGGCCACCAGCGTGACTTCGGCCCCCGCCTGCTGCGCCGCACGGGCGATCGCAAAGCCCATCTTGCCCGACGACAGGTTGGTGATGCCGCGCACCGGGTCAATGGCTTCGTAGGTCGGCCCGGCGGTGATCAGCACACGCCGGCCGGCCAGCAGCTTGGGCTCGAAGAAAGCGATCAATTCATCGAGCAGCTCGCTGGCCTCGAGCATGCGGCCGTCACCGACCTCGCCGCAGGCCTGATCGCCGCTGCCCGGGCCGAGCAGCAAGGCGCCGTCAGCCACCACCTGGGCGGCGTTGCGCAGAGTGGCGGGATGGGCCCACATCTCGCGGTTCATCGCTGGCGCCAGCAGCAGCGGGCAGGCTTGCTCGCCGACACCCAGCGGCCGCGCCAGGCACAGCAGCGACAGCAGATCGTCGGCCCGGCCCTGCGCCAGCTTGGCGATGAAATCGGCCGAGGCCGGCGCCACCACGATCGCATCGGCCGCGCGGCTGAGGTTGATGTGCGCCATGTTGTTGGGCTCACGCGCGTCCCACTGGCTCAGCACCACGCTTTGGCCCGACAGCGCCTGCATCGTCACCGGGGTGATGAACTGGCAGGCGGCTTCGGTCATCACCACCTGCACGCTGGCGCCGGCCTTGGTGAGCTCACGCACCAGCTCGGCTGACTTGTAGCAAGCAATGCCGCCGGACAGGCCGAGCACGATGTGGCGGCCGCCCAGCGGCAGCCGGGAATGGGGAACAGGGATCGACATGGCGGGCAATGTAGCGCAGTGGGGCGTGGCGGAAACGCTCAGGTCGCGCCGTGGCACTTCTTGTACTTCTTGCCGCTGCCGCAGTGGCAGGGGTCGTTGCGGCCTGGCGTGGCCTCGACTCGCCGCGTCTCGGGTTTGGGCGCATGGTCCAGCCAGTACAGCCGCAGATCCTGCACGGCGAAGCAGGCCTCGTCGACCAGTTGATCGCGCTCCAGGCTCTCGCCTGGGTAGTGGCTGGCCAGGTGCTCGGTCAGTTCGGTCTGCGGCAGCATCAGCGCGATGACACGGCTCAGGCAGTCGTCGTACCAGCGGCCGTCCTCGGTCTCGACATCGGCATCGGGCCAGTCCGCGGCAAAGGCCTCGATCGCATCGTTGAAGCCCTCGGCCCACAGCGCACCGGTCTGCAACAGGTTCTCGGCCTCGTCGGCGGGCATGTGGCCGGCGGCCACCACCTCGGCGCGCGCCGCATCGTCGTAGCTGATCATCAGCGGCGAAAGTCGTACCGCTTCGGGATCGTCGAGCATGGCGTCGACGTCAAGCTGGCTGGCGATGACGTTCCAGCGGTTCATCAGCGCGTCCATC
>JBBQJN010000069.1:0-14286 GCA_038325945.1 Burkholderiales bacterium | reverse complement strand
GGGCGACGCCCGATGCGCTGGCGATCCTGGCCTTCGACCACCGCAGCCAGCTTGAGGAACTGGCCACCCGCTGCGGCGCAAGTCTTCAGCGCATCGCACGTTTCAAGACACTGGTGGCCCGCGCGGCCGAGCAGGGTTATGCGGCGGAGCGGGCCTTGCACGCCGAAGGCGACGGCAAGCTGTTCCCGGCATCGGGCGTGATCGTCGATGGCCGCTACGGCGCGCGTGCCCTTGAACAGCTCACGGGCACCGGCACCTGGATCGCCCGGCCGGTGGAGTTGCCCGGGTCGCGGCCGCTGGCTTTCGAGGTCGGACCGCAGGTGGGCCAGGCGCTGACCACCTGGCCCACCGAGCAGGTGGTCAAGTGCCTGGTTTTCCACCACCCCGACGACGAGCCCGCGTTGGCCGCGCAGCAGCTGGCCACCGTGCAGAGCCTGTTCCTCGCCTGTCGCCGGTCGGGGCACGAACTGCTGCTCGAGCTCATCCCCCCCAAGGACCTGCCTGATGACGAACTGACCGTTGTGCGTGCGGTAGAGCAGATCTACGCCACGGGTGTGCGGCCCGAGTGGTGGAAGCTGCCGCCGCCGAGCGCCGCGGCATGGGTGGCGCTGCAGGACCTGGTGGCACAACACGACCCCTGGTGCCGCGGCGTGCTGTTGCTGGGCCTGGAGGCGCGTGAAGAACAGCTCTGGGACGCCTTCTGCGTGGCCGCGCAGCAGCCGCTGTGCAAGGGCTTCGCTGTGGGTCGCACGCTGTTCGCGACCGCGGCCCAGGCCTGGTTCGAGGGCCGGCTGGACGATGCGGGTGTCGTCGCCGACGTCGCCGCACGCTACCAGCGCCTGATACGCCTGTGGCAACAGGCCCGTCAAAACCTGCCGGTCATGACCACAGCGGCCTGAACCGGCGCAGCACTGGAGAGAGAACACCATGACACAGAAACAAATCGGCTTCATCGGCCTGGGCATGATGGGCCACGGCATGGCGCGCAACCTGCTGCTCAAGGGCTTCGGCCTGCGCTTCCTGGTTCACCGCGACCGTTCACGACTGCAGGACCTGCTGGATGCCGGTGCCCGGGAAGTGAAGTCGCGGCGCGAAGTGGTCGAAGGTGTCGAGGCCGTGGTGATGTGCGTCACCGGCACACCGCAGATCGAGTCCATCCTGCTGGGCGAGGACGGCCTGCTGGCCAGCGCCGTGCCGGGGTTGCTGATCATCGACTGCTCAACGGCCGAACCCGCGTCCACCACGCGTGTGCGCGCCGCCTGCGAAGCGCGCGGCTGCATCTACGTCGACGCGCCGCTGTCGCGCACACCCAAGGAGGCCGAAGAAGGCCGACTGAACGCGATGGTCGGCGCCAGCGAGGCCGACTTCGCGCGCGCGCAGCCGGTGCTGGCCGCCTTCTGCGAAAACATCTTCCACGTCGGCCCGGCCGGCCACGGCCACGTCGTCAAGCTCATCAGCAACATGCTGGCGATGACGATGGCGGCGTCGATCGCAGAGGGCATGGCCACCGCATCCAAGGCCGGTGTGTCGCTGCACAAGGTGTTCGACGTGCTGTCGGCCGGCGGCGTCAACTCCGGCATCCTGCGGCTGATGATGGGCCCGTTCCTGGAAAGCGGGCAACTCGACGGCCTGAAGTTCGCCATCTCTGGTGGCCAGAAGGACCTGCGCTACTACACCCACCTGGCCGAGAGCCTGCAGAACACGGCCTTCATCGCCGAAGCAGCCCACCAGAGTTTTGTCCAGGCCGCCAATCTTGGCCTGGGCGACCGTTTCATCCCGTCGCTGCTCGAAGCCCAGGAGAGGCTGAACGGCGTCGCCATCGTCACGCGCTGAAGTCTGCGCGCTCACCCGCCACCCGGCCCCAAAAACCCGCTAGGAGACAACCATGCGCAACCCGGAACACCCCGCTGAGCCCCCCCGTCAAGAACGCCGCCGCTTCGTCAGCGCCATGGCTGCTGCACTGGCCGGTGGTGGCGCCGTCTTCGGCCCCTGGTCGCACAACCGCGTGTGGGCGCAGAGTGCGGCCGCCAAGCCGCTGGTGATCGGCCTGACCATGGACGCCAGCGGCCAGTACGGTGCCAGCGGCGGCATGGAGCGCCTGGGCGCCATGATGGCGATCAAGGAGTTCAACGACAAAGGTGGCGTGCTGGGCCGCCCGATCGAAGCCATCCACATGGACACCGAGACGACGCCGGCCACCGGATCGCGGGTGGCCGAGCGCATGATCAATCGCAACGACGCGGCTTTCCTCATCGGCGGCGTGCACTCGGGCGTGGCCAACGCCATCTCTCAGGTGGCGCAGAAGTACGGCTGCATCTACTTCAACACCAACTCGAGCTCGCCCACCGAGATCGGCGTCAACTGCCACCGCACCAAGTTCGTGTGGGACGGCAACGGCACCAACTTTGCGCTGGCCACGGTGCGCAACGCCATCAAGACGGCCGGCCGCGACTGGGTGCTGCTGACCAACGACTACGTCTGGGGCCACAACACATCCAAGTCCACGCGCGAGATCGTCGAGGCCAACGGCGGCCGCGTGGTCGAGGAGTTGTTGATTCCGCAGAACACACGCGACTTCTCGGCCTACCTGCTCAAGCTGCAGCAGCTCAAGCCCCAGGCCGTGGCCACTGCGGTTGGCGGCGACGACATCAAGGCGCTGCGCCAACAGGTGGTGCAACTGGGCCTGCACAAAAAGGCGGCGTGGATCAACAACCAGCAGGACTGGCCCGACGTCTACGGCCTCGGGCCGGAGCAGATTTTCGGAGTCTTCGGCACCACGTGGTACTACCGGCTCGACCTGCCGGGCGTGAAGGAATTTGTGGCCGCCTACCAGAAGCAGTTCCCGGGCATGGCCATCAGCGTGCCGGGCAACGTGTTCCACAACGGCTACATGGCCACACGCGAGCTGCTGCGCTGCGTGCAGGAGGCTGGCACCACCAACAACCTGACCGTGATCAAGAAACTCGAAGGCCGCAGGATGAGCGCACGCGACCGCCTTCAGCACCACGAGGCCTGGATCGACCCCGTCACCCACCACTGCGAGCAGACCATCTACATGGCCGCCTACAACGACACACCGGCGGAAAAGAACGACATCTACAGGGTGCTGACACAAAGCGAACCCAAAGAAGTGCTGGACGCTGGCGGCCCCAAGAGCTGCAAGCTCGAGACCTACGAAGCCACGCCCAGCTACGAGCGTTGATCCCGCATCGACCAGCCTTTCATGAGCCTGATACCGCACCTGTTCAACGGGCTCACGCTCGGCTTGCTGATTGCGCTGGTGGCGCTGGGCTTCATGCTCATCGTCGGCGTGATGGAAACCATCAACCTGGCGCATGGTTCGCTCTTTGCGCTGGGCATGTACGTCGCGTTGTGGGTGATGGCGCCGAAGCTGGGCTGGTTTCCGGAACTGGCTGCGGCCTACAGCAGCTTGCCGCTGGGTACACGCTACGCGCTGGCGCTGCTGCTGGCGCCAGTGCTGGTGGGCCTGTTCGGGTTGTTGCTGGAGTTGTGTCTGCGCCGCACCTACGGGCGCGACCCGCTGTACGGACTGCTGTTGACTTTTGGCGCGGCCCTGGTCATCGAAGAGGGCATCCGCCTGGTCTGGGGTTCGAACGAACAGCAGATGCAGTTGCCGCAAGCGATCTCGGGCGCATTCCTGCTGGGTGACTTGATCTACTCGCGCTACCGCTTTTTCGCCTGCGGCTTTGCGATCATTGCAATCGGCGCACTGTGGCTCTTCCTGGAAAAGACGCCCTACGGCGCGATCATCAAGGCCGGCGCACACGACAGCGAGATGGTGCGCGCGCTGGGCATCAACCTGGGTCGCTTGCGCGCCGCCGTGTTCGCGCTGGGCGTGGCGCTGGCAGCGTTGGCGGGCGTGGTGATGGCGCCCATCTGGGGCATCCGGCCGCAGGTGGGGGTCGACGCTGTGGTGCCGGCCTTCCTGGTCATCGTGCTGGGCGGTGTGGGTTCACTGTGGGGGGCGGTGGCCGCCGGTTTGATGGTCGGCATGGTGGTGGGGCTGTCGGGGGCCTTTGCCTCGGAATGGTCGATGCTGTCGATGTACCTGCTGTTCATCGCCGTCATCACCTTTCGCGCGCGTGGCCTGTTTGGCCGCAAGAGTGTGCTGGACCAGTGACATGAACCCACTGCAAGACAAGGTGGCCGTGGTCACCGGCGCCGGCGGCACCATGGGGCGCGCCGTGGTGGATGCGCTGGTGGCCCAGGGCTGCTGCGTGGCCATGGTCGACCTGCACGAAGCGTCGATGGCCGACGCCGCCCGCCGCTTTGGCGCGCGGGTGATGGCGCTGGCCTGCGACATCCGCGATGTGGCGGCGGTGACGCAGGCGCACGCCAGGATCGTCGAGGTTTGGGGCGACGTCGCCATCCTCGTCAACAACGCCGGCGTGTTGAGCAACACGAAGATCGAAGCCACCACACCCGAAGCCTGGCGCGACGTGATGGCGGTGAACATCGACGCGGCCATGGTCTGGTCGCGCTGCGTGGTGCCGGGCATGAAGGCCGCGCACTGGGGCCGCATCGTCAACACCGGCTCGCTGGCCAGCAAGACCGGCGGACTGACGGCGGGCACGGCCTATTCGGTGTCCAAAGGTGCGATCGGCGCCCTGACCTTTTCACTGGCGCGAGAGTTGGCGCCGCATGGCGTCACGGCCAACGCCGTCGCGCCGGCCTATGTGCGCACGCCCATGGTCACCGAACAGCTCACCGAAGCGCAGCGGCAGGCGCTGCTGCAACAGATTCCCGTCGGCCGCTTCTGTGAACCCGAGGAATTTGCGCATGTCGTGAGCTTCCTCGTGTCGCCGATGTCGGGCTTTGTCACCGGCGAGATCATCGATCTCAACGGTGGCCTGCACATGGATTGAAGCACTGCACCGAGACTCCCATGCCCACACCTTCCGCCTCCTTTTCGCTTGCCGGCCGCGTGGCATTCGTGCCCGGTGGTTATGGCGACATCGGCCGCGCCGTGGCCTGGCAACTGGCGCGTGCCGGCGCCACCGTGGCGGTGGCCGGCCGCGACGGTGGCAAGGCGGCCAGCCTGGCTGATGAACTGGCGCGCGAGGGCCACACGGCGCTGGGCTTGGCGCTGGACGTTCACGACACGGCACAGATCCGCACCTGCGCTGATGAAGTTGCGCGCAGGCTGGGCGCGCTGGACTTGCTCATCAACTGCGTCGGCATCCAGCGCGAGCAGCGCATCGACGAAGTCACCGAAGAGGCCTTCGACGAAGTGGTGCAGGTCAACCTGCGCGCCGCCATGTTCATGGCCCAGGCCGCGGGCCGCTGCCAGGTGCAGGCGGTCCAGGCCGGGCGTGCGCCAGGGCGGCAGATTCATGTGCTGTCGGTGCGTGCGCAACTGGGCATGCGCGACCGCGGTTATTCGGCCTATTGCGCCACCAAGGGCGGGCTGGTGCAACTGATCCGACAGCACGCGGTGGAGCTGTGCAACCACGGCATCACCGTCAACGGCGTGGCACCCACCGTGGTGCGAGGCGAGATGGGGCGCCACTGGCTGGCCAACCCCGAGGTCTACGAGCGGCTGATCCAGCGCATCCCGCTGGGTCGTGTCGCTGAGCCCGAAGACGTTTCCGGCCCGGTGCAATTCCTTTGCAGCCCGGCCGCCAGTTTTGTCACCGGCCAGATCCTGTACGTGGATGGCGGCATCACAGCGACCCAATGAATCCAAGGCCTCTGGCTGCGATTGCGGACGATGAAGAAATCACCCCAGCAGGCCGGGCCGCCACCGGGTGTGTTTTCCTGCGTGCGTGAATTTGCGCGCCGGGTGCAGGTGGGCATGGTGGGCATCAAAGTGCCGATCCCGGTGCCGATGCCGGTGCCGATGGCCTGGCATGTCTTCGGCGGCTGGAAGAAGAGTCTGTTCGGCGACATGCACGCCTATGGCGAAGAGGGCGTGCGCTTCTACACCAAACAAAAGAGCGTCATGCAGCGCTGGCCCGACAGCATCGGCAAGGGCGCGGAGTTCGTGATGCCGACGGCACGCTGAAGCACCCCGCCCCGTCAGCTTTCGCCGCGCTCTACCTGGGCTTTCGCTGTGTCTCTGAAACCGAGGCCCGGCCGAGCAGCAGCGCGAACTCTTGCGCCGGTACAGGGCGGCTGAACAGGAAGCCCTGATAGCGGTCGCAGCCCAGCGCCTGCAGACTGACGCGCTGGGCCTCGGTCTCGACACCCTCGGCAATGACGCTCATGCCCAGGTTGTGGCCCAGGTCGACCACGCTGCGCACGATGGCCAGGTCGGCTGCACTGCCCGGCAGGTCCATGATGAAAGAGCGGTCGATTTTCAGTTCATCGAGCGGGAAGTTCTTGAGGTAGCTCAGCGACGAGTAGCCGGTGCCGAAGTCATCGATCGACAGTGACAGGCCCAGCGTCTTGAGCCGCCGCATGAGCTGCATGCCGCGGTCGACATCGTCCATCAGCATGCTCTCGGTCAGCTCGACGACCAGCCGTTCCGGGGGCAGGCCCGCGTCGAACAGCGCGCGACGCAGCACCTCGCACAGGTCGCCGGCCAGGAACTGCGGCTTGGAGACGTTGATGGAGATGCTCAGGTCGTGCCCGGCGGCGACCCAGCCCGCTGTGTCGCGGCAAGCCTGCTCGGCGACCCAAGTGCCGATGGCGGCGATCAGGCCCAGTTCTTCGGCCAGCGCGATGAAGCGCCCTGGCGGCAGCAGGCCGTGTTGCGGATGTTCCCAGCGCACCAGAGCCTCGGCGCCGGTGATGCGCCCGCCGACGAGGTCAATCTTGGGCTGGTAGTGCAGGCGCAGCTCGCCGCGGGCAGCGGCGCCGCGCAGCTGGGCGCCCAGCGTCAGGCGTTCCAGCGCGCGGGCATTCAGTTCCAGCGAGGCATAGGCCAGCGCGCTGCCGCCGGTCTGGCGCGCGTGGCTGGCCGCGCGCTCGGCGCTGCGGCGCAAGGTCTGCGCGTCGTTGCCGTCGGCGCCGAAAGCAGCCACACCGAGCCAGACCGCCGGCACCACTTCGTGCAGGCCCAGCATGACGGGCTCCACGAGCCAGGCGATCACACGCCGCGCTTCGGCTTCCAGGCTCTCGGCGTCGAGCAGACCTCGAACGACCAGCCCGAAGCGGTCGACCTCCAGCCGCGCCACCAAGGGATCGCTGACCTGGCCGGGCGCAAACGGCCGGGCACTGGCAATGGGGCCAGATTCGACAACCCGGCTCAGCCGTCGCGCCAGTGTGCGCGCCAGCTCGTCGGCCGCCACCTGGCCCAGAGTCTCGGCCACTTCGCGCAGTTGCGGCACCTCGATGCTGAACAACGCCCCGGGTTGCGCGAAGCTGTCACCCCCGCCGAGCAACTGGCCTATGAAGCGCAGGAAAGGTCGTGCGTTGGGCAGGTCGGTGGCCTGGTCCCGATTCATCAGCCGTTGGGTGAACTGCTGGAAGGCCAGCGTGTTTCGCACCCGCAGCACGAGTTCGCTGGCGTCCACTGGTTTGGACAGGAAGTCGGTGGCGCCCAGCTGCAGCGCACGCAGCTTGGCGTCGGCGCCCGCCGCAGCGGTGAGCACGATCACGGGCGTGTAGCGCAGCGCCGCGTCGGCGCGGATCGCCGCCAGCACGTCGAAGCCCGAGAGCTGCGGCATCATCAGGTCGAGCAGCACCACACCGGGTTCTTCGCGACGCAACATGGCCAGCGCCTCGCGCGGGTCGTTGGTGGTGACGAAGTTCGTGTAGCCGGCCTCTTCCAGATGCGCTTCGACCAGCGCCGTCATCAGCGGTTCGTCGTCGACCAGCATGACCTTGGCGTCCAGCAGCGGCGACCGTGGCTCGGCCGCCACGGGGAGTTGCCCGTCGCCCAGCGGCTCCGGCTGGGTCAACAGCCAGACGTCATTCTTCATGCCGTGATCTCCTCGGCCGGCTGGCGTGCCTTGGCATCGCCCAGACGCACCCGTTGCGCCAACGTCTGCAGCTTGGCCAGCAGCATCGCCACGGCGGCCAGGTCGCCGACCTTGGCCGCGTCCTCGACAGCCTTGGATGGCTCGAAGAAGTCGTCAAAGCCCATGCTGCCGCCCGAACCCTTGAGCCAGTGCGCCTGCGCGGCCACTTCGGCCAGGTCGCCCGAATCCAGCGCAACCTGCAGGCGCTGCAGGCGCGGGCCCAATTCGCGCACAAAGCCCTGAACGATGCGCGCCAGTCGAGGGTGGCCGGCCAGGCGCGAGATCAGCGGTTCGCACGTGTCCGCCGCCGAAGTCGAGTCCATCAGCATGGGGGATGCGGCCGCTGCGACGACGGGTTCGACCGGCAGTTCGACTGGCTGCTCGATGGCTTTGCCATCGAGCCAGCCGGCCAGCGCCGCGAGCAACGCGTCGCGGTCGATGGGCTTGGTCTGATAGCCGGTGAAACCGGCCTCTTCAAGTTCGCGCTCGAAGCCCTTCATCGCATTGGCGGTCAGCGCCACCACCGGTGTCGTGCAGCCCCGCTCGCGCAGCCGGCGTGTCGCCGTGGCACCGTCCATCACCGGCATCTGCATGTCCATCAGCACCAGGTCGTAAGCCGTCTGCGCCACGCAGTCCAGCGCGATCTGGCCGTTTTGTGCCTCGTCCACGCGCAGGCCCACTTCTTCCAGCAACAGGCGCACCAGGCTGCGGTTGTTCTCGCCGTCGTCGACCACCAGCACATGGCGGTTGGGGAAGCGCCACTGCACGGACACGGCGGCGGCGGCTGGCTCGGCCTGACGCTGCAGCAACTCGAGCGGCAGCAGCGGCTGCTGTGCCAGGTTGCCCGCGGGCAGCCAGACACGGAAGCAGGTGCCCTGTCCATAGGTGCTGTGGGCGCTGATGTCGCCGCCCATCGCGCGCGCGAAGCCGCGGCTGATGGTCAGGCCCAGGCCGGTGCCGCCAAAGCGTCGCGTGGTCGATGACTCGGCCTGCACGAAGGGTTCGAACACCGCTTCGAGCTTGTCGGCGGGGATGCCGATGCCGGTGTCGATGACTTCCAGCAGGTAGCGTGACGCGCCGCCTGTTGTGTCCAGCGCCAGGCGCAGGGTGACGCCGCCCTTTTCGGTGAACTTGATCGCGTTGCCGATCAGGTTGGTCAGGATCTGGCGCAGCCGCGCCGGGTCACCGCTGATCTCGGCAGGCAGCGCCTGCGGGAAGTCCAGCGCCAGCGCCAGGCCCTTGTCACGTGCGCGCTCGTCCAATGTGGTCACCACCTCCTGCGCCACACGGTGCGGCGCGTAGGCAATGGATTCGGCTTCGAGACGGCCCGATTCGACCTTGGACAGGTCGAGGATGTCGTTGATCAGGTTCAGCAGGTGCTTGCCACTGCTGTGGATAATGCCCAGGTGGCGCGCGGCCTCGGCGTCCTGGCGCAGCGGGCTGCGGCGCAGCACGTCGGTGAAGCCGATGATGGCGTTCATCGGCGTGCGGATCTCGTGGCTCATGTTGGCCAGGAACTGGCTCTTGGCCTCGTTCGCGGAGTCGGCCTCGTCCTTGGCCGTTTGCAGTGCCGCGCCACGGCGTTCGAGTTCGGTCACGTCCTGGAAGCTGATCACCAGCGCCTGCAGGCCGCCGCGGTCGTCGAGCAGCGGGCTGCAGTTGGCGCGCAACGCAAAGCGCACGCCGTCGCCGCGCGTCACGGTCAGCGCCACGTCGTGGGCGGCGTTGCGTTCAGTCATCGCCCGGCGCCAAGGCAGTGCGGCGCGGTCCAGCGCCTCGCCACCCGGCCCGTGCCAGCCGAAGTCCGACGGCGAACGGCCGACCAGCTGCGCTTCTTCGACGCCGAGCAGGCTGCTGCTGGACTTGTTGGCCAGCACGATGCGCCCGTCGCGGTCGAGCACGAGCAGGCCTTCGGTGAGGGTGTCATAGGCGGTGCGCACACGCGCCGGCACCGCACGCGAGGGGTCGAGTTCGCGCAGCATGCGATGCAGGTAGAGCAGGAATGAAAGCACGCCGGCGAGAAAAACGAAGCCGGCCAGCTTCAGGCTCGGGTCCTGCAGATGGCCCTGCCATCCCGGCAGGCTGCGCAGCGGTTCGAAGGCCAGCTCGACACGACCCCAGGGTGTGCCGGACAACCACACCGGTACGGTCAGGGCACGGTCGGAGATCGCCACCGGCCCGGCACCGGGCCATGCCTCAGCGTGGGCATCGGTGGCGACAAAGAGGGCACCGTCGTCGCCGCGCACGCCGACCGAACGCAGGCCGGCGTTGCGCTGGACGATGACCTCCAGGCTGTCGTGCAGCGCCTGCGGGTCGACGCTGTCGAGCTGGGCCGACAGCGCCAAGGCCATCGTCTCGGCCAGCGCGGCGCGGTGCTGCCGCGTCATGTTTTCGGCATCGGGCACAAGGCCGAGGTAGCTGCTGCCGAGCACGATACCCACGGCCAAACCAGCCAGGCCCAGGGCAAGGTGGACGCGGGTCTTGATGCGGCGCAACAGGCGCAAGGGGTTCATGCAGTCGTCTCCTGGATCGGGACTTTCGGTGCTTCGGTCTGCGCCACCGGGGCGGCGGGTGCAGCCGCCGCCCGCTCATCAGGCTGTTCGTCGAACAGGCGCTCGATCTCGTCGTCTTCTTCGTCTCCGGTGGCGGCCGCACCCCGCGCGCGCTTGGTGGCGCCGGCCGCAGCCAGCACGGGCAGCGGGTCAACCATCTGCCAGGCCGGCAGCGCCGACAGCATCGAGCTCATGAGCACGCCGCCGCGCACCAGCCAGATCACATAACCGACCGACAGGCTGCCCACGGCGGCCACGCCCGAAGCCATGGTCGTGCGCCGCAATTCGCTCTGCGCCTGGAGTTCGTGCTGCAGCTGTTCAAAGCCGCGCGCCCACTCGTCGCTGCGCAACAGGGTGGCGTTGCCGGCGAAGTTCAGCGATGCAAACTGGGGCACCACGCCGTCAGCGAGCACGGCGTCGCTGCGACTGCCGCCGCGGGGTTGATCGACGGAGACGGCAGTGCTGGTGCGCGTGGGCGTCGCATCGACGGATTCGAAGTGCCGGTTGGGGGCAGACTCTTCGACCGCTTGCGTTGGCGTTGGCGCCCGCGGCGTCGTGGCCGGCGCGGCCTTCTCGGCCACGACGGACTCGGTTTCCTCGGCAGGCGCAGCGGCTGCAGCGGGCACGGCCAGCGGCGTGACTGCGGGCAGTGCTGGCGCCCTTGGCACCTCCACTGCCGCTTCAGGCTCTGGTGCAGGCGGCGCTGTGATACGCAGCGTGGAATCGACGCTGGCGCTGGCGCCGGCCGCGTCGCTGGCCGTCACCCGCACGGCCCAGTCGCCGCTGGCGCCAAGCGGCGGTGCAGCGTCGAATGCGCCGGTCGTCGGGTCGAACCGCAGCCAGTCAGGCAGCGCCGTGCCGTCAGCCAGCCGCGCCGTCAGGCGCAGCGTGTCGCCGGCATCGATATCGCTGAAGAGATCCGGCGGCAGCAGCCAGCGAGCGCTGGCGCCGGCCTGGACGGACTCGTCCGGCAACACCCCGCGCAGCAGCGGTGCATCGTTGACATTGGCCACCGGTGCGGTCGGTAGCGCCATCAGCACTTCGTTGTAGCCACGGCCATCGAGGTAACTGATGCGCAGGCCGATGCGGGCGCCGACATCGGCGTCGCCCAGCGTGTAGCCGGCACCCTGCGCCCCGCCGATGACCACGCCGTCGCGCAGCCACTGGTAGGCGAAGCTTCCCAGCCCGTCGGCGTCGCTGAGGGCACGGGTGTCTGCGTGCAGCACCTGGTCTTCGACGGCGCTGCCGCTGATCGCGGGCAGACCGGCCGGCGCCAGATTGACGACGCCGATCAACGGCGTCGGTGCGCTGACGATCTGCTCGGCCGTGCCGTGGCCGTCAAGGTAGCGCACGACCAGGGTCAGCCGCGCGCCAATGTCGCCTTCGACGAGCCGGTATGACGCCTGGGTGGCCCCCGCAATGTCGCTGTCGTCGCGGCGCCACTGGTAGGTGAATGGCCCCAGGCCGTCCGCGTCGCGCACGCCGGTCAGATCAGCATCGAGCAGGTAGCCCCGCGCGGCCTGGCCCTGGATCAGCGGCAGGCCGGTGGGTGTGTCGTTGACGTTCTGCACCGGCGCGGTGGCGGCGCTGGTCAGCGCCTCCGCCCTGCCCTGGCCGTCGACATAGCTCACCCGCACGCTGATGGCCAGGCCGACGTCGGCGTCGCCCAGCGTGTAGCCGGCGCCAGTGGCGCCAGCGATGGCCTGCCCGTCGCGCAGCCACTGGTAGGCGAAGGTGCCCAGCCCGTCGAGGTCGCGCAGCGTGCCGGTATCGGCGGCCAGCGTGCTGTTCTCGGTCGCCGTGCCCAGCACCTCTGGCAGACCTTGGGGTGTGTCGTTGACGTTGGCCACCGGCGCCGTCGGCGTGGCTGACAGCCATTCGGATGTGCCGCTGCCGTCAACGTAGGACAGCCGCAACCCGATCTGGCTGCCGACGTCGTCATCACCCAGCGCGTAACGTGCCCCCGTGGCGCCGTCGATGGCCGAGCCGTCGCGTAGCCATTGGTAGCTGAATGCGCCGAGGCCGTCGCCGTCACGGATGTCACCGCTGTCGGCCGTCAGCGTCTGGTCCTCAGCCGGCGTGCCGGTGATGCGCAACAGGCCGCTGGGTGAACTGTTGAAGGCGCTGACCGGTGCCGTGCCGGCGGATGGCAGCGACTCGGCCGTGCCGTGGCCGTCGATATAGCGCACCGTGACGCGGACGACGGCGCCCACGTCGGCGTCGCCCAGGCTGTAGGTCGAAGCCACGGCGCCGGCGATGTCGGCGCCATCGCGTTGCCACTGGTAGCTGAACACACCCAGCCCGTCGGCGTCTCGAATGCCGGAAGCGTCGGCGCGCAGCAATTGCCCGCGTGTGGCCGATCCCAGCACGACGGGCTGGCCGGAAGGCGCATCGTTGACATTGCCGACCGGGTCGGTGGGGCGGCTGGCCAGCGCCTCGTTGCTGCCCTGCCCATCGGTGTAGCTCACTCGCACGCTGATCGCGGCGCCGACGTCGGTGTCGCCCAGGGTGTAGCTGGCCCCCGCAGCGCCGCCGACCGCAGTGCCGTCGCGCAGCCACTGATAGGAGAAGCTGCCCAGGCCATCCGCGTCGCTGATGGCCGTGGTGTCGGCAGTCAACGTCTCGTCCTCCATCGGCGTGCCGGCGATCGCGGCCAGACCCTGCGGGGTGTCGTTGACGTTGCCCACCGAGGCCGTGGCCAGCGAGCGCAAGGATTCCAGGTTGCCCCGGCCGTCGACGAAGTTCACCTCGACACTGAGCCTGCTGCCGACATCGGCATCACCTGGCAAGTAGGAACTGGCGGTGGCACCGGTGATGCGCTGGCCGTCGCGCAGCCACTGGAAACTGAAGCTTCCCAGCCTGTCGGGGTCGGCGATGGTGCTCGTGTCCGCCGACAGGACACTGTCTTCGGTGGCGCTGCCGATGATCGTCGGCCGCCCGGTGGCGGCGATGTTGAAGGTGGCGACGCTCTCGGTCGACGCGCTGTTCACTGTCTCGACGGTCCCCTGGCCGTCGACGTAGCGCACGACCACGCGCATGCAGGCACCGACGTCGTCCTGCGCCAGCAGGTAACGTGCGTCAGTGGCGCCAGCGATATCGATGCCATCACGCTGCCACTGGTAGCTGAACGCACCAAGGCCATCGACGTCGCGGATGGCCGATGGGTCGGCAGTCAACTCGTAGCCGCGGGTGACGGAACCGGAGATCACGGGCAGACCGGTCGGCAAGTCGTTGAAATTCAGCACCGCAGCGGTCTGGACGCTCGTCACCGTCTCGGTCGTGTTCTGCATGTCGGTGTAGCTCACACGGACGCTGATGCGTTGGCCGACGTCACTGTCGCCCAGGGTGTAGGTCGCTCCGGTCGCTCCGCTGACGGCCGAACCGTTTCGCAGCCACTGGTACGTGAAGCTCAGTGTGGCGGGGCCGTCGGCGTCGCTGATGCCGCTGGTGTCGACGCTCAGCGTCTGGTCTTCGGTGACCGAGCCGCTGATCACCGGCAGGCCTGACGGTGTGTCGTTGATGTTGAGCACTGCGGCGGTCTGCACGCTGCCCATCGTCTCGCGCGCGCCCTGGTCGTCGGTGATGCTCACTTGGGCGCTGATCAGTGCGCCGACATCGTCGTCGCCCAGGGTGTAGGTCGATCCGGTCGATCCGCTGACGGCCGAACCGTTGCGCAGCCACTGGTTCGTTAATCTCGGCGTCGCGGGCCCGTCGGCTTCGCTGATCCCGCTGGTGACGACGCTCAAGGTCTGGTCTTCGGTGACCGTGCCGCTGATCACGGGCAGGCCTGTTGGCGTGTCGTTGATGTT
>JBBQJN010000068.1:0-14527 GCA_038325945.1 Burkholderiales bacterium | reverse complement strand
TTCCCTGATCCTGCTGCTGGCGCTTGGCGTTGGCGGCGGTTCTGCGTTGGCCGAGAAGGCCGACCGCAGCCGCCCGATGACGCTGGAATCCGACCAACCCTGCACCGTCAACCTGCTCAAGCAGACCAGCGTGTGCAGCGGTAACGTGGTCATCAGCCAGGGCACCCTGCAGCTGCGCGCCGAGCGCCTGGAGCTGCGCGAAACGCCCGAGGGCTACCTCAACGTGCTGGCCCAAGGCAGCCCAGGCAAGCCGGCCACCTACCGGCAAAAGCGCGACAGCGCCGACGAGCTGGTTGAAGGCCAGGCCCAGCGCATTGATTACGACGGCCGCGCCGGCACCTTGCGCTTCGAGGGCACCGCTGTGGTGCGGCGGTTGCGCGGCAGCGTGGTGGCCGACGAGATTCAGGGCGCGCTGATTCTGTGGGACAGCCAGGCCGAGTCCTTCAACGTGCAGGGTGGCGCTGTCACGGCGGGCAACCCCAGCGGCCGGGTTCGGGCAGTGATCGCGCCACGCGCCGGCAGCGAGGCCGCCGCCGAGGCCGCCGGTGCACTGAAACCCTCGCCCGCGCTGGGAGACCGGCGTTGAGCGCGCAGCCCGATGCCGCCGGCGTCAGCCGGCTGGAGGTTTCGGGCCTGCAAAAACATTACGGCTCGCGCCAGGTGGTCAAGGATGTGCACTTGTCGGTGGCCGCTGGCGAGGTGGTCGGCCTGCTCGGGCCCAACGGCGCGGGCAAGACCACCACCTTCTACATGGTGGTCGGCCTGGTGCGCGCCGACGCCGGCGAGATCCACATCGACGGCGTCGCGGTGCAGGGCAAGCCGATCCACCAGCGCGCCCGCATGGGCCTGAGCTACCTGCCGCAGGAAGCCTCGATCTTCCGCAAGCTCAGTGTCGAGGAAAACGTGCGCGCCGTGCTTGAGCTGCAGCTCGACGAGCGCGGCAAGCCGCTCAAAGCCGCCGAGATCCAGACCCAGCTCGATGCGCTGCTGCACGACCTCAGCCTGGACAAGCTGCGCGACTCACCGGCGCCGTCGCTGTCGGGCGGTGAACGCCGACGCGTCGAGATCGCCCGCGCGCTGGCCACCCAGCCGCGTTTCATCCTGCTCGACGAGCCCTTTGCCGGCGTCGACCCGCTGGCGGTGATCGAGATCCAGCGCATCATCGGCTTTCTCAAAGGCCGTGGTATCGGCGTGCTGATCACCGACCACAACGTGCGCGAGATGCTGGGCATTTGCGACCGCGCCTACATCATCAACGAGGGCCGGGTGTTGGCCGAGGGCACGCCCGCCGAACTCATCACCAACGCTGACGTGCGCCGGGTCTATCTCGGCGAGCACTTCCGCATGTAAGCGCCGGTGGCGGCATGAAACCCTCCCTGCAGCTGCGGCTGTCGCAGCACCTGGCGCTGACGCCCCAGTTGCAGCAATCGATTCGGCTGTTGCAGTTGTCCACCTTGGAGCTGCACCAGGAAATCGAGCAGATGCTCGAGAGCAACCCCTTCCTCGATACCGAGGAAGACCATGCGCCGATGGAGTTTGGGCTGGAGCGGGTCAGCGCACCGGCCGACAAGAGCGCCGAGCGCGAGAAGGACAAGCTGGCCGAGCGTGAAGATTTTGGCGACGGCCAGGCCGGTGCCGACGAGCCGGCCGGCCTCGACAGCGCCGAGTTCGGCGGCACCGAGCGCGACGACTGGGAAAACGGCACCGAGCGTGACGATTTCGACGGCAACCGCGAACTGCCGTCAAACAGCCCGGCCACGCCGGGCAGCGCGGACGCCGATTTTGAGCCGGCCGACGCCGCCGACAGCGGCCCGACGCTGCAAGAGCACCTGCACCACCAGCTGATGGGCATGCGGCTGTTGCCCGAGGACGCGGCGGCGGTGCGGGTGCTGATCGAATCACTGGATGAAGACGGCTACCTGGCCGACCCGCTGGAGGAGATCGCCGAGCGCCTGGCCGAGGCCATGGGCTTTGCAGCCGATCCCGAAACCGAGGCCTTCGATCAGCTCACCGCCCAGTTGCGCATCGCGCTGAAATGGTTGCAAAGCCTGGAGCCCACCGGCGTCGGTGCCCGCAGCCTGGGCGACTGCCTGGTGCTGCAGCTGCGCGAATTGCCGCCCAGCCCGGCGCGCGAGGTGGCGCTGCGGATCTGCCGCGAGCACCTGGAGCTGCTGGCGCGCCGCGACATGAAAAAGCTGATGGCCGCCACCGGGGCCGATGAGGATTTGCTGCGCGAGGCCCAGGCCTTGATCGTCGCCTGTGAGCCCAAACCCGGCCGGCCGTTCACCCGCGCCGAGGCCAACATCGTGGTGCCCGACGTCATCGTCATCAAGGCCGGTCGCGGTTGGCGCGCCACGCTGAACCCCGACGTGATGCCCAAGCTGCGCATCAACGACTTTTATGCCCAGGCCATCCGCGGCCAGCGCAACGGCAGCGCCGCCGGCCTGTCGACCCGGCTACAAGAAGCGCGCTGGTTCATGAAGAACATCCTGCAGCGCTTCGACACCATCCAGCGCGTCAGCCAGGCCATTGTCGAGCGTCAAAAGGGCTTCTTCAGCCATGGCGCGATCGCCATGAAGCCGCTGGTATTGCGCGAGATCGCCGACGAGTTGGGCCTGCACGAGAGCACGATCTCACGGGTGACCACCGCCAAGTACATGACCACGCCGCACGGCACCTTCGAGCTGAAGTACTTCTTCGCCAGCTCGCTCAACACCGACGCCGGCGGCAATGCCAGCTCCACCGCAGTCAAGGCCTTGATCCAGCAACTGGTCAGCGCCGAAGACCCAAGCCAGCCTTTGTCAGACAGCCAGCTCGCCGAGATGCTGGGCGAGCAAGGCATCAGCGTGGCGCGGCGCACCGTGGCCAAGTACCGCGAGGCGCTGAAGATCGCTCCAGTCAACCTTCGAAAATCGTTGTGACCGCTGCGTTGGTGAACCTGTTCCTGCCTTGCGCCGCCGGCACCGAAGCGCTGCTGGCCGACGAGGTGATGCGCATCCTGGGCCCGGCGGCCAGCGGCGAAGTGCTGCGCGGCGGCGTGCTGGTCGAGGGCGACGTGCTGGCGGCGATGCAGCTCAACCTGGAGAGCCGCTTGGCGCAGCGGGTGCTGTGGCCGCTGGCCCATGGCCCCTACCAGACCGAACATGATTTGTACGCCCTGGCGCGCACCGTGCCCTGGGTCGACTGGATCACCACAGCGCAAACCTTCCGCATCGATACCAGCGCCCAGCGCTCGCCGCTGCAGAGCCTGAACTTCGCCACGCTGCGGGTCAAGGACGCGGTCTGCGACGTGCTGCGCGATGCCACCGGCGAGCGCCCCAGCGTCGATACCCGCCATCCCGACCTGCCGCTGACGCTGCACCTCTCGCCGACCCATGCCACGCTGTATGCCGACACCTCGGGCGAGGCGCTGTTCAAGCGCGGCTGGCGCGACGCCCAGGGCCTGAAGGGTGAGGCGCCGCTGAAGGAAACGCTGGCTGCGGCGATGCTGGCCGCCGCCGGCTGGCAGGGCCGCGCCGAGGACGGCCCGCTGTTCGACCCCTGCTGCGGCGCCGGCACCATCGCCATCGAAGCCGCGCAGATCGCCTGCGGCATCGCGCCGGGGCTGCAACGGCGCTTTGCCTTCGAGCGCATGTTGCCGTTCCGGCCGCAGCAAAACGCCTGGTCGCGGCTGAAGGACGCCGCCCGCGCCCGCCAGCATGCGCCGGCGGTGGCCATCCATGCCGGCGATGTCTCGTTCCGCATGACCGACTTCGCCGAGCACAACGCGCGCCGCGCCGGCGTTGCCGACGCCATCCACTTCAAGACCGCCGATGCGCTGCAGCGCCCGCCACCGGTGGATCTGGGCCAGGGCCCCGGTGTGCTGATGCTCAACCCGCCCTATGGCGAGCGCATAGCGCCCAAGGGCTCACGCGGTGAGCGCGGCGGCCCCGCGCGCGCCAGCCGCGAGGGCTTTCAGACCGATGGCCAGGGCGCCAGCGGCAACTCAAGCGCGTTCTTCGGCGCGTTGGCCAGCCATTGGAAAAAGCACTATGCCGGCTGGACCGCCTGGCTGCTCAGCCCCGACATGAAGCTGCCGCAAGCCTTGCGCCTGAAGGAGAGCCGGCGTGTGCCGCTGTGGAACGGCCCGATCGAGTGCCGGCTGTACCGCTTTGATCTGGTGGCGGGCTCGGCGCGTGGCGCGGTGGGCAGCGGCCAGGAACTCGATAGCCATCCCAGCGCAGGGCGGACCCCCAGCGCCTGAGCGTCGCCTGGCGGGCCGGCCTTCCCGGCGCTCCGGCCGGCAGCAGCCGCCCCGATCAGGCCAACTTCGCCCGCCGCAGCCGCGCCAGCCAGACCAGCGCTGCCGCCAGCAGCGCGATCGGCAGCAGCGAGCCCAGGTTCATCGCTGTCCAGCCGCCGGTGGTCACCAGCGCGCCCGACGCGAACGAGGTGATCGCCATCGTGCTGTAGACGCAGAAGTCGAGCGCGCCCTGGGCGCGGGTCTTCTCCTCGGGCGCATAGGCTTCGGTCACCAGCGTGCTGCCGCCGATGAACAAAAAGTTCCAGCCCACGCCCAGCACCAGCAGCGCGCCCAGGAAGTGCATCACCTCGTTGCCCAGCAGCGCAAAGGCAACGCAGCCGATGTTGAGCAGCAACCCGGTGGTCATCACCGGCAGCACGCCAAAGCGCTTGATCAGGCGGCCGGTGAAGAAACTCGGCACAAACATGCCCAGCACATGCCACTCCAGCACCAGCGCGGCGGCACTGAAGGGGTGCAGGCACTGCGCCATGGCGATCGGCGTGGCGGCCATCAGCAGGTTCATCACGCCGTAGCCGATGGCGCAGGCCGCCGCCGCGATGATGAACACCGGCTGGCGCATGATCTCTGCCAACGGCCGGCCCTGCAGGCCGCTTTCGCCTTGGCCCGGCAGGCGAGGGAAGGCGATCGTCGACATCACCAGCAGGCTCAGCGCGGCCACGCCCATCAGTGCCAGATAGGCGCCGGCAAAGGGCTGCTCCAGCGCGTCGCGGCTCCAACTGGCCAGGTTGGGGCCGACCACCGCGCCGAGGATGCCGCCGGCCAGCACCCAGGAGATCGCGCGCTCCTTGAACTCGGGCTTGACCAGCTCGACTGCGGCAAAACGGTAGAGCGAGCCGTTGGCGTTGTAATAACCGGCCACCAGCGTGGCGGTGCAGAGCAGCCAGAAGTTGCTGCTGATCACGGCATAAGCGCAGACGCCGGCGCTGGCGATGGCCACCAGCAGGCCAAACTGGAAGGTGCGCTGGCGGCCGTAGCGCCGCTGGTGGCGCGCCACCAGCGTGGTGGCCAGCGCGCCGCCGGTGACGTAGGCGGTGATCGGCACCGTGGCCATCCAGCCCACCGGCGCCAGCGCCAGGCCGACCAGGCCGTTGACGGCGATGAAGACCACGTTGTTGATCATCAGCAAGCCCTGGCACAGGGTCAGCAAAGCCAGTCTCAGGTTCAAACGGTGGTCTCCCAGGCGGCAATGCAAGCCAGCATGGCCAGCGGCGCGGTATCGGCGCGCAGCACCCGCGAGCCCAGGCTGACAGGGGCAAAACCTGCCGCTTGCGCCGCCGCCAGCTCGGCCGGCGAGAGGCCGCCCTCGGGGCCGCTGAGCACCCGCAGCGGCTCGCCAGTGGCCGGCCGCCTGGCGGCCAGCGGCAGCGCGCCGTCGGCCAGGCTGAGCAGCAGGCATGCGCCCGCGGCGGAGGCACTGGCGGCACTGCCCGCACTGACAGTGGCCAGCCAGTCGCGCAGCGATATCGGCGTGTCGATCTGCGGCAGCCGGTTGCGCCCGCTCTGCTCGCAGGCGGCCACGGCGATCGCCTGCCAATGCGCCGCCTTGCGCTCGGCGCGCTCGCCGGCCAGCCGCAGCACCGAGCGCTCGCAGACCAGGGGCACGATGCGCGCTACACCGAGCTCGGTGGCTTTTTCTACCAGCGTGTCCATGCGCTCGTTGGCCGGCATGCCCAGCGCCAGGGTCACTGGTGTGGCCAGCTCACGCTCGATGGCTTGGTGCACCAACACGCGCGCGCTCACCGTTTTGCGGCCCATCGCCAACACCTCGGCCAACCATTCACCGCCTTGGCCGTCGAACAGTGTCAGCGCCGCACCGGGCTGCAGGCGCAGCACCTGCACATGGCGGCTGGCGCTGGCGGGCAGCTCGATCTCGGCGCCCGCCTGCAAGGGCGTGGCAATGTGGATGCGGGGGGACATGGGCGCGATGCTGGCAGGGGCAGGCTGGCAGTGTGCCTCAAGCCCGGCGCCGGCCGGCTCAGAGGTGAGCGAACCCTGCGGCGTCAATCTTTGGCCAGCAGCACCTGCACCAGCGCCAGCGCGGCAGCGTCGCCCTGCACCTCACGCACCTGCTCAACAAAGCGCAGCGCCAACGCACGCACGTCGGCCGGGCTCTCACTGTGGTCGACCTCCAACGCCAGCCAGTAGCCCTTGACCATGCCCAGCCGGGGCCGCGCCTCGATCATCATGCGCCGGCAAAGCACGCGGTGGTCCTTGGTCTGCAGCGCCTCGGCCAGGCTCATGCGGGGCGCGGCATCGGCGCGCGCGGCGGGTTTGTCGGCGGCCGTCGCAGCCTTCGCCGTCGGTCGACCGAGCGGGAGGGCAGCTTCGGCCGCGCCCGCCGGCGCCAACAGGCCGGCATCCAGCAGCGCCTGCAACTCGTCCGGCACGCAGCCCTGCACCAAAGCCAGCCAGTCTTGCCCACTGCGGCTGGCGTCGACGATCAAGAGCAGGTTGCGCGCCGGTCGCGACAGCGGCAGCGCGCGCCGACGGATTTCAGCCCGGCCCGCCTCGGTCTTGACATAACGCCCGGCCAGGCCGCCCACTGTTGCCCCACTCATCGGCTGGCCTCGCGCAGTTCGCGCCGCAAAATCTTGCCGACCGCAGTCTTGGGCAACTCGGCGCGGAACTCCACCGTGCGCGGTCGCTTGTAGCCGGCGAGGTTGGCATCACAGAAACTGCGCACATCGGCTTCGGTGAGCATGGCATTCTTTTTCACAATCACCACCTTAACCGATTCGCCCGACTTGTCATCGGGCACGCCCACGGCCGCGCATTCCAGCACGCCGGGCAGCTGCGACAGCACATCCTCGATCTCGTTCGGGTAGACGTTAAAACCGCCGACCAGGATCATGTCCTTCTTGCGGTCGACGATGCGGAAATGGCCGCGCTCGTCCATCGTGCCGATGTCGCCGCTGCGCAAGAAGCCGTTGGCGGTCATAACCTTGGCGGTCTCGTCAGGGCGCTGCCAGTAGCCGGCCATCACCTGCGGCCCGCGGATGGCGATCTCGCCGGGCTGGCCGGGCGCTACCGGCTGGCCATCGTCGTTGAGCAGCACCATGTCAGTGCTGGACATCGGCAGGCCGATGGTGCCCGAGAAACTGGTGGCGTCGACCGGGTTGCAGCTGACCGAGGGGCTGGTCTCCGATAAACCGTAGCCCTCGCAGATCGCGCAGCCGGTCTTCTCCAGCCAGAGCCGCGCCGTGGCCTGGGTGACCGCCATGCCGCCGCCGATCGAGATCTTCAGCTGGCTCCAGTCGACACGGTCGAAGTGCGGGTGGTTGGCCAGCGCGCTGAACAAGGTACTGACCGCCGGAAAGCTGTGAAAAGGCTGCGCCGCCAAGTCCTTGAGCAGCGCCGGCAAGTCACCCGCATTGGCGATCAGCAGGCCGCAGCCGCCCATCCTCAGGCCCAGCATCATGTTGATGTTGAAACCAAAGATGTGGTGGATCGGCAGCGCGCAAACAGTCACCAACTGCTGGCCGGCCGGGATCTGCTTGAGCGCCGGCCGGTACCAGGCCTCGCACTGCAGCAGGTTGGCCATCAGGTTGCGGTGCAGCAGCACGGCGCCCTTGCTGAGCCCGGTGGTGCCGCCGGTGTACTGCAGCACCGCGATATCGTCAGGGCCGAGCTGGGCCGGGCTCAATCGGCACTGGCGGCCCTTGGCCAACGCATCATTGAACCGGGTGACGCTGACGCTGGCTGGCAGCCTGTAATCCGGCACCAGCCGCTTGACGCGGCGTACCCCATGGTTGACCAGCGAGCCCTTGAACAAACCCAGCATGTCGCCCATCGCCGCCAGCAGCACGGTCTTGATAGGCAGCCGCTCGATCACCTGGGCCAGCGTGGCGGCAAAGTTCTCCAGCACGACAATCGCCTTGGCGCCCGAATCCTTGAGTTGGTGCTCCAGTTCACGCGGCGTGTACAGCGGGTTGACGTTGACCACCACCAGCCCAGCGCGCAGCACCGCCGCCACCGCCACCGGGTACTGCGGCAGGTTGGGCAGCATGATCGCCACCCGGTCGCCGCGTTGCAGGCCCTGGGCCTGCAGCCAGGCCGCCAGCGCGCGTGAGGCCTCGTCGACCACCCGGTAGCTGATGCGCTTGCCCATGAAGCTGTAAGCGCTCAACTCGGCATAGCGGCTGAAGCTGTCGTCAAGCAAGGCCACCAGCGAAGGGTAGACATCGGTCTTGACCTCCGCTGGCACGCCTGCGGGGTACTGCTTCAGCCAGATCTTCTGCGTCAAGGGGAGGGCTCCAGGGAAGCCAGGATTCTGACTCAGAGCTGACAAGCGTTCATCAGGGCATTCGCTAGCGCGCACCGTCGCTGGCGGGCCCGGACGGGCGCTATGCTGGCGCGGCGCCCTGCCGGGCCCCAAGATGAGCGCCGTCCAGATCTTCATCAGCTACCGCCGCGACGACACCGCCGGTTACGCCCGCGCGGTGTACGACGCGCTGGCGCGGCGTTTCAGCCCGCAACGCGTGTTCATCGACGTCGACGACATCGCCGCCGGCCAGCCCTTCGACGCGGCCATCGCGCAGGCGGTGGACGGCTCGCTGGTGCTGCTGGTGCTGATCGGGCCGCGCTGGCTGGCGGCGCGCAACGGCGGCCCGCCTCGGCTGCACGATGCCGACGACTTCGTGCACCAGGAACTGGCCGCCGGTCTGAGCCGCGGCATGCGGGTAATCCCGCTGCTGTTCGACGGCGCGGCCATGCCCGCCGAAGACCAGCTGCCGGCGCCACTGCGGCCGCTGGCGCGCCGCCAGGCGCTGGCGATCAACGCGGCGGGCTTCAGCGCTGACATCGACCACCTGCTGATGGTGCTGGTTGAGGCGCTGGGCGAGCCGGCGCCGGTCGCTGATGCCGCAGCCCATGCCGCCGCCAGTACCGCCGACAGTGCCGCCGCCAGTGCCGCCCTTGCGCCGGGCCGTGGCCGGCGTGCGCTGGTGATCGGCGGCGGCCTCGCGCTGCTGGCGGCCGGCAGCGCGGCGCTGCTGCTCTGGCGCGGCACGGGCGCTGGCACGGGCACGGGCACGGGCGCCAGTTCGGGCCCGCTGCGCGCTGCGGTCAACGGCCACTGGCAGGCCGAGGTGGTCTACGACTGGCCCAACGCGCGCTACGCCGAGCGTTTCGAGTTTGCCGGCGAGGGCGAGGCGCTGCAGGGCAGCGCCTCGTTCCTGCGCCTGGGCCGGGGCATCCTCGAGGGCAGGGTCGGGCCCGACGGACTGAGTTTCGTCACCCGCAGCCGCGAGCAACTCGGCGCCGACAGCGCCGGCCTGGAGACCAGCCACCGTTACCGCGGCCGGCTGGTCGGCGATGAGCTGCAATTTGTGATGCAGACCGAAGGCGGCTACTCGGCGCACCGCCCGATCGAGTTTGTCGCCCGGCGCAGCGCGCCCTGAGTGGGTGAGCGAGTGCCACCGCCACAATGAGCGCAGCAACCCGGCTCCCTGATCCCCTGGACCGCGACGGCGCAGCGCGCTGGCAGCTGCGGCTGCTCGGCGACGTGGTGTTGTGGGCGTCGCAGAGCGGCGTGCGGCGGCTGCCGGGGCGCGCCGCCACCGCCTTGCTGGCCCGGCTGGCGCTGGCGCCCGACCGCGCGCAGCCGCGTGAGGTGCTGGTTGAGCTGCTGTGGCCCGGCGCGGCACCCGAGGTGGGGCGCAACCGCCTGCGCCAGTTGCTGTCGACGCTCAAGCACCTGCTCGACGCACCCGGCGAGACCGGCGCGGTGCTGCTGGCCGATCGGCGCTCGGTGCGGTTGCAGCCCGCTGCGCTGTGGTGCGACACCGGCGCGTTCGAAGCGGCGTTGCGCGCAGGCCGGCTCAACGAGGCCCGCGCGCTGTACCGCGGCGAGTTGCTGCCCGGCTTCTACGACGACTGGATCCACGACGAGCGGCTGCGCCTGGCGGCGCTGGCTGAGCGACTGGGCGATCCACGGGCCGGCCGCCTGGACGAGCTATCCGCCCCACGGCAGACCGCCGGCCCCACCCTGGCTGGCCAGCGGTGGCAGCGGGCCGAGTCGGTGGCGCTGACCGGCCCAGTGGCGCTGGGCCTGCCGCACTACCTCACGGCGCTGCACGGCGCGGCCGGCGTGCTGAGGCAGCTGCAGGCCGACGTGCTGGCGCGGCGGCTGGTGACCTTGCGCGGCCCCGGCGGCCATGGCAAGACACGGCTGGCGGTGGAACTTGCCCACGCGTTGGCCACGGCAGGCCCGGCCGCCGACGCCTGGCTGCCCGACCGCGCCCTGGGCAGCGGCGCATGGCGCTTCGACCTGCTGGCCTTTGTGCCGCTGGTGGCGCTGCCGGCCGGCGAGGGCGCCGGCGAGGCCGTGCTCAACGCCGCGCTGCTGGCGCTGCACCAGTCGCCCGACAACCAGCCCGCGCTGGCGCAGCTGCAGCGCAGGCTGGCCGGCCGCCGCGCCCTGCTGGTGCTGGACAACTTTGAGCACCTGGTCGATGACGCCGCAGCTGCGGTGGCCGACCTGCTGGCCATCTGCCCGGGCCTGCACCTGCTGGTCAGCTCGCGCCGCGCGCTGGGGCTGGACGGTGAACTCGAGTTCGAGCTGGCGCCGCTGCCACTGCCGGAACCGCCAGCGCCCGAAGCGGCCGACGATGGCGACGCGCTGGCATGGGCGCACAACCCGGCGGTGGCCTTGTTTGTCGACCGCGCACGCGCGGTGCGCGCCAGCTTCAGGCTCAGTGCCCACAACTGGCAAGCGGTGGCGGCGCTGGTGCGCCACTTACAGGGCATGCCGCTGGCCATCGAGCTGGCGGCCTCGCGGGCGCGCAGCCTGTCGCCAGCGGTGCTGCTGGGCCTGCTGCAAGACGCGGCAGTCGCCGGCCCGGCAGGCGGCGGCACGCTGGCCTTGCTGGCGCGCAGCGGCGCGCGCGCCGGCGGCGATCCGCGTCATGCCTCGATGCTGGCCGTGCTGCAATGGAGCTGGCAGTTGCTGTCGCCCGAGGCACGCCGCCTGCTGCCGCAGCTGACGGTGTTTGCCGGCGGCTTCAGCCTGGCGGCGGCGGCGGCGCTGGCTGATGAGCCCTTCACCAAAGTGGCGCGCACGCTCGACGAGCTGGTGGCGCACTCGATGCTGCGCGCCGCGCCCGATGGCGACCAACGCTATGCACTGTTTGAGCTGGTGCGCGAGTTTGCCGCTGGTTCACTGGACGCCGATACTGCGGCGGCGCTGCGCCAGCGCCACCGCCACTGGCTCACCGCCTGGTTCGGCGCCTTGCCGCTGGCCACGCCGCTGCAGCGGGTGCGGCCCGAGATGGCCAACCTGGCGGCGGCGCTGCTGGGCGCCGAGGCCGACGGCGCGCACGCCGAGGCCGCCGCGCTGGCCGCTGCAGCGCAGGAGGCTACCAGCGCGCTGTTGTTGCCGCCGCCGGTGCTGGCCGCATTGCAGCGCTGCGCCGATCAACTGTCCGATCCGCTGCAGCGCGCGCTGTTGCGTGCCAGCCTGTCGCGCGCCCTGCTGCTGGGCGGCCAGACCGAAGCGGCCGACCGGCTGGCCACGCAGGCGATGGCCGAGCTGCCTGGCGCGGCCGTCGCCATGCCGTCCGGCTGCGGCGACGATGCCGACGGCGCACCCGGCCTGGCCCGCGCCCAGGTGCTGACCCGCGCCGCCCATGTGCGCTGGCGCTTGCACCGCGACGCTGGCGCGGCGGCCTGGCTGGAACAAGCGCTGGTGCTGGCCGAGGCCGCGCAGGCGCCGGCGCTGCAGGCCAGCATCCTGACCAACCTGGGCGCCATTCAGCGCCCGGCCGATGCTGTGGCTGGTATCGGTCTGCAGCGCCGTGCGCTGGCGCTGTGGGCCGCCGCCGGCGATGTGCAGGGCGTCAACGTCGGACGCTGCAATCTGGCGCTGGCGCTGCTGGCGCTGCGCGCCAACGCCGATGAGGCGCTGGCCCTGGCGACGCAAGCCGCGCTCGACAGCCGCCTTCAAGGCGACGAGCGCCAGCACGCGCTGGCCTGCAACCTGCGCGGCGAGGCCTTGTCGCGGCTGCGCCGTTGGCCCGAAGCCGCCGCCGCCTACCGCGACTGCGTTGCCGCGGCCTATGCCGGCGCCGAGCCCTGGCCCCTGGTCTATGGCCTGTGGAACCTGCCGCGCGCCTGGGCCCATCTGCGCCAGCCCGAGGCCGCCGCGCGGCTGATGGGCTTTGTCGAGCAGCATGCCCCCGGCGTCAGCGGCGCCCTCAACCGCGCCGACCGGCACGACCTGCGGCGCCTGCACCGGCTCTGTGCGCGCCAGGCCAGCGCCGACGCGCTGGCGCGCTGGCGGCAGGCCGGCGCGGCGCTGAACCTGGCGCAGGCGGTACGGCTGGCGCTGAGCGACGGTCTTTGATCCCAATCACCCCGCCACCCCCGGCTTGCGGGGAGTCGGCGGCGCGTTTCGCTAGCGCTGGGCTAACGCCGGCTGCGCAGACTGGTCTGACTGCGGTGCCCCCTGGCCCGCGCCGCCAGCCGTTCAACCCAGGAGTTCCCACCATGCGCACCCCCTTGCTGATTACCGCCACCCTGCTGGCCGCCACCCTGGGCAGCGCCCAGGCTCAACAAGGCATCAACCTGTCCGCCGGCTTCACTGACTTCACCACTTGGACACTGTTGGGCAGCGCCACGGCGCTGAACGAAACGCCGGGCAACGGCTTCACCTACAGCAACCTGATCCTGACGCCCGCGCCCAGCAATGGCCAGGCCGGTGCCGGTTTTGCTCCCACCGCGTTGGCGTTGGATTTCAATCAGGCATTCAGCTTCAACTTCCATTTTTTCATCCCCGCGAACCCGGACCTGCGCGGTGACGGCCTGACTTTCACGTTGGCCAGTGCGCCAGGCCTGGGCAACGGCGGCTCCGGCCTGGGCTACGAGGGCATGGGCCTGGCCAGCGTGGCCTTGGCGATCGACACCTTCCACTTCGACGGCGAACCGGTCTCGCCCAGCCTGCAGATCCTGCAGGCGGGCGATGTGGCGCCGCTGGCCGCCACCGTGACCGGGCTCGGCGACACCATCCGCGCCGCCGACTCTCAGTGGTACGCCAGCGTCGGCTACCTGCCGTTAGGCGCCAACGACAACAGCGGACAGCTCACCGGCCGCATCGAGAACCTCGCCCTGGGCAGTTTCGAGGTGTCGGCGACTGTCGACTTCGACGCGTTGGGCCTGGCCGGCAACCCGGTCTTCTACGGCTTCACCGCCGCCAACGGCCTGGCCAGCGATGGGCACTACATCACCTCAGCGGTGCCGGTGCCCGAGCCGCAGACCTGGGCGTTGATGCTGGCCGGGCTGGGGCTGCTGGGCTGGCTGGCGGGGCGGCGCAGCGGCGCCCGCCGCTGACACCAGCGGGCACGGCCGGTTGATCAGGCCAACGCAGCGTCGATCTGCTGCACCAGGCACAGGCGAGGTTGCGCACCCAGTGCCTGACCTGCGGGTGCTCGTCCAGCGCCAGCGCGCAGCGCCATTCCTCGCCGCCGTCCTCCAGATCGGCCACTACCGGATAGAAGTGTTTGGCGAAGCGGAACTTGCCGCAGTAGCGCTTGTTCGCCGACACCGGGTAGATGTCGGGGTCGAAGTGAAAGCCCTGCTGAACGCTGGTCTCCAATGTCCAACCGCCATCCAGCACCAGTTGGGTGAACGAGGCCTTGGCGGCGCGGTCGCGCAGTTCGGCGATGCGCAGCGCCAGCCGCTGCAGCAGCGGGTACTGTTGACGCACCAGTTGCTCCAGCGGCACCCGCTGCTGATGTACCAGGTGCTGCACACAGGCCAGCACGAAGGCCCGCAGGTGCGCTGGCAACACGTCCTGCGCCACATTGCGCGACGGGTGCTGCAGCGCCGAGGCCAGCCAGCCCGGTAGGTTGGAGTGGCAACTCCAACATTGGTGTGCAGGAGTCTGGTCATGCCAAAACGTGCCACCGTGAATGTGGACATGCCGTTGGAGTTCACTCTGTTCACTCCAACCTACTGTCCAAGCTACCGAGCTGGAGCGCCGAACTTCATGCCCTCACCCCTTGACGCCGAACACGGTTGCCCGGGCGGCCTCGGGAGGCCTGAGAGCATCCCAGGCCCCTGTCGGCGCCCGTTGTTCGCGGAGAAACGGTCTTGCGTTACAAGGTGAACGGCAGCGCCGAGATGACCGAAAAAGCATTGGTGCGAGCCCGCAGCGGTTACAGCCGCTGTGGTGCGAGCCCGCCTGAGAGCATGGTCCGGGAATCGTCGTTGACATTGGTGAGCGCAGCA
>JBBQJN010000067.1:0-14667 GCA_038325945.1 Burkholderiales bacterium | reverse complement strand
CCTGCGGCTTCGGTGACACCTTCGCGCCGCACGCCCAGCATGTTGGCGATCAGGTCGTGCGTCATCTCCAGTTCGTTGCCCTGCAGCCGGTCCAGGCTGAGCAGCAGCCAGCGGCACAGTTGCTGATCAAGGGCGTGATGCCGGTTGCACACCGCAGTCTGGGCCATCTGGGTGATCAGCGCCTGGGTGTAGCGCAGCAGCAGGTGCATCACCGGGCCACCGCGGTTAAATTCCTGCAGCAGCACGCGGGACGGCAGTTTGAAGCCGCGCCCGGCCGACTGCACTACGGCACGGCCGGTGGTCGAGCCGCCGCCCATGAACACCGAGACGCCGACCATGCCTTCGTTGCCCACCACGGCGGTCTCCGCCGATCTGCCGTCGTCCATCATGTACAGCAGCGAGACCAGCGATGTGGTGGGCAGGATGACATGGCTGAGCCGGTCACCCGATTCGTACATCACCTGGCCCAAGGGCATGTCCACGGGCGACAGGTACGGCCGCCAGCGCTGCCATTCGGCCTCAGGCAATGCGGCCAACAGCCGGTTCTGCCGTGGGTCGCCCAGCAGGCCCTGGTGGAGCGTGAACGTCGGATGCGTCATGTTGCGCACGGGTGCATGAGGCGGATGGTCTGCCGAAACGGCGGTCTCCTTTGTGCGACAGCGTACAGACAAAAGCAACAAAAAAATCTACGATTCCCACATGCATGCCACGCAAACAATGTCGGGCGGTCTGACCCTGACCGTAGCACAACCGCAGGTCCAACTAGGCTGCCGCTACAGGATTGGGTTGATGGGGATCAAGTCGGCGCACGCAAGGCGGAGCCATCCAAAGCCGTCGTTAGGGCGTCCCAGCGAAGGCGCATGCTGCATGAAGAGGTTCAGCAATGAAGAACGGGGCCTTGCCCGCACCGCTGCGTTGAGGGGCACAGCCCATCATGCAAAGTGATGCCCAGTGCGTGGCTGACGCGGCCCTGTCGAGATGGCAGGCCATCAACGCGGCGCTGTCGCCGATCGTCGGGCAACGCGGCGTCAGCGCGCTACTCAAGCGCAGCCTGTACCTGAACCAGGGCGAACACCACTGCTTTGCGGCTTTCTGCGCGCCCGGCGGCGAGACCGTGGATCTGGCCGCCTTGCACACGGCGCTGTCGCAGCAGGCCGCCGACACCGCCGTGGCGGCGCAGGCTGCACTGCTGCAAACCTTCGCCGACCTGCTGAGGCGCCTGATCGGCCTGGCGCTGACTGAGCGCCTGATCGGATCGGCCCCGCCGCCGCCCCCAACCGGCAATGCCACTCGGAGCCTTCCGTCATGACCATCGCCAAGACTGCCGGCAAGACCATTGACAAGCCCATCATGCAACACTTGCACACCGGCGTACCCGGTCTGGACGAGGTGCTCGGGGGCGGGCTGCCGGAGTTCTCTTTCAACCTGATCGCGGGCCAGCCCGGCAGCGGCAAGACGACGCTGGCGCACCAGATCATGTTCGCGCTGGCCACGCCGGAGCGCCCGGCGCTGTATTTCACCGTGCTTGGCGAGCCGCCGATCAAGATGCTGCGCTACCAGCAGCAGTTCGACTTTTTCGACCTCGACAAGATCAACCGCGCGATCCGCTTCATCAACCTGTCCGAGGAAACGTCGACCGGTGATCTGGACAAGGTCATGGCCACGATCAATGCCGAGGTCGAGAGCCGCAGCCCAGGGCTGGTGTTCATCGACTCGTTTCGCTCCGTGGCGCTGGCCAGCGAGAACGGATCGGGCGCTTTCGTCGGCCTGCAAAAGTTCATCCAGGATCTCGGCATGCTGCTGACAAGCTGGCAGGCCACCACCTTCCTGATCGGCGAGTATTTCTCCGAGACCGATCCGAACCCGGTGTTCACCGTCGCCGACGGCCTGATCTGGTTGCGCCAGAGCAAGCAGGGCAACTCCGTGGTGCGCAAGCTGGAGATCATGAAGATGCGCGGCCAGCCCACGCTGCCCGGCCTGCACACCTTCCGCATGACCACCGCCGGGGTGCAGGTCTTCGCGCCGCCGCAGTTCGATAGCCTGCCCTATGCAGCCCCGGTGCAGCCCCCCACGCAGCGCCTGGGCATGGGCGTGCCGGGGCTGGATGCGATGCTCGGCGGCGGCTTGCCCAAGGGCTATTCGCTGCTCGTCACCGGGCCGTCGGGCTCGGGCAAGAGCATCATGGCTGCGGCCTTCCTGGCCGAAGGTGCGCGGTGCGGTGAAACCGGTGTCATCGCCGCCTTCGAACAGCGGCCCAATCGGTCGCGCGGCAAGGCCATGGCGGATCTGATCGAGAGTGGCCGCGTCGGCGTGGTGGACACACGCGCGCTGGCTTTGTCGGTCGACGAGATCGCGACGCTGTTGATCGCCGAAATCCGCAGGTTGAAGGCCAGCCGCGTCGTGATCGACTCGTTGTCGGGCTTCGAGCTGGCCCTGGCGCCCACCTTTCGCGACGAGTACCGCGAGTCGATGGCCCGCCTGGTCGCCGCGCTGGCCAGCACCGGGGCCACTGTGCTGATGACCTCGGAGCTGGAAGACCGCTTCGGCGACCTGCGTTTCAGCCCTTACGGCACGGCCTTCATGACCGACGCCATCATCGTGCAACGCTACGTTGAACTCGAAAGCCGCCTGCAACGCGTGCTGGCGGTGGTAAAGGTGCGCGCGAGCGCACATTCCGATGAGTTGCGCCTGTTCAGCATCAACGACGAAGGCATCCAGATCGGCGAGGTCCTGGTTGGCGAGGAAGGGCTGCTGGGCGGCCAGCCGACCCGGCGAGAGAGCCCGGCAACCGCTGCCGTCAACAACCGTCGAGATGGCCGTCGAGATGACTGACAAGACCCCGCCCGCCGGACAACCGACGCCGCACACGACCGCGAGCCTGGTGCTCTCGACGGCCGAGGCCGAGCTGAACCTGGCCGCGATCCAGGCCGAGGTGGCTGCGTCCCGCACCGAACTCCAGGCGCTGCACCGCGAGCTGGCGCAGGCACGCTTCTCGCTGGCCGCCGTGCGCGAGACCAGTCTCGGGGAAGCCAACGAACACCTCGTGCTCGCCGCACTGGAGGCGATCGAAAGTGCAGATTCCGTCAGGGGCGATCTCGATGCGATGACGCAGGTGAGTCAGACCGACAGCCTGACAGGCCTGCCGAACCGTGCGCTGATGCTGGATCGGCTGGAAACGGCGATGGCGCTGGCAAACCGGCGCGGCACCCAACTGGCGGTGTTGTTCGTCGATCTCGACGGCTTCAAGCATGTCAATGACACGCTGGGCCACACCCAGGGCGATGCCGTGCTTGGCGGCGTCGCGCGCCACCTGAGCGCGTGCTTGCGCCAATCCGACACCGTCAGCCGGCACGGCGGTGACGAGTTCTTGTTGCTGCTGACCGAAATCGCATCGGCAAGAGATGCAGCCGACGTGGCCGCCAAGCTCATCGCGGAACTCAGCCAGCCGGGGCGCTTCGTCGATGCCTCGATGCCGCTGGGCGCCAGTGTGGGCATCGCCTTGTACCCCGCTGACGGCACACGGGCTGTGACCTTGATCGAGCGCGCCGACGCGGTGATGTACCGCGCCAAGGCGCGTGGCGGTGGAGTATTCGAATTCCAGTCGCCGCCTGCCCTGGCGCCTGCGCCGGCCACGCCCGATGCGCCGCCTGTGTTGTTGCCGCCACTGAACTGAGAGGCTGAGCCCGGGCGCCGACGGTCATGCGCGCCTTGTCAAACGGCCGAAAATTCAACGAGGCTGTGAAGTTGGCGCAGGTTCAGCTGGCTCACCCGGCCGTCGGCAGCGGGTCGAGATGGGCTCAGTTGGCGGTCAGCGCCAACAATCTGCAACACCCGCTGGCCGCTGTGGGCTCGCGCATGCCTCGACCGTGGATCACAGCTGCGCTGGCGCTGTTACGGGCGCACCGGGATCGCCAAGGCCCAAGGACCGAGGGCACCGACCTGTTTGGTGCCCGTCTGGCGGTGGCCGGAGTTGGTGTGAGCCCTGCAGAGCGGCCGCATTGACTCTTGCCACGGCCCGCAGCGGCGCCCATACTTGTCTTCTTGCAGCTTGTGTTGATCCGCAACCTGGAGATGCCATGAACCTCTGGTTGGCCAATCCGCGCGGCTTCTGTGCGGGTGTTGATCGCGCCATCAAGGTGGTCGACGAATTGATCGAACTGAGCGACGCGCCCGTGTTCGTGCGGCACGAGATCGTGCACAACCACAGCGTGGTGAGCGAACTCCGCGCGCGCGGTGCGGTTTTCGTCGATGAAGTGGCGCAGATTCCCGAGGGCGCGCTGGCGGTGGTCAGCGCGCATGGTGCACCGCCCCAGGTGTTTCGCGATGCCGCCGCACGTGGGCTTCGGCTGTTCGATGCCACTTGTCCGCTGGTGAGCAAGGTGCACCTCGAAGTGATGGCGCATTCACAGGCCGGGCGTACGGTGTTTCTAATCGGCCACCGCAGCCATGTTGAGGTGGTGGGCACTGCAGCCCACTACACCAACGCCACCGGCGGCGGCATCCAGGTGGTGCAAGACGAAGACGAAGCACGGCGAGCCACCGCGCGCAATCCTGCGGACGTGGCCTACGTGACTCAAACAACGTTGGCCGTCGACGCGGTCAGCCGTGTCGTGGCCGTGCTGCGCGAGCGGTTTCCGGCACTGCGCGGCCCACACCATGCCGACATCTGCTATGCCACGCAAAACCGGCAGCACGCTGTGCGGCAGCTGTGCCAGCACAGCCAGCTGGTGCTGGTGATTGGCGCACCGCACAGCTCCAATTCGGTACGCATGGTCGAAGTGGCGCAGGAGGCTGGCGTGCCTGCCCGTCTGATCGAGTCGGCCGACGAGCTGGATCCGGCTTGGCTTGATGGCGTGCAAGACCTCGGTCTGAGCTCCAGCGCATCCGCGCCCGAGGCGCTGGTCAGCGCCACCATCGAGCGGCTGCGCCAGTGGTACCCCGGCCTGACGGTGCATACCCTGGGCCAGCGCGAAGACCTGCTGTTCAAGCTGCCGACCGCGTTGGTGAATTTGCGCGATCAGCACAACAACACCCACGCAGCCATCCTCCCGCTTCGAACCATGCCACAGGAGCCACTCCATGAACCTCGAGACTGAAGTCAAGACCCCCACCCCCACCCCCCCGCCCACCCACACAACGGGCACCGTTGTGATCGACCGCACCGGGCTCGAAGACGTTCTGGTGGCCGTACGCAACCTGGCCCGCCAAACCCGCAGCCTGGCCGAAGATGGCGCCGGGGTGCTTGAGCGCGAGCTGGCAATGGCACTGAGCGTGGCCGAATCGCTGCGCGACAAGGTGATTTCCGCCAAGGCGCTGGAGCAGGCGCGCGCGAATCCGCTGCTGTCGCGCGTGCGCACCGATGCCCACCGCGCGGTCGATCTCGGCATGGACGCGCTGTCGACCAGCTATGTGTTCGGCGTGGAACTGGTGGAAACGGTGATCGACCGGCCACGCCCGGCGCTGACCGTGCGAACAAACTGAGCGTTCGCTGATCAGCCTACGGCTACGCTGCGGGCGGCAAGACCGTGAATCGCAGCGGCAGGTCGGGCTCGTCGGCGCCCAAAGCAAGCGTCAGTTCGTAGCCGCCATCGGGCAGATCGGCAGGCACTGTTACCAGTACCGTGAGCTTTTCGAAATCGTGCGGCGCCACATCAAAGCTCGGCGGCATGAACGACACCGCCGCCGCACCGAGCAGCGCCGAGGCATCCGCACCGCCAGCGCGACGCACCGCCCGCAACAGCGGCCGCAGATCTGGCATCACGCGGTCACCCGGATTCTCTACCGACAGTGGCACCCGCAGGGTGTCGCCGGCGCGAACCCTCGGCCCCGCGCTGCGGGGACCAGGCGCGGCGGTGGCCGCTTGTGCGGGCTTGATCCCCGGCGCGGCCTTGCGCACGGTCTGCGCGCCCGACATCACCGCCTGCGCCATGTTGCTGATCGCACTCACGCCGTAACGCACGATGGCCTGCAGCGCTGGCGTGCCCGGCGGTAGCGGTGCCACCGGCCGACCGAGCGCGGTGGCTTCGACCATCACACGGGCCAGCGACACGCCAACGCCCAGCGCTGCGTCAATCACGCCAGCCAGGCTGCCCGCCAGATCGGGCGCTGCTGGTGCTGCGGTGCTGCCGGTTTCGGGCTGGGCCTCGCTGTTGGCGTCGCTCATGGTTCAGGGATGCATCGGGTGGGTGATGACGGGCTCGGCGCAGCCTTCGTTATCCGGGCAGGGCAGCGGTTTGGCGATCGTGGCGCCGGTCAGGTGCACGCCGATCACGCGATTGTCGCCGAGCCGGATCTCCAGCGAGTAGTCCGACGCGATCTGCCAGGTGTTGCAGAACCGCACCTGCAACGGCGTACGCATCTGCAGCGCGTGGTGCACTGGCGCCACCAGCGAGGTGTCGATGCGGTGAACCTGCCGATGCTCGTTGTCGAAGCTGTGGTGCAGCTTGGCGTGCACCGGCGCGCTCGCGTCGCCGGAGATCGTGACGCGGCCACTGACCTGACGCTCGTCGTCCCACAGCATCATGTGGACCAGCGGTCGGTCAGGCGGTGTGGCGTGCACCAGTTCCGCACCCACCCGGTGCTGCAGCGGGTCGGCCTTGGCGTCGCCGTGAACCTGCAGGGCGCCGCAGTGCGAGGCATGCAACTGGCCCTCATGCTTGACGCGCAGCGCATCACCCTCGGCCTGGCGCAGTGTGACTTCTTCCTGGTCGGCCATCGTGTGCTTCCTTTGCGGCGGTGGTGCTGGGAGCCTGTCGGGCTTGGGGAGCGTCGGCTGCGAATCGACCGCAGCGGTCTATTTCTCACCGTCTTTTTGCCCCGTAGCTGGGCTATGGGGCTGCAAATCCGGCAAGAACTGTCCGCGCTGGGGCCGATTCTCGCTTTTCGACGCCCCAAGCCCGACAGCCTCCTAGCGAATGCGGTAAACGTCCATGCGGAAGACCTGGCTGCATGTCCACCGATTGAGCACGACGCACACCTCATGCTCATCGTGCAGGCAGGCATGGGCGAACTTCAGCTTGCCATCTTCACTGGCATGCAGGCACAGCGGCTTGCCGTCAATGAAGGCTTCGAACTCGACGCCCAGTTCGAACTGTAGGCGATAGACGCCGTGGTTGAAGCAGCCCCAGCCCTTCCATTCGGCGGTATAGGGCAAGCGCAAGTCGCGCAGGCCCTGCGGCGTCAGGTCGCTGCTGGGCAGGCCGTCGGTACAGGCCACGCCATCGGGGCCCTGGTCGAGCGATTGGCGCGCGATGCGAATCCATACTGGCCTGCTGGCCGATGCCAGTGAGGCCACCAGTTGGGTTGCCCGCACCAGATACATGCTGGCTGCGCCGCTGGCACTTCTGCCTGCGCTGCTGCCAGCATTGTCTTTTTCTGCTGCCGCCGCCGCTGGCGCCGCGGCCGTAGCGCCGTTCGTCGGGGCCATGAACGCCCGGTTCAGCGGCGCGCGCGACTTGATTTCGACTCTTGGATCCGCAGGCTTCTGGTGGTCGCCGTCATCGACCCCCTTGTCGCCCACCGCGGCGCCCAGCGCCACGCGCATGCGCAACTTGTCTCGCAGCCCGGCAACGAACAAATCGTATTCGGCCGAGCCCTGCACCACCAGCAGGTTGCGCAGCGCGGGCGTGAAACCGACCAGCGGCACCACGTTGCCCGATGCGGCGAAAGGCGGCGCGGTGGTGACCTGCACCATCGCCAGATTGCCCATCGGCGCCAGGCCTGGTGCCACGACGATGGTCTCGACAAATCCGTCGATCTCGCCGCCATCGCCGCCTTGCAGGCTGACGTCGCCGCCACCGGTCTCGACACCAACGATGCGGCGGGTCTTGGCGTCGCCAACCAGCGACACCGGCTGTCCGCTGGCCTGGGCGTCGCGCAGCACCTGCAGCATTGCCGCAGCCACCGCGCGTTCGGGCAGTTGCAGATCGAGCACGTAGGTGCCGACGGCGCCGGCGCTGGTCATCGTGACGATGCTGGCGGTGTCGCCCCATTCGGCGCGCGCACCGCTGCGGTTGTCGGCCAGCAGCGCGATGCCGACCACAAACACACTCAGCCGCATGGTCTCGCCGTTGGCTGCCAGCATGTCGCGGCTGATGCGGACGATGCGGTCGATCATCCGCCCGCCGCTGGTCTCACTGGCCGTGCTGTACTCGATCTCCACCGGCTCGGAGCGCGACATCGCGTCTCGCAACAGCCCGAGCTTGGACAGTCGCTCATTGAAGCGTTCGGGGTCGGCATCGAGGTCGGGCAGCAGGTAGTCGGCCCGGCTGCCGTCGTCGTGCAACAAGGCGGCGATAGCCAGCCCAGCGCGGCCGACTTCGAGCCGCTCGACAAATCCACGGATGGTGGGCATGGTTCTAGCTCCTGTGGCGTGCGGTATGGGGGTTATACCTGGGGCAGGCGTCGTTCATGGCTTGGGCAGGTTGCCGTTGTCGGCCAGGTCTTCGAAGCTGCGGCCTTCACGGCGGATGCGCAACTTGCCGGGAAACACCATGCCCTGACTGCTGACGTGCAGGTCTTCCAGGCAGGCTTGCAACTCGGCCACGCCGACCACAAAGGGCGGCAGCGCCTCGATGTTGCGGGCCTGCTCCTGCGAGAACTGGTCGGCGAGCTGGCCGCCGATGTCGTCGATCATGGATTCGATGACGATGAGCATGACGATACCAACCACCGGAATGAGGATGTCGATGAACACATCGCAGCAACTCTGCCCGGCGTCAAAGTCGCCCATCTCCGGGTTGACCTTGATCGAGCACTCGGTGTCGTTCTCGGTGACGACGACATGCAGCAGGATCGGGCCGCTGAACGACACGTCCGGGTCGGGCCAGCAGTCGATATGCACCTCGGCTGTGCCTTCTGCCCACAGGTGGCCCTCGCTCTGGTCATGCGTTCCGGCGTCCGACGGGGTCACCGACAAGGTGTACAAGGTGGCGGAGCCCTCGGTGGTCTGCACCTCGCTGCCGCCGTCTGTATTGACGCCCGGAAACTTGGTGTTCATGGCTTCGCGGATCATCCCGTCCAGCGCGGCGCGGCCCAGCGCCAACGCCACCTGTTTGCTGCCCAGGAAGTTGTCGGGCGCGTGGTCGGCCACCGAGCTGTCGCGTCGATTCATCAGCACCGCCAGCACGCCGCCTGCGGGTATCAGAAAGCCTACCGGCGTCGACAGCGTGATGCTCGGGTCGCCCGACTTGGGCGTGTAGATCGGAAAGCGCCGCTGCGCCGCGTAGCCGGCGATCTCCTGCGCCAGCAGCGTCTTGGCCCAGGCCTCGGAGAACCAGGGTTCCGTCACGGTGCCGAAGCCGCCCAGCTTCGACAGCAGCAAGGGCCGAAGCTGTGCGGCGACGATGCCCTCGGCCGGGTGCGTGCCATCGAAGTCGATTACCGCCGCCAGCGCCAGATTGGCCGGTTCGGGGCCCATCACCACCGAGACGGTGCTGTCGGTTTGCACGATCTCGCGCCAGAAGACGATGTGGCCGAAGGCCTGGAAGGAGGCGGCCGGCACCTTGGCATGGATTGGCAGCGTCACCTTCAGGTACTGTTTGCTGTCGTGGGTTTCGACGGCGCAGGTGATCTCGCTGGGTGATGACGCAGCGTTGGCCGGCAACAGCGCCGGGTCACGGTTACCGTCGTAGACCTGCAGCACGTTGTCGTCGAGGGTGAATCGGTGCGTCGGCTGCGCGACGTAGGCGCTGTGCAGGGCTGCCGCAAAACGTGCGGCATCGAGGGTCGGCAGGCCGCTGACGCTGGGCAGCGTGACGTCGGCTGCGGTGACGGCAGAGAAGTCCACGCCCAGCTGCTCTTCGCCTTCCACCGGCCAACTGGCCAATGCACCCGGCAGCGTGCAAGTGGCCTGCAGCGTGACGCGCGCCAAGCTGGGATCGGGCGAATCGGGTGCTTCGACGGTGAGGCGAAACGGCAAGGAAAAGCGGATGTGCTTCTCGTCGGCGAATTCGAGGTCGGCTGGATCGGTGTCGTCGTCGAGTAGCGCCACCTGGACGCTGAGCTGCTGGCCCGAGAAAGTGCGCACAAACGGGCCGACGTTGTGCGGAAACAGCGCCTCGTTCTTCAGCGCCAGGTGAAAAATCGCCTTCACCGGGTCCAGCCCAAGCTGGACGCAGTAGTCGAAGTTGGCCGTCAGGCTCATCGCTGGTTAAGTCGGGTTGAACCGGATGCGCTTGATCCAGCTGCGGAAGGCATTGCGCTGTTCGCCGCTGAGCACCTTGCGGAAGCTGTCGGGCGAGTGAATCGGGAAGGCGCTGCGCATGATCAGGCCCAGTTCAAGCGCGTCGTGCACGATCTCGTCCTGATCTTTGTAGAACCACAGATCCTCCAGCACCACCTCGGCCGGCGCCTTGGCGGCGTTGGGCAATTGGGGCGCTGGCGCGGCCAGATCCATGCGCCGCAGTGATTCTTTCCACGACACAGCGTTCAGCCGCGTGCGCGGCGGCAGCAAGCGCGGCTGCGGGTAGCGCAACACGGCGCGCGGGCGCAGGTCATGCAGGTTCTGCGCCTCCTGCTGCCCCAGCGGCAGCGTGTAGGCGGGCTTGGCGTCACCGATGTCCAGCGGCTTGAGCTTGCGCAGTGTGAACAGCAGGCGTGCGTTCCACACCGCATCCACCGGCCGTGCCGCTTCGCCTAACGCTTTCTTCAAACTGGCTTCCAACGCCTCTCGCCGCGTGCGTACCGGTGCCGGGTGCTGCACCGCGTGCAGCACATGGCTGGCGATCTCGGGCGACAAGGTGACGCCAAGTTGCTTGAATGCCAGTATCGGGTTGATCAACAGCATCACCGCCACGTCAGGATGAGCGGCCACGCGTGCGGCCAGGTCGCGCTGCTTGCCGGCCAATGCGCGGTGGCTCTCGATCCGGATCGCTTTCAGTTGGGTGGCAGCGGCCAGCGCCACCGGCACGGCCTGGCCACTGAAGCCCGCAGCCGGCCTCGGATACTTGGCCTGGCCGGGCTTGATGAGCAAACCGCTGCCAGGCCATCGGCCCGGCGGGCCACTGGGGTCATCGGCATCGCTCATTCGAACCTCCTGAAAGTCTTCGCACAACATAATCCCGCGACCTGCTCAGCGCAAGAGCCACCACACCCCTAGCTTGTGTTCTTTCAGCCGCCGGCCACGCAGCCATCGGTTACCGTACCGTACCGTACCGTACCGTACCGTGCAGGTGCATGCGCCAGCGCCCAGTGCCCAGTGCCCAGTGCCGGCGCGTGCTTGGCAAGCAGCAAGCCACCGATCCGACGCCGACCGATGCCCGCCTTCCGTCCTCCCGCCGATGTGGACACGCCCGCGCTGCTCGGGCCGCGCGGACCGTTTCCGCACACGCGCATGAGCGATCCCTTGGAGCGACGCTGGTTGCACTACGCGTTCCTGTCCCGTGACGGCCGCCATGGCATGGTGGCCAATGCGTCGTGGCTGGGGCCCGAACGGGACGACTTGCAGTCGGCGCCTCGCTACACGACGATTTTGCTGTTGCACGAGCGCGGCAAGCCCTGGGTGGCCAGCCAGTTCAATGCCGACATCACGGCGCCGCCGTGGTCGGCATTCCGCCAGCCACATGCCTTGCACCAGCCTCAGCCGCTGCACATCCGGTCGACCGCACAGACGCCGGCCGTCAACTTGCAACTGCGCCGTACCGGGCTGCCCTGCACCAGTCAGTGCGCACCGTTTGCCGGTGACCACCACCTGCGCTGGCAATCCGAAGCCGGTGTGCGCGCCACCGGCGACTGGGGGCTGGCCGGCCACTGGCAGCGCGGCGTCGACGCCGTGGGTTACCACGAGCGGGTGCGCGGGCGCTGGGGCTGGCCCGAGCTCGGCGAGTGGGTGTTTGGCTTCGCCAACGACCTGGGCGGCAGTGCCGATGAGGCACCCGAGTACGCCGCCGTTTTCACCTTCATCCGCCCCCTTACACCAAAAGACGCCACCACCGCTTCAGTCATGCTGTGGCATCGTGGCCATCTGCGGCGGCACTTTCCGCGCCGCAATGTCACGTTCGCGGTGCGCGGCCAACTGTCGCGCGACGCGGTGCAAACCGTGCCGGCGCTGGCCCGCCTGCTGGGCGTGCCACCGATGGCGCCCATCCCGCAGCGGCTGGTGATCAGCGCGCGCTTGGGCGCCGACTGGACGGTGCTTGACTTCGAGGCCGAGGCCGCAGCGCGCGTGGTGATCCCCAGCGAGAACAGCCTGCGGCCGTTCAGCGTGCACGAAGTGGTGGGCCCCTGCGTGCTGCGCGGCGAGCTTTCGGGCAAACCCTTCGCCATTGAAACCCGCGGCATCGTCGAGTTTGCCGGAGGTGCCGGTGGCCCCTGAGCCCGACAGCGCCGCTGCTCTGCTGGTGGCCACCGTGCAGGAGGTGGCCACTCGCGCCCCGGCAGTGATCGCGGCCGCAGCGCAGGCGCTGGGCGGGGTGCGGCTGGCGCTGCACTTTGGCGACAGCAGCCAGGGCGCGCTGTGGGCTGTGCACAGCCGGTTGGAGGTGCAGGCCCACACCGTTGAGGCCGCCAGCGTGCAGGTGCACTTTGACAATCGATCGCTCAAGCTGCTGTTTGACGCCGAGCGCCGCCCGGTGGATTCGGTGTGGGCGGGAAGCCTTGATGTGCGCGGCGAGCGCCCGGACGTGCTGGCCACCTGGCGCTGCTTCAGCGTGCTGGCGCAGCGTGCCAGCGGCCTGCGCGCGGTGCAGGCCTTGTGGTGCAGCTACCGCGACCGCCAGCTCGCGCACTGGGACGCGCCGGTGCAAAGCCATGTCGGCAGTCCTGAGAATTCTGAGAATTCACCGCGCCCGACAGCCAGGCTGCGCCAGCAGGCGCACTGGCCGGCACTCGACTACCTGGACCAGCGCCACCCGCTGGACGCCGAGCCGCTGCTGCAGCCGTCGCGCAGCCTGTGGGACGGCCGCGGCGGCGCGAGTTGGGCCGACCACCCCGCCATCTTTGACGACGACCTGCAAGAAACCATGCAACGCATGAAGCGCTGGGTGGTCGACGAGATCCTGCGTCTGCTGCCGCGTCGATCGCCGCGCGCCGATCTGTACGACCTGATGCGCAACTACGTGGTGCGCGAGGGCAAGGGCTTGCGGCCCACGCTGACCATCGCCACCTGCATGGCACTGGGCGGCGCGGCCGATGCGGCGGTGCGCGCGGCCGCTGCGCTGGAGCTGTTCCACAACGGCTTTCTGGTGCACGACGACATCGCCGACGAGTCGACCCACCGCCGCGGCAAGCCCACCTTGCACACCAGCCACGGCGTTGGTCTGGCGGTGAACGCGGGCGACGGCATGAACTTGTTCGCGATCGACCTGGTGCTGTCGAATCTGCCCACGCGCGGCCTTGCGGGCACTTTGGCGCTGATCCACGAGGTGATGCACATGTGCCGAGAGACCGTCGAAGGCCAGGCGATCGAGCTCGGATGGATTCGCCGCAACGTAGTGCCGCGGCACGACGCCGACTACCACCGCATGAGCCTGAAGAAGACCGGCTGGTACACCTGCATTTCGCCGTGCCGCATCGGCGCGGTCTGTGCCGGGGTGACCGACCCGGCGCTGCTTGATCGCTTTGACGAATGCTTCCGCCTGATCGGCATCGCCTTCCAGATCCAGGACGACGTGCTCAATCTGGTCGGCGACACCGATCGCTACGGCAAGGAAGCGCTTGGCGACTTGTTGGAAGGCAAACGCACGGTGATGATGATCCACCTCTTTCGCCACGCCGACGCGCGGGTGAAGATGCGCATGACCAAGATCAACGCGATGCCGCGCAGCCGCAAGACGCAGGCCCACGCCGAGGAGATGCTGGCCGCGATGCAGCACTGTGGCTCGATCAACTACGCCATCGCGCTGGCCGACAAGCTGGCGCACCAGGGCGTCAAGCACTTCGAACGCGACTTGGGCTTCATCGACAACAATCCGGCCAAGGCCGTGCTGCGCCAGATCGCGCACTATGTGACGACACGCCCGCTGTGATACTTGCCCCATGACAACTGCACAGCCAGCCGACGATGCCGCGCTGGGTGCGGCCGACCTGCAACTGCTGGCCGCCATCCGCCACCACGACCTGGGCCTGCGCAGCGTGCTGTGCACGCTGGCGCGGCACGGCGTTGCGCTGCGGCAGGCCCAGCCGACGCGCGCGCAGGCGTGGCTCGACGAATTGGCAGCGCACCCGCTGTACAAGGGCGGTCAGTTTCTGTTTGACCTGCTCGAATGGGAAGACTTCATGCTGGACGGCGAGGCGCCGCCGACGCTGGACGGCCCGGCGCTGCAGCATGCGCTGGCGCGGCTCACCGACAGCCTGCACGCGATCAGCGCCGGGCTGGGTGGGCAGGTGCCGAGCGCGGGCCCGGCCGCCGTCGACTCAGAGTTCGGCGGCGCGGTGAGCGAGTTGCCTGCGCTGCGCAGCAGCTTCTACCTCTACCAGGACGTGGTGCTGGGCGCGCTGGGTCTGCTGACGCGGCGTGGGGCAACGCCTGTGCGGCCGCCATCGTCGTAGACGACCAGGATGCTGGGGTGCAGTTCGTCGCACTGCAGATGGACGCAAACGGTAGAGATGATTCAAGCGTTGCGGGCGGCCGATCAAGCATGCAAGGCGGCAACGCCGAACCCCGCATGGCCAGGGCGCCGTCGCGCCCATCTACTGCGGCTCGGCGCTGGCCACACGCCTGCGTCACGC
>JBBQJN010000066.1:0-14827 GCA_038325945.1 Burkholderiales bacterium | reverse complement strand
CGTCGCGGCCTCAAGGCGCTGTTTCGACGTCAGTTTGGCGGTGTCGAAACGTTCAAGCTGCGCCAGGCCTGTCGTTGCCAGCGGCACCCGCATACCGCTGAAACCCACCCGCTCAGTACGCAACTGTCGGTCCATGGCCTGCTGCTCGGCGCCACTGAAATACTGCCAAAGCGTGGCCAGATGGGGCGACAGACGCACGCGCTCGGCGGCAAGGGCTTCGGCCCAGGCGTCGAAGTCCGGCGCGTCAGACGCGGGCGGTTTGGCACCACCAGATGCGCATCCCGTCAGCAGGGCCCACAACGGACTTGCGGTGGCACCCGCTGCCAGCGCGGCGCGCATGGCTGTGCGGCGGCTGCTTTGGCTCGCTCCATGCCCATCAGGAAGAGAAGATTCCTGAAGCATGGCGTCGGGGGGATCTGAGGATTTCGCTGTCACAACTCGCCTTCTGCCTACAGACAACTGGCGAGCTGCGCCAGAAGCGACGATTGTTCGGCAAGTCGCCTTGGATCGCAAGGCTATCCGTGGGCCCGTTGGACTGCCCAATTTGTAGGTGCGTACTTCGGCTGGGCAGCCGCTTCGCCACTACGGTACCGCTTGTCTCAGGCGTTAGCGAGAGATGAAACGAGATGCCAAAAAGCTGACCGTCTTGACGGGCAGTTGTTGGCCGACAGCCGATGTCGCCCATCACGGCGCCAACTCGGCATCGCTCCATTTCACCGGGTACTGCGGGCACAGGGCGACGATCCTGGGCTGCGGGTGGATGAAGAAGCCCGCGCCGTCATGCCACTCTGCGCCGCCGCCATCAGGCCAGCGGCGGCCTGATGGCGGCGGGCTTCCTGCGGCGCGCCAAGAAGCTCAGCGCGCCCAGGCCGGCCGCCATCATGGCCCAGGCGCCCGGCTCGGGGACGGCCGTCACAGCCTGCGTGACCTGCAGCCGCACGCTGGCCGTGGGCAGGTCGTAGACGACGTCGAAGGCGCCGGTGGCGAAGCCGGCCAGGGCGACGGACGAGAAGCTGCCGCTCAAGATGCCGGTGGCGTCGAGGATGGTGATGCTGTCGCCAATGGCAAAACTGCAGGCGCCCAGGCAGTTCAAAGCCAGCGCGCCGTTCAGGGCGGCCGAGCCCGCAACGGTCAGCAAGTCGAACGACGACAACGAGGTCAGGTCCACCGCGAACACCGCGCCGGCGGCCTGGGTCAGCGTGCCGCCCGTCAGCGCCAGCGTGCCGGTGCCGAACGAGCCAGGGGCCAGCGTGCCGCTGTTGGTGACGCCACCCGCTGACTGCAGCGTGCCACTGCCCGTCAGCGTGCCGGCGTTGCTGAACGCGCCTGGCAGCTGGATGGTGCCAACCTGCACGTCCACCGTACCGTTGTTGACGAAGCTCAGCAACGTGGAATTGGTCAGTGAGGTCGTGCCGCTGCCGCCGGTCTTCTTGAACGTTGCGTTGTTGGTGAAGCTGCTGGCCGTGCCGCCGCCGTAGACCAGCGCGGCATCGCCCTGCGCGTCCCAGGTGCCGTTGTTGACCACGCTGGCATCGCTCAACAGCACCAGGCTGCTGCTGCCAGCCTGCCAGGTCACCGTGCCGTTGTTGGTGATGCTGGCACCATTGAAGGTTTTGCCGCCCCCGCCTTGCAGGTTCAGCGTAGCGGCGGGCGCCACGGACCAGGTGCCTGCCAGCGTGCCGGCTGTCCATTGCGCCTGGCCGTTCAACACCGCAGCAGCGCCCGTTTGCTGCCCGCCAGCCAGGTTCAGGTTCGACGACGTGAAGGCACCGTTGAAGGTGGACGCCGTGTTCACCACCACGCTGCCAGTGCCGTTGAACACCGTGCCGGGGTTGAAGGTGTTGGCGCCGTTGAAGGCGATGGTGCCGGTCTGCGCGTCGACGGTACCGCTGTTGACGACGACGACCAGGGACGAGTTGCCGATCTGCGTGGAACCGCTCCCCGCACTCTTGCGCAGGGTGCCGCTGTTGTTAAAGGTGGATGCCAACCCACCGCCGTAGACCAGCGCCGCGTCGCCTTGTACGTCCCAAACGCCCGTGTTGACGATGCTGGCGCCGTTGACGACCACCAGGCCGCTGCTGCCAGCCTGCCACGCCACCGTGCCGTTGTTGGTGACGCTGGCGCCGTCGAAGGTTTTGCCGCCGGCGCCTTGCAGGTTCAGCGTCGCGCCAGGCGCCACCGCCCAACTGCCCGCCATGCTGCCGCCCGTCCATTGCGCCTGGCCGTTCAGCACCGCGGCGTTGCCGGTCTGCTGCCCGCTGGCGAGCGCCAGGTTCGACGACGTGAAGCCGCCGATGAAGGTGGACGCCGTGTTCACCGCCACGCTGCCGGCGCCGGTGAACACGGTGCCGGTGTTGAAGGTGTTGGCGCCATTGAAGGCAATGGTGCCGGTCTGCGCGTCGACGGTGCCGCTGTTGATGACGCCGACCAAAGAAGAATTGCCGATCTGTGTGGTGCCGGTTCCCGCGCTCTTGCGCAAGGTGCCGCTGTTGTCGAAGGTGGACGCCAACCCGCCGCCGTAGACCAGCGCCGCGTCGCCCTGCGTGTCCCAAACGCCCGTGTTGATGATGCTGGCGCCGTTGACGACCACCAGGCCGCCGCTGCTGGCTTGCCAGGCGACGGTGGCGTTGTTGGTGAAACTGGTGCCGTTGAAGGTCTTGCCGCCAGCGCCCTGCAGTGCCAGCGTGCTGCCCGCGGTCAGCGTCCAGCCGCCGGCCAGGGTTGCGGCTTGCCAGGTGGCCTGGCCGCTGAGCGCTGCGTTGGTTCCGGTCTGCACACCCGCAGTCCAGCTGAGGTTGGACGACTGGATCGCGCCATTGAATGCCGACGCGGTGTTCACCACCACGCTGCCGGCGCCCGTGAACACGGTGCCGCTGTCGAAGGTGTTGCCGCCGCTGAACTGCAGGGTGCCGGTCTGTGCGTCGATGGTGCCGCTGTTGACGAACAGGAACGCGGACGAGTTGCCGATCTGGGTGATGCCCACGCCAGCGCTCTTGCGCAGCGTACCGCTGGTGTTGAAGGTCGGGGCCGCGCCGCCGCCGTAAACGAACGCGGCGTTGCCCAGCGCGTCCCACAGCCCGCTGTTGCTGACGCTGGTGCCGCTGTCGAAGACGATGCCGCCGCTGCTGGCCTGCCAGTTGACGGTGCCGCCATTGCTGAAGCTGACAGCGGAGAAGCTCTTGCCCCCTGCGCCCTGGATGTTGAGCACGTCGGCCGCCACCAGCGGGCTGGGTGCGGTGGTGCCGGGCACGAAGGTGCCGGTGGTCCAGTTGAAAGTGGCGGCGGCGGCGGGGCCGGCCAGCGCTATCAACAGGGCGGCAGCGCTGGCTGCAGGTGTGCGTCGGAACGTGGGCATCGCAATCTCTCCTGGGCTGAGACAACGCCGGAGTGGCATGCTGTCCATGGCCTGCATCGTCGACAGCCTGCGTTCCGGTATCGCAATTTCCGCCGCTCTAAAACAGTCCATCGACTCCCCTGTTCCGGGGGTGCGCGGGAAGAAAAATGGTAACGGTGGTAACGCGCTCAGCGTATTGGCAGCGCCAGCACGGCGCGCACGCCGTCGGCCAGCGTGCGGCCGGCACCGCGTTGCCACGCCGCGCGCGCTGCCTCGGGCCCCAGCAGCACGCGCGTGAAGCGGCGGATGCGCTTCAGGTCGCGCCGGTCGCCTGGGTCGAAGCCGCCGCAACGCAGCGGCCACTGCGTTTCACACAGGCCCATGGTTTCGGCGGCCAGCGCAGCATGGCGCAGCCGGGACAGTATCGGCGCCACGTTCCACAGCGCGTACATCACCGCCACCATCTGCAGCCCGTCCCAGCCGACCCTCAGGCTCTGGTGCAGGTCGGCCGCAGCAGCGTCCCAGCGGCGCAGCGCCAGCAGCGCCGTGCCGCGCGCTTCAAACGCCCCAGAAGCCAGGTCCCAGTCCTGCAGCGCCAGGCCCTCGACTGCCAGCGACTGCAGCTCGTCCAGCACCTCGGCGCTGCGCCCGGCCTGGGTGCCGGCCACCGCCACGTTGTAGCGGCCGGCGTTGATGAGGTGCCGGTTGCCCGAACGCTGCCACAGCGTCAAAGCCTGGGCCGACAAGGCACTGGCCTGGGCATGGTCACGGTCGATCACCGTGCACAGGTGGGCCTGCAACGACAGCAGCGAGGCTTCGCTGTTGGCTCGCCCCACCGCCTGCGCCAGCGGCAATGCCTGCGCGATGAGCTCGCGCGCGCGCAGGTGGTCGCGGTCCAGCCGCCAGTGCATGCGCGCGCCGCGCGACAGCACCATCACCTGCAGTTCGGGGTCGTTGCAGGGTCGGTCGAACGCGGCTTGCAGGTGCGGGCGCGCGGCGTCGCGCTGGCCGGCGTCGTACCAGCACCAGGCGGCCATGGCGTGCCCGCCAGCGGCCAGCGAATCATCCAGCCCCGGGCTGGCCAGCAGTGTGTCTAGCACCTGCAGGCCACTGTGCGGCAGGGCAATTTCGCCCCACGAGCTTTGCAGCGTCAGCACCAGGCGCAGCGCGGCGTTGCCGTCGCCGTCGGCCGGGGCGTGGGCCAGGGCTTGCAGCAGGTTGGGCAGTTCCTCGCGCACGGTGGGCAGCGGGGGTGTGGCCGGCAGGGCCCGCGCCCAGTCCAGCAGCCAGGCCAGAAGCCGGCCGCGCGCGCGGCGCAGCGTGGGCGCGTCGTATTGCGCCAGCGTGAACTCGCGCACCGGCTCGAGCGGCAGGGTGCGCCGCAAGCCGTCCTGCCCGACGCTGCTGCGCACCACCGACGAGCCCTGCAGCTGGTTCAGCACCGTTTGCGTAGCGGCCAGGCTGGCTGGCGGCAGGTCGGCTTGCTGCGCCGCCATGGGCGAGCCGGCTGGCATGGCGTCGTCCTGCGCCGGCGGGTCGAAAGCGCGGGACAGCGCGGCTGCAGCAGCCAGCGTGGCGCCTGCGGGCAGCAGGCTCAGGGTCGACAGCAGACGTTGCTGTGGCAGCGTCAGCAGGTGCCAGCTCCAGGCGATGACGCCCAGCATCGACGCTTGGCGCGGGTCACTGCCGCTGCGCGGGCCGCGGCGCGCCAAAAACGCCAGGCTGCCGGCCGGCGCGGTGCTGTCCTGGCGCGCGTGTTGCAGCACCGCCAGCAGTTCGGCCGGGTGCAGCGTGCGGGTCTGCGCCGCCGCCAGCTCGATGGCCAGTGGCAGGCCGTCAAGCCAGCGCACGAGCGCGCTCAAGGCGGCCTGGTTGCCGGCGCTGACGTGAAAGTCAGGCCGGTGTGCACGTGCCCGGTCGACGAACAGCGCCACCGCGTCGTTCACCGCCACGGCGTCCAGCGGGGCGCCGACGGCGGGCGGGTCCAGGGCATTCAGTTGAAAGTTCTGTTCACCGTCCAGCTCCAGCGCGCGGCGCGATGTGACGATGCAGCGCAGCCCCGGCAACTGTTCCAGCAGCGCAGCCACGGCCTGCACGGCCCCGTCCTGCAGTTGTTCGGCGTTGTCCAGCACCAGCAGCGTGACCCGGCCATCAAGCGCAGCTTGTAATTGCTCCATCGCGTCAGCGCCGCCGTCCAGCCGCAACGCCATCTTCAGGCGGTCCAGCAGTTCAGTGCGGCTGAAGGCGCCGACCAGCGGCACGAACACCGCGTGGTCGATGGCCGGGCTGTCGCTGTCCGATGCTTGCGCCGGCAGCTGGCAGGCCCGGCGCGCCACCTCGACCGCCAGCCGCGTTTTCCCCGCGCCGCCCGGCCCCAGCACGCTGACCAGCCGGTGCCTGGCGATCATTTCCAGCAGCCGCGCGGCCTCCGCCTCTGCGCCGATCAAACTCGTGGCGTAGTGCGGCAGGCGGGCGGCAGCACCGCCGCCATGGGTTGGTACGGTGGGTGCAGTCGCTGCGGCGCTGGTGGCGCTCGAGGCCGCGGCGGCTGCCATGGCTGTTGCGACATCGTTTGCCCTTGCGGCCCCCGTCATGCGGCCGTCGCCCAGCCTGTCGGCAAGTGCCTGCAAGCGCTGGCGTTCGTCCACCACCCATTCGTCGAAGAAGCCCGGCAACAACTCGCCGCCATACAGCGCCAGGGCCTGCGTCGACGGTGCGCTGCGCCAGCCGGCCTCGAACGCCGTCACGTCGCACCACAGTGCGCCGGGCACGGTGCGCAACACGCGCCTGTCGGCCAGCAGAACTTCGGGGCCGCCGGCAGGCTCCAGCACCGCGCGCAGCAGCGACAACGTCTGCCGCAGGCGGCTGCGGCCGCTGCGGTCATCGGCCTCGGGCCACAGCAGCGCCACCAGTTCTTCGCGCGGGTGGTCGCGCATGGGGGCCATTGCCAGCCTCGCCAGCAAGGCCATCGCAGCGCGGCTGCGCAGGCGCGTCAGACGGTGGCGGCCATCTTCGATCTCGAACCCGCCCAGCAAGCGCACACGCCAGATGGCTGCATCAGCGGTGCTGTCGTGTGGGCTGGCTGCCGAGGCGGTGAGAGTGTCGAGGGGCATGCGGCGTGACGCGGCGAGAAGGTCAGCGAAAAACAGCTGGCACAGGGCCAAGCGGCCGCAGCAGTTTAGAGGCCCGTCTTCGAGGACAGGAAGTGCGAACGCTCATTTGCGGGCCCATGGCGCGGTTGTGCAGGGCACCCGGGGCGTGTGGGGCAGCGTTCGGAGTGGGCAGCAGCCCGCTGAGCGCTACAGTAGCTGCAGCGACAGTCCATCGGCGCCAGGTGACGGCCCCCTTGCCGCCCCCGGGCGCGGGAGCGACTCGTTGAGCTGCCGGAAAGCCGACCACCGCGAACGACAGCTGATGGCCGATACCGGGTAGCCACGACTGGCAGCTTACGGGCAGGCTGGACTTGACAGGTGCGCGAACGTCTGGACCGGCGAGGATCTCAACGAACCACCCGCACCTGCTGACAGGCCAGTCGCCGCAGCGCTGTCGCTTCAATGCGACGCATCAGGGGATGATCGGGCTCCCAGGATCCGCCGCGGGCGATGAAGCGATCGACGGCATCGATCCCAAGGCTCTCCGTCCCGTGAACCGGTCGATCCGGTTCGAATGGATCACTCACGCGGGGAAATTGCTGGAGGCTCCAGCGCTCGACATCGAGCAAACCTTCGCCGTTGATTTCGAGTATGGCGAAGGTGCAGCGCACCAGACGCGTCGGCGTGCCCACCCACGACTTCGGTGACGACGCTGGCCTGTCGAACGCGCTGTCCGGCAAAATCGGGAATGCGGGAGACGGCTTCTCGCCGCAGCATTCGCATGAAGGCTGCGTCGGCCAGCGCGTGCAAGGTGTTGTCGGCGGAGATCAAGAACAACTTCGACGACAGGCCCACGAATTCACTCCCGCCGTCAGCCGCGGTTCGGCGGGCGGTCGCGCAGGTCGCAGAGGCTGCCCTGCCAGTTCGAAATTCTGCCCTCCGTACGGCAGGCGGGGCAAACCCACACGATGGCATCGTCAAGAGCCCGAATGGCCTCGACAGCGCCTGTCTTGCACTTGAAGCACCTTGGTGCGGCATCGCGTAGTCCAGTCGCAGCGCGCGGGCCACACGGTACACGCTTCGCGTCCTGGCTTCCTTCACCGCCGCAGTCCACATCACCGTCGGAATGCGCTCGCCTTGCTTGCGCTCGCCGCGCCACTGCTCAAAGCGCTGCTTATGCTCCTCCAGGCTGTCGCCCAACTGCCCAACTCCCTCAGCCTCGATCGTCGCTTCCATCACCTGCCCTCCATCGCCGTTGCAATGGCTGCAGAACTTAACGACTAAAGCCAATCAATTCATGCAGATTCGCCGGAAGGACACGAACATCTGGCGATACAGAGTCTCACTTCACCGGGTACTGGATATCGTCGCGTCGATTCTGAGCCCACGCCGCTTCGTCGTGGCCAGTGGCTTTCGGCTTGCTCTCGCCCCAGCTGATGGCCTCCATCTGCGTGTCCTTGACGCCGTAGATCTTCAAAGCGCGTAGAAGCGCTTGTGCCCGCTTCTGTCCAAGGGCCAGGTTGTATTCCGACCCGCCACGCTCGTCGGTATTGCCCTCGATCTTGATCGAAACCCTGGGATTCGATGCCAGGAACTTGCCGTGTCGCTCGACTAGGGCGGTGTAGTCCTGCTTGACCGTGAATTCGTCGAAGTCGAAATACACGCTGCGCTCATTGGAAATGCTGTTCTTGGGATCGAGGTAGGCCGGCAGCGTCACCGTAGCCATGGTGGAGGAGGGCGCCATCGGCCGCGGTGCAGCCGCCGGTGCCACAGCCGGCGCGGTGGGCGCGGGCGCAGCAGCTGCCTTCATCGGCGGGGCCGGCGCCGCAGGCGCCGTCACCGGTGTGCTGCTGCAGGCCGACAACAGCGCCACCAGGGCGGCCAGAGCGGACATGGGGATGGTTGACTTGGCGTGGTTCACTGAGGCATCTCCAATGTTGTCGTCCGATGTTCATGCTGACGAGTCGATGTCATCGACCCGCACTCGATCATAGGGTAAATACATTCTCACAAATTATCAACGAAACACAAGGCGTCGACGTTTCACGCAAGGCGCCGTCGCACTGACGATCCATCGCCGCCGGCTCATGCAAGCTTCGAAAGCACGCGCTCGAGCAGCATCGCCATTTCTTGAGGCCCTTCCAGACAGAACCGAGCTCGACTGGCCGGGTCTTCGCGACCGATTCGCAGCGTCAGCCAGTGGGCAGGCGCTGCGATGAACACCGGCTCGTCATTGACATCGTCGCCAGCGAAGAAAGCAGCAGCCGCACCCAGGCGTGCCACGAGCGCATGCACGGCCTGCGCCTTGTCGGGCGCATTTGCAGCCACCGCATTCACGACCATCTTGCCGGCGAACAGGCGCAAACCTGCGGGTTCGGGGGTGAGCAGATCTGCGATCAGCCGCTGCGCCCGCACTCGATCTCGAGACAGGCGGTAGTGCAGTGCAATCGACAGGCCCTTGTCCTCGACTGCGACGCCCTCCGCGTGTAGCAGTTCGCCGTGCCTTTGCAAGGTGATTCGCAGCCCGTCCAGCGGGCCGGTCAAGGCGTCTACGCGCGTGCCGCTGGTCGCGGACGCAATGTCTGGCTCGGCGCCATGGTTGCCGACGATGAACTGTGGGTCGAAGCCCAGGCGCTCGCGCACGTCGGCCACCGCGCGCCCAGTGACGACGGCCACGGGAAGTTTGCTGGCGAGCGCCTTCAGGCGCGTGGCCACAGCCGCCGAAATGCGCGCGTCGTCCGGGCGCGCAACGATGGGCGCCAAGGTGCCGTCGAAGTCGAAGGCCATCAGCGGCTGCAACCGCAATACCGCCGCCAGCGCGGCCTCTCCTTCGGGCGTAAACAGGTGCTGCATCGCCTTCATCATCCGAGCCGGTGCCGCTTCACGCGCGCCTCGATGCGAGCGCGCAGCCGCCAGCGCCCGGCGTCGGCCAGCATGCGTCCGGCCCAGCGGAAGACGTTGAAGTCGCGCACGGTGCTGCGCAGGCTGGCCATGCGCTCTCGCTGCTCGGCGGCGGGCATGGTGGCGGCACGGTGCAGCGCATCGGCAGTTTCTTCCACGTGGTAAGGGTTCACGATCAAGGCCTCGGCCAGTTCGCGCGCGGCGCCGGCAAAGCGGCTCAGGATCAACACTCCCTGCAGGTCATCGCGCGCCGCCACGAATTCCTTGCACACCAGGTTCATGCCGTCGTGCAGGCTGGTCACGACACAGATGTCGGCGGCGCGAAACAATTCCATCACCGCGTCGTGCTCATGGTGCGTGGCCAGCAGGTGCACGGGCTGGTAGCCAGCGTGGCCGAAGCGCTGGTTGATGCGTTCGGTGACACGCTGGACGCGGTCCTGGAAGCTGCGGTACTCGTCGAGCGCCGCGCGCGTGGGTGCCGCCACCTGCACGAAGACGAAGCGGCCGATCCACTCGGGCCTCTTCTCCAGCAAGCGCTCGACGGCGTTCAACCGCTCGAGGATGCCCTTCGTGTAGTCGAAGCGATCCACACCCACGGCCAGACAGGCGTTGGCTGGCAGGCCCAGGCGATCGATGACTGCTTGCCGGCAACCCCGCACGCTGGACCAGGCGGCGACCTCGGCGTCACCGGGCCACTCGATGGAGATCGGATAGCTCTCCACGAGCGTCTCCTTCTCGCGAAAAGCGATGGTCGAGTGCTCGTGCTCGATACGCGCCTCAAGATAACGATCGACGGTCTCGATGAAGTTCTTGCAGTGGAAGCGGGTATGGAAGCCGAGGATCGTGCTGCCCAGCATGCCCTCCAGGATTTCGCGGCGCCAAGGGCAGATGCCGAAGGACTCCGGGTTCGGCCATGGGATGTGCCAGAACGTCAGGATCGTGGCCTGGGGCAGCTTCTCGCGCACCATCGCGGGCAGCAGTGCGAAGTGGTAGTCCTGCACCAGCACCACGGGGTCTTCGCTGCGGGCCTCTGCTACCACCGCATCGGCAAAGCGTTGGTTGACTGCCTTGTAGGCTTCCCAGTCCGACTCGCGGAAGACTGGCCGCACGTGGGCCACGTGACACAGGGGCCACATGCCTTCGTTGGCGAAGCCGTAGTAATAGCCTTGCTCCTCTTCGTGTGTCAGCCAGATGCGGCGCAGCCGGTAGGCGTCTTGCCCAGGCGGCACCAGCACGTGGTCGCCTTTGTCCACCACCTCGCGATCGGCGCCGCCACTGCCGTGGGCAATCCAGGTGCCCGAACAGGCCCGCATCACGGGCTCGACAGCAGTCACCAGGCCGCTGGCTGGCCGCTTGACGACGATGCCCTCGTCGCCGCGCTCGTGGATGTAGGGCTCGCGGTTGGACACCACGATCACCTGGTCGCCGCTGAGCTGGGTGTGCAGCAGCGTGCGCAAGCGCTCGGCCGTCCACTCGGCGTCGGGTCCCTGCGAGCGGCGGAATTCGTCTTCCATGTCACGCAGCCTGGCGCGCAGGTCGGCAGCAAACGGCGCCAGCTCGGGCGCCGACGATGCGCCTGACAGCAAGGGACTGAGCAGGCCCTCGCCGCGCATCAGGGCGCGGGCGCCGTTGACCCAGCCGCGCCAGCTCAGCTGCGCCACCACCACGGTGATGATGGCGATCACCAGGCCCAGCCCGGCGATCAAACCGATGAGGTACCGCCGCGTGTCCTGGCTGCGGCGCTCGATGAAGCTCATGTCGTGCAGCAGGATGAGCCGGCCCATCAGCACCGGCGCAGGCATCGCCTGGGGGGCGGACGCTGCTGCTTCGAGGCCAGGCACGGCGTCTTCCGGGATCACCTCAGGGGCCGGATTGGCGTGCGCAACCGGCTTGGTGGGCGGCTGCCCCATCACGTCGTGAACCCCCACATGCACCGCGCCACCGGTGAGCGCGAGCCGCGGTTCAGCCATGCCGGCCAGTTCGGCGGCGGCTGTGCAGGTCAGGGTCGCCGGGAAGCTGTCGGTCCGCTGCAGCAGCCGCCCCTCCGTGCTGCACAGGCCCACGGCGAACAGCCGTTCATCCTGGGCGGTGCGGTCGAACAGGGGTTGCAGCCGCGCCGGCCTGCCCGCGATCAGGGCCTCTGCCACGGAATCCGACAGCGCATTCGCCACCAGCACGCCGCGGCTGTTGAGGTCGCGGCTGAACCAACGCAGCGTCACCTGCTCCATCAGCGGGACGGCGAGATAGGCTGTGGCGACCAGCACCGCCACCAACGGAGCCAGGAAGCGCAACTGCAGGCGGAAGGTCTTCAAGGCCATCGTCGCCATCGCCATTCAGCTCTGCTCGCTCGCCACAGGAAAGGCAGGGTCATTGCGTTGTCATTGTATATTGATAAAAATATACATGCATGTCGAATGCTTGCATAGGCATCGGCCTGAACGGCAAAGCTCACAGGAAAGGTTACACATGAATGAGCTGTCTACAGCACCACGGCCCGCTGCCGGGCTGGACCTGGCGATGATCGGCAACTGCACGGTCAGCGCGTTGATAGAACGTCGGGGCAGCATCGTCTGGTGCTGCATGCCGCGCTTCGACAGCATACCGGTCTTCGACGCTTTGTTGCACAGTGCCGACGGCCTGCCGCTGGACGGCGCGATGACGGTGGAACTGGAAGGGCTGGCGCGCGCCGAGCAGTCTTACGATCCGGGCACCGCGATCGTGCGCACGCGGCTGTGGGACGACCGCGGGCAAGGCATCGAGCTGGTGGACTTCGCTCCCCGCTTCGTTAACCGCGACCGCGTCTTCCGCCCGACCCAGCTGGTGCGCCGGGTGCGGCCCCTTGCCGGGCACCCGCGCGTGCGCTTGAGCGTACGCCCGCACGGCGACTGGGGCGCGGCGTCACCCTCGATCACACGCGGCAGCCACCATTTGCGCTTCGTGATGCCCGAGCTCACGCTGCGCCTGAACACCAGCGTGCCGCTGACCTACCTGCTCGACGGCACCTGGTTCGCGCTGGCCGGGCCGTTGAGCCTGTTGCTGGGCCCCGACGAGACGCTGGCCGGCGGCATCGACGACACGGCGCGTGAGTTCGAGGAGCAGACCGCCCTGTATTGGCGCCACTGGACTCGCCGCCTGGCAGTGCCGCTGGAGTGGCAGGACGCAGTGATCCGCGCGGCCATCACGCTCAAGCTTTGCCAGTTCGAGGAGACTGGCGCCATCGTCGCCGCGATGACCACCAGTATCCCCGAGGCACCGAACAGCGGGCGCAACTGGGACTACCGTTTCTGCTGGCTGCGCGACGCCTTCTTCGTCGTCCGGGCGCTGAACAGCCTGGCCGAGGTGGGCACGATGGAGGGCTACCTGAACTGGCTCTACAACGTGGTGCGCGGTGCTGAAAAGGGGCATGTGCAGCCGCTCTACGGCATCGGCCTGGAGAAGTCGCTGCCCGAGTCGGTGGTGGCGCGCGCGGCCGGCTATCGCGGCATGGGACCGGTGCGCGTGGGCAACCAGGCGCAGGAGCACTTGCAGCACGATGTGTACGGCAGCGTCGTGCTCGGCGCGGCACAGGCTTTCCACGACCATCGCCTTTTCCGCCGTGGCGACGCCAGCGACTTCGCAGCGCTTGAAGTGATGGGCGAGCAGGCCTGGGCGCTGCACGACCAGCCCGATGCCGGCATCTGGGAGCTGCGCACGCGCGCCCGGGTGCACACCTCGTCGGCACTGATGTGCTGGGCAGCATGCGATCGGCTGGCCCGCATCGCGGTGGTGCTGGGTCTGCCCGAGCGTGCTGCGCTGTGGCAGCAGCGCGCCGCCGCCATCCACGCGGCCATCACCACGCGCGCCTGGAACGCGGATCGGCAAGCCTTCGCCGAGAGCCTCGGCGGACGCGACCTCGATGCCAGTGTGCTGCTGATGGGCGAGGTCGGCTTCCTGCCACGCGACGACCCGCGCTTCATCAGCACCGTGCAGGCAATGGAAGTCTCGCTGTGCGACGGCGCTTTCATGCGCCGCTACGAGGCCGAGGACGATTTCGGCCGGCCCGAGGTGGCATTCAACGTCTGCTCCTTCTGGCGTGTCGATGCGCTGGCGCGCATCGGCCGCAAGGATGAGGCCAGAGCGGCCTTCGAGGCCTTGCTGGCGCGCCGCAACCATGTCGGCCTGCTCAGCGAAGATATGGATGCCAAGACCGGCGAGCTGTGGGGAAACTTCCCGCAGACCTACTCGATGGTCGGCATCATCAATGGCGCGGTACGGCTGTCGGCGCCGTGGGATAGCGCGGTATGAGTCCGCAGGCTATGCCGAGGACTCATTCCCGCTTGACGGGAGTGCGCCTGGACGTGGCCCGTCCCTGCGGACGGGTCACGCCTGGCGCACGCCTGGCCCCTCCGTGGGCCAGGCCGGCCGCAGGCCGTAGGGTGCACCAATGAGCGGGTTGCAGGAGATGTTTGGCGCCACCCATCTGCAGGGATTGGGCGGCGTCATCGCCTCGGGGCTGCGCATCCTGGTCATCGTGGTGGTCGCGTGGCTGGCCATCGTGGCGGCGCAACGCGCCATCCGCGGCCTGCGCATCCGCATCGCCAGCCGGCTGGGTGACCCCGAGGCCGTCCAGCGTGCCGAGACACTGGGGCGGGTGTTCAGATACCTGGCCGCTGTGGTTGTGTCACTGGTGGCCGGCACGCTGGTGCTGAGCGAACTCGGCGTCAGCGTGGCGCCCATCCTGGGCGCCGCTGGTGTTGTTGGTCTGGCGGTGGGCTTCGGCGCGCAGAGCCTGGTGAAGGACTTCTTCACCGGCTTCTTCCTGCTCGCGGAAGACCAGATCCGGCAGGGTGACGTGGTGAAGCTGGGCGACCACGCCGGGCTCGTGGAGCAAGTGACGCTGCGCTACGTGCAACTGCGCGACTACGACGGCCACGTCCACTTCGTGCCCAACGGCAGCATCACCAGCGTGGTGAACATGGGCCGAGGACATGCCCAGGCGGTGGTGGACGTGGGCGTGGCCTACAGCGTGGATGTCGATGCGGCGATGGCGACGATGCAGGCGGTTGCAGCCGAGATGCGACGTGACCCGGATCAGGCGGCGCGCATCCTGGGCGATCTGGAGATGGCCGGTGTCGAACGCTGGGCCGATTCGGCGGTGGTGATTCGCGCGCGCTTCAAGGTGGCACCACTGGAGCAGTGGAACGTGCGCCGGGAATACCTGCGCCGCTTAAAGAACGCCTTTGATCGCGCCGGCATCGAGATTCCGTTTCCGCAACTCACGCTGCATCGGCCGGCACGGCGCCCGACAGCGGGCACCGAAACCCTCTCATCGTAGAAATGGGTGCACCGGCTTGCCGTCGCGACCCAGCGCGCCGACGCGGACCGGTCCACCTGCCCGTCACAAGGATTGCCATGCGCACCGGCGTCTGTCGATGAGTTGGGCTTCGCGCGCGTCAGGGTGCACTAGGAGCCTGTCGGGCTTGGGGAGCGTCGGCTGCGAATCGACCGCAGCGGTCCATTT
>JBBQJN010000065.1:0-14832 GCA_038325945.1 Burkholderiales bacterium | reverse complement strand
CACCGATCAGGAACTGAATGCCAAGATTCGGCCAAGGAGGCGCCGTGAGCAAGGCCCGGGCGTCAGTGCTGCAGCGGCCGGTCGACCCCCTTCAGGCCTACAAGGCGAAACGAAACTTTGACCGCACGCCCGAGCCGCAGCCCGGGGATGAGGTCGACACATCCGGCCATGGGCCTTTGGCCTTCGTGGTCCAGAAGCACTGGGCCAGCAGTCTGCACTACGACTTCAGGTTGCAACTGGACGGCGCGATGAAGAGCTGGGCGGTGCCCAAAGGCCCGAGCCTGGACCCCGCGGTCAAGCGCATGGCCGTTCAGGTCGAGGACCATCCCCTCGCCTACGCGGCCTTCGAAGGAACCATTCCTGCCAAGCAGTACGGCGCCGGCAAGGTCATCGTGTGGGATACCGGCACCTGGAAGCCGTTGAGCGATGCGCTGCGGGCCTACCGCGAAGGCAACCTGAAGTTCGAGTTGCAAGGCCACAAGCTGCGTGGCAAGTGGGTGCTGGTGCGCATCAAGGGCAAAAGCGAAAAGCAGGCGCCCTGGCTGCTGATCAAAGAGAAAGACGCCTGGGCCCGGGCATCGGCCGATTTCAGCGTGGTCGACGAAAGGCCGGACAGCGTGAAGACCTTGGGTCCACCACACGCCCGGGTTGCCGGGCCGACGCCAACGGTCGCAATGGCGTCGATGGGCGTCGCAGCTGCACTGCCTGAAGCACTGTCGCCGCAGCTGGCCACATTGGCCGCGGGCCCACCCGCACATCCCGAGGACTGGCTCTGCGAGATCAAGTTCGATGGCTACAGGATGCTGGTGCGCGTCAACAACGGCACGGCCCGGCTCTTCACCCGCAACGGGCACGACTGGACATCCAAACTTCGCCCCTTGCAGAAGACCATCGAAGGCCTGAAGTGGCCGCCCGGTTGGTTCGACGGCGAAATCGTCGTGCCCAACGACGAAGGCATCCCCGACTTCGGCGCGCTGCAGCAGTCGTTCGACACGGGCGACAGCGACGATGTCGTTCTCTATCTGTTCGACCTGCCATATTTCAATGGCCACGATCTGCGCCAACTGCCGCTCGAACGGCGACGTGCAGTGCTCAAGGATCTGCTTTTGTCTGCACCGGCGGACCGCGTGCGATTCAGCCAGGCGTTCGCTGCTGCGCCGGACGGCATCATCGCCTCGGCCTGCAAGCTGGGCCTGGAAGGCATCATCGCCAAGCGGCGCAGTTCCCGCTACCAATCTGCCCGGTCCGTCGACTGGATCAAGCTGAAGTGCGGTCTGCGCCAGGAGTTCGTCATCGGTGGCTACACCGACCCGCAAGGCACACGCGCCGGCTTCGGCGCGCTGCTGTTGGGCGTGCACGATGCCCAAGGCGCACTGCAGCACGTCGGCAGTGTCGGCAGCGGGTTCAGCCAACGAACCCTGATGGACCTGAAGCAAGCGCTGGTCGCGCAGGCTCGAACCACGAGCCCGTTCGCTGAACACGCCGACATCGAAGGCAAACCCCGCTGGGTCGCACCCACGCTGGTCGCCGAGGTCTCGTTCGCAGCGTGGACACGCGCTGCCCGCATCCGCCATGCCGTGTTTCGCGGGCTGCGAACCGACAAGGACGCCAGCGTCATCGTTCGCGAGAAGGCGCTGCGTGTGAACAGCCCCAAGCCTGCTTCGGCCAGCGGCCTGCGCTCGGCGCACAGCGGGCGCCAGTATCCGCAGATCACCCACCCGCAACGCGTGATCGACGCCAGCACCGGCACCACCAAGCTCGATCTGGTTCGCTACTACGGCGTCGTCGGCACCCTGATGATGAAGCACCTCAAAGGTCGTCCGGTGTCATTGGTGCGCGCGCCCAGTGGCGTCGACGGTCAGCTGTTCTTCCAGAAACACGCCGAGACCGAAAAGCTGCTCGGCGTCCGTCAGCTCGACCCGGCTCTGGACATCAGCCATCGGGCGATGCTGCAGGTCGTCAGCGCACAAGGCCTGCTGTCTGCAGCGCAATGGAACGTCGTCGAATTCCACACACTGAACACGGGCACCGCTTCGTTCGAGCACCCGGACCGCATGGTGTTCGACCTTGACCCCGGCGAGGGCGTGCCCTGGGCCCACGTACAGGAAGCGGCGCAGCTGATGCACACCTTCCTGGCGCAACTCGGTCTGCCGTCTTTTCTGAAGACCAGCGGCGGCAAGGGCCTGCATGTCGTGGTGCCCGTGCGCAGGGTGCACGACTGGGACACCGTCAAGGGGTTTTCGCAGGCCATCGTGGTGCACATGGCACGGACGATTCCGCAACGCTTCGTGGCCAAGAGCGGCCCGAAGAACCGGGTCGGCAAGATCTACATCGACACCCTGCGCAACGGTCTCGGCGCCACCACCATCTGCGCCTGGTCGGCACGGGCCCGGCCAGGGTTGGGCATCTCGGTACCTGTCGCGTGGAGCGAACTACCGTCGCTGCGCGGGGGCAACCACTGGACGGTGGCTACCGTGCATGAGCGCCTCGACACTGCCAACGAACCCTGGAAAGACTACGCCAAGACGGCGCGCAGTCTGACGGCTGCGATGGCAACCCTGGGGTACACCTTGACCGGGTTCAAGTCATCGGCAGCCACCCGCAGCGCCCCACGGCCCAAAGTCGCAGCGTGAAGCCCGTGCTGCGGCCATCGCGGCCCTCACCACCCACCTTCGGCGCAGCGCCGATCAAGGAGCTCAAATGCCACGCGTGATCTGGAAAGGCGCCATCACCTTTGGCCTGGTGCATGTGCCCGTGGCCCTGTACCCGGCCTCTCAGAATGTCGGCATCGACTTCGACTGGCTCGACAAGCGCTCGATGGACCCGGTGGGCTACAAGCGCGTGAACAAGCGCACCGGCAAGGAGATCCAGGGCGACGACATCGTCAAGGGCATCAAGCAGGACGACGGCGACTATGTGATCCTGGGCGAGGACGAGATCAAGGCCGCGTATCCAAAGTCGACGCAAACCATCGAGATCGAGTCCTTCGTCCAGGCCGGCGAAATTGCGTTCACACTGCTCGAAACACCGTACTACCTGGAGCCCATCGGCAAGGGCGAGAAGGTCTACGCGCTGCTGCGAGAGTCGATGATCGAGGCGGGCGTCATCGGCATCGCCCGCGTCGTGATGCACACCAAGGAGCACCTCGCCGTGCTGGTGCCGACGGGTGCCGCGCTGGTGCTCAACACGATCCGCTGGGCCAGTGAGATCCGTGCGCTGGACGAACTCAAACTTCCTGCCGCGGGCAAGAACGCCGCCGGGCTGAAGCCTGCCGAGCTGAAGATGGCAGAGCAGCTCATCAGCGACATGACGGGCCCATGGGACCCGCAGGCCTACACCGACATGTTCAGTGCGGCCGTTCACGCGCTGGTGAACAAGAAGTTGGCAGCCGGCCAGACCGAGACCGTCACGCCGCTGCAGGATGCGCCATCGGAGGCAGGCAGCGGCAACGTTGTGGACCTGACCGCACTGCTGGCCGCCAGTCTGGCCAAGCGCAAGCCACAGAGCGGGGCCGAACCAAGCGCTCGGGGCAGCGTGGGCGCAGCCCGCAAGGCTACCGCGAAGACGCGTCCTCGACAACGGGCATGACGCGGGGGTCTTGCCAGAGGGTCAGCTTCAAGGGGCGGGGGCCCTGATCGACTTTGATCGACGCAGGTGCCGTCGCCGACGCATTGGGCCTCACTTGATGCATGCCCGCGCCGAGGCGTGGGCACTACCTGCGCCAAACGCGCCGCAGAAGGTCGAAGCAAGGCCTGCCAAGTGTCGGGAGATGACGAACTTTTTTTTTAAAGTGGCGCCCGATTGCATGGCCCATCGTCGGACAAGGGAGGCCTCTCAATCGCCAGAGAAGTCGCCTTGTAGGACGTAGCCTATCCAATGGCACGGCTACGTCCGGCTCTAAACGCACGTGACATGTCGCACGATGAGCGGGCCCGGAACGTGGCACATCTGGACGCCGGTAGGCGGTCTCCAGCCCATCAACCTTCAAGGAGATTCACATGACTTCAGACCGACCCCTCATGACTGGCTTGTTTCCAGACCGCGAAAGCGCGGAGCACGGCTACAACGCGCTAACCGAGCGCGGCTACACCAACTCGGACGTCAACCTCGCCATGTCGGATGACACGCGCAAACGTCACTTTGTGACGGAAGGTGCCGAGACCGAGTTGGGCAACAAGGCTGCCGAAGGCGCAGGCGTCGGTGGCGCCATCGGCGGAACCCTCGGCGCCATTGCCGCCGCCGTTGCGGCAGTGGGCACGACACTCTTGATTCCCGGGCTCGGCATCGTGGTTGCGGGCCCACTGGCTGCCGCCGTTGCCGGTGCCGGCGCGGGTGCTGCAACCGGCGGGCTGATTGGCGCCCTGGTCGGCTGGAACATGCCCGAAGAGAGAGTCAAGCGCTACGAAGAGGGCATCCAGAAGGGCGGGATATTGATGGGCGTTCGACCGCGTAATGATGAGGACGCAGACTACCTTCAAAGCAACTGGACAACCCATCGGGCACAGGACGTTTACCGCCCGTAGCTCTCGCTGTCGGCCTGCCCCAGCCGGGCAACGCTGGAAGCCATGAAACGCCAGCCGTCGCTGATCGGGCCGCCGCCTTGACCGGCGCGCGGCAAACCATGCTCCGCCCAAGTCATCGAATGACCCTTTTGCTGCAGCGGCCGGGTTCATTCGTGCTGCAGACGCTGAAGGCGTTTCGCGCCAATCAGGGTCTGTTGCTGGCCGGTGCGGTGGCGTACTACGCTTTGTTGTCGATCGTGCCGTTGTTGATCCTGACGGTGATCGCGCTGTCGCACTTCGTCGACCAGACCGAGCTGTTGAGCACCGTGGGGCGATACCTCGAATGGGTGATTCCTGGCCAATCGCGCGCCGTCGTGGCCGAGCTGGCGACCTTCCTGGCGAATCGCGAGGTTGCCGGTTGGGTACTGCTGGCCACCATGCTGTTCTTCAGTTCGCTGGCCTTCACGGTGCTGGAGAACGCCATGTCGGTGGTCTTCCATCACCGCGTGGTGATCCGGCGAAGGCGCTTTCTCGTCTCCGCCATCATTCCGTATGCCTACATTCTGTGCCTTGGCATCGGGCTGCTGGTGGTCACGCTGGTGGCCGGCAGCCTGCAAGTCATGGGAACACAGCGCGTCGGTTTCCTGTGGAGCAGTTGGTCGCTGAGCAGCTTGTCGAGCACGCTGCTGTACCTGCTCGGCCTGGGTGGCGAGATCTTCGTGCTGACCTCGATTTACATGGTCATGCCGGTCGGCCGGCTGTCGCTGCGGCACGCCCTGGTCGGCGCCGTGGTGGCTGCCGTGCTCTGGGAGGTATCGCGTCACCTGCTGGTGTGGTATTTCGCAACCTTGTCGCAGATCGGCACCGTCTATGGCTCGCTGACGACCGCCATCGCGGTTCTGCTGAGCCTGGAACTGGCCGCAACCTTGCTGCTCTTCGGCGCGCAGTTGATCTCGGAGTACGAACGGCTGGACCACGGCCGACCTGGCGCAACCAAGGCTTTCACGACCGCGCAGCCTTAGCCAGCGCGCTGTCGTTAGCTCGGCTACAAGCGTCGCGTCACGCACGCCGCCAGTGCCGCATGTACCGTGGTTCTTCACCCATTTCCGGAGTTCCCGATGCGAAAGATCACCCCCACCAAGATCGGCCGCCGCTGGGCGACCTTGCCTGAATGCAGGTCGCCCGAAGCCATTCGGTTGGCTGCGCGACCGTTTCAGTTTGCCCGGGCAGAGCGTGCCGACCGAACGGGTGACGCCGATGGCCGACCCGATCGTGTCCGCGCCAAGCGGGTGGCTGACACCCTGTGTGCGATGTTCAAGATTGATCTCGCGCGCTGCGGGCGGCCTGGGCCGACACGACGCACGGCCCAGTGCCGTCGTCGCCCCCGCGCACAAGACCTCCAGCGTCCGCAGGGCCGGACATCCGGCATGCCGGCGGTGCCGGGATGAGCAAAGAGACCGCCGCAATGGGCAGCGTGCAAGCGTTGCAGGCGTCCCGGCCGTCCTGGCTGAAGTTGGTCAAGACGGCAGGCAGCGCCTGGGTTGCCGACTACGCGCCGAGCATGGGTGCGGCGCTGTCGTACTACAGCGTCTTTTCGATGGCGCCTTTGCTGCTGGTCGTGATCTCGATCGCCGGACTCCTCTTCGGCGAGGATGCGGTACGTGGCGAGGTCTTCGGCCAGCTGCAATCCTTGCTCGGGGCCGACGCCGCCAAGGCGGTCGAGGCCATATTGGCCAGCGTAAGCGACAAACCTGCGCAGGGCGTGCTGTCGACCGTGATTGGCATTGCGATCCTGCTGATCGGCGCCACCACGGTGTTCGGCGAACTTCAGGATGCGTTGGACCGCATCTGGCGTGCTCCTGTGCGCAGCCGCTCCGGCGGTCTATGGGCCTTGGTGCGCGCGCGACTGCTGTCGTTCGGCATGGTGCTGGGCATTGCGTTCTTGCTGATGGTCTCGTTGGTCATGGGTGCCGCCGTGTCCGCGTTGGACAAGTTGTGGTCGGGTGCATTCGCCGAGTGGGAAGTGCTGGCCCAGACGCTCAACATGGTGCTCGGGTTCGGGCTGACAACGGGCGTGTTCGCGATGATCTACAAGATCATGCCGCGGGTGCGGGTGCAGTGGCGCGACGTCTGGGTAGGCGCAATCGTCACTGCGCTGCTCTTCACGATCGGGCGGCTGCTCATCGGTACCTACATCGGCAAGAGTGGTATTGCTTCCGCTTTCGGTGCCGCAGGCTCGCTTATCGTCGTTTTCGTGTGGGTCTACTACTCGGCGCAGATCTTCCTCATCGGGGCCGAATTCACCTGGGTCTACGCCAAGACGTTTGGGTCGATGCGCCACCTCGCGGATGACGAGGTGCCGAAGACGCCAGCGCTGATACCGACGACGAATTCTTCGACAGTCGAGGCGAGTGCGACGCCCGAGCGCGCTGCAGACGATGCCGCCGATCATGCGCCGGCCGCTGTCGCACCCGCAGCAGCCCTGGCGCCTCCGGCCGGCCCGTCGCTCACCAGACTCATTACCGCGGGTGTCACCGGGTTGGCCGCCGGGGTGTTTGCCCACTGGGCATTGCGCACGCTGTTGCGGCTCAGCGCGCCGACATCGGGCGAACAGGCGAGATCACTCCCAAGCGGCACCGCTCCCGGTAGCCGCCACCAGCGATCACCCGGATCATGACGATCGCACGATGAAACATGCCCGGTGCGGCAACGCACCGGTGCAAGTCACACGCATTCTCTGGCCCTTCGTCGAGCTGTCCACAACCCCACCGGGCGTCTTTGTCTCTTTGGCCGCTTGGTTTGCGGCCTGCGCTGGCGTTGCTTTCGTGTCAGTTCAGATCGAGTTCGAAGTCTGGTTGCACGCGGACCCGCCGGAGCAGTTGGGGATTGCCGCCGGCCGCGCCGCAGCCTACCCTGTGGCCGCTTTTGCCCCGGCGGGGCGCGTCAAGGGTCTGGCCATGCGCTTCAAGCGACACCTGTTCATCAGCTACACCCACAAGGACAACAAGCCATTGTTCGATGACGCAGACGGCTGGGTGAGCCGCCTCCACAAGACCCTGGGCGTGGTACTCGAGCAGCGGCTGGGCCGCGCGCCGGAAATCTGGCGCGACGAGCGGCTGCAGGGCAACGACGTGTTCACGCCCGAAATCATGGCCCAGCTGCCCGACTCGGCGGTGCTGCTGGCGGTGGTCAGCGAGGGTTATGTCAGCTCACAGTGGTGCCGCGACGAAGCCCAGGCTTTCTGCGAGGCCGCCGAACGCAACGGCAACCTGACGCTGGACAACAAGTCGCGGGTGTTCAAGGTGATCAAGGCGCCGCCGGCCTCGCTTGACCCGCTGCCGCCGGTGATGCGCGAGATGACCGGCTACAACTTCTTCGAGCGCCTGGCCGGCAATGCGCCCAAAGAGTTCGACCCCGATTTCGACAAGGACTCGCGCGCCAAGTACATCGACCAGATCATGACGCTGGCCTTCAACCTCAGCACGCTGATCAACGATCTCGAGGCCGCCAACGACGAGCAGGCCGCGGCCGCCGGGCCGGCGCTGCCCAAGGTCTACCTGGCCGAATGCGACCATGATCGCGGCGCTGACCGCAGCGCGCTGGCGATCGACCTGGTCGCGCGCGGCTACACGGTGCTGCCCGACCGCGAGCTGCCGCGCGCCGAGACCGCTTACCGCGCGGCGGTGCAATCGGCGCTGGCGCGCTGCAAGCTGGCTGTGCACCTGGTCGGCGACCGCAGCGGCTGGGCGCCCGATGGCGAGAGCCGCTGCCCGGCAGTGGAGCTGCAGAACACCGAATCGGCGGCGCTGGCGCGCAGCGGCGCGCTGCGCCGCGTCGTCTCGCTGCCGGCCGGCCTGCAGGGCAGCGACGATCGCCAGCGCGAGTTCATCCACGCCTTGCACCACGACGATGCGGTGCAGCTTGGCGAGCTGATCACCGCCGATCTGGAGGAGGTCAAGCGCGCCGTCAACGAGGCGCTGGCCGAGATCGAGCGGCCACCGCCCGCAGCGGTGACCAGCGGCGCCGCCAAGTCGGTCTACCTGGTCTACGACAGACGCGACAGCGATGCCATCGACGGCCTGGCGGTGTTGCTCGACAGCCTGGGCCTTGAGCTGCTGTTGCCGGCCTTTGCCGCCGACGCTCAGGCGGCACGGCTGGCCCACGAGCAGCGGCTGGCGGCCTGCGATGCGGTGCTGGTGTACTACGGCCAGGGCACCAAGGAGTGGTATGCCAACGTGCTGGTCGACATCGCCAAGGCGCCGTCGCTGCGCCAGGGCCGGCCCATAGACACCGTCTACGGCTGGCTGGCGCCCGAGAAGTCGCTGGACAAGAAGAAACTGGCCAGCCTGTGCCAGGCCACGCTGATCGACGGGCTGGGCGGCTTCGACGCCGCGCTGGCCAAGCCGCTGCTGGACGCGCTGGGGATCAGCCCCCATGGCTGACGCGGCCGAGCAGGGCCGGCGCAATCCGTTCCCCGGCCTGCGGCCGTTCCGCACCGACGAGCAGCAGCTGTTTTTCGGCCGCGAGCGGCAGATCGACCGCATGGTCGACAAACTGGCGCAACGCCGCTTCCTGGCCGTGGTCGGCACCTCGGGCAGCGGCAAGTCGTCGCTGGTGAACTGCGGGCTGCGCCCGGCGCTGCACCGCGGCTACCTGACCCACGCCGGTGCCGACTGGCGCATGGCCAGTTGCCGCCCCGGCCACGACCCGATAGGCGCGCTGGCGCTGGCGTTGGCCGCGCCCGAGGTGCTGTTCAGCCAGGCGCTGGGCGACGGCATGACCGCCGAGGAGCTGGTCAGCGGCACGCTGCGCATGAGCGGGCTTGGCCTGGTCGACATCGTGCGGCAGGCGCGGCTGCCCGAGGGCAGCAACCTGCTGCTGGTGGTCGACCAGTTCGAGGAGCTGTTCCGCTACCAGGGCAGCACCGACGCCGCCGGCAACACGCAGCATGGCCCCGGGCCCGAGGCACGGCGCTTCGTCAAGCTGCTGCTCGAGGCGGTGGCGCAGAGCGCACTGCCGATCTACATCGTGCTGACCATGCGCTCGGACTACCTGGGCGACTGCGCCCAGTTCCACGGCCTGCCCGAGGTGATGAACGAAGGCCAGTACCTGGTGCCGCGGCTGACCCGCGACGAGATCCGCGCCGCCATCACCGGGCCGGTGAGCCTGGCCGGGGCGCAGATCAGCCCGGTGCTGCTGACCCGGCTGCTCAATGATGTGGGCGACAACCCCGACCAGCTATCGATCCTGCAGCATGCGCTGAACCGCACCTGGGCCAACTGGGAGCACCAGGGCGGCGGCCAGGGCCTGCTGGAGCTGGCGCACTACGACGCCATCGGCGGCATGCGCCAGGCGCTGGACCTGCATGCCGAGAAGGCCTATGCCGAGCTGGCGCCGCCGGTCACATCGCCGGCCGCAGCGGCGGCTGCGGCGCCGGCGGCCCCGCCTGCGCCCGCCCAGCAACTGGCAACGCGAGTATTCCGCGCCATCACCGACAAGGGCACCGACGCTCGCGGCATCCGCCGGCCCACCGCGCTGGCCGATCTGTGCGCGATCTGCGACGCCGAGCCGGCCGAGGTTGAGGCCGTGCTGGCGGTGTTTCGCAAGGGCAGCCGCTCGTTCCTGATGCCGCCCGAGGGCGAACCGCTGCTGCCGGGCAGCCGCATCGACATCTCGCACGAGAGCCTGATGCGGGTGTGGCGGCGGCTGGACCGCTGGGCCGACGAGGAGGCCAACGCTGCGCGGCAGCTGCGCCGGCTGGCCGACAGCGCCGAGATGCAGCAGCAGCTTTACGGCAGCGACAACGACAAGCCCGCCGGCCTGCTCAGCGACCGCGAGCTCGACCTGGCGCTGGACTGGCAGCACTTGTGCGCGCCGAACGCCGCCTGGGCCGCGCAGTACGGCGGCCGCTACGCGCTGGTGCAGGGCTTCATCGCGCGCAGCCGCACGCTGCGCCTGGCCGGGCGGGTCGACGCCGAGATCGACCTGCGCTGGCGCACCCGCGGCCGCTTGATACTGCTGGGCGCGGTGGGCCTGCTGTTCATCGTGTTGAACATCGCGCTGACCGGCAACCTCTCCGTCTGGTTGACCGGACGGCTGGGCCAGTTCGTGAATGACAGCCATTCGATGACCGGCGCCGGAATCGGACTGCTCTCGCATGTGCTGGTCGGCTTGCCGGCGCTGCTGTTCTACGACTTCCTCGAGCCGCGGCTGCGCGGTTGGCATGCGCGACGATCGCGGCCGGCGATCAGCGCCGAGCTGGCCGCGGCCGACGTGGCACCCGCGGCGGCCAAGGCGGCACGAGCGGCCGCTGCGGCCCAGCCGGCACCGGCGCATGCGGTGGCATCCGGCCCGGTGGCGGCAGACCCGGCGACCGGCGCGGCGCCGGCACCCGGCATCACCGAGGCCGAGCACGCCCCGGCGATTCGCCGGCTGTTCGCCGCGCTGATCGACCTGCCAGTAGCGCTGCTGCTATGGCTCCTGCTGGCGCTGTCCGGCGAGTTCATCGTCAGTTTCATCGGCCAGACCATCGGCATGGCGTCGACCCTTTCTGAAGAGCAGGCCTTCACCCTGATGCTGGCGGCGGCGGCGGGCGTCTGCGCGATCTCGGCCTACAGGCTGAGTTCGTGGCGCCAGGCCACGCTGGGCAAGCGCCTGCTGGGCCTGCGGGTGACCGACCGCGATGGCCAGCGGCTGAGCTTCAAGCGCGCCTATGCCCGCCAGCTTGTCAAGCTGCTGAACTACTCTTGGCTGTTGGGGCTGGGCTGGCTGCCGTTGCTGTTTGGCCGACATCGCCAGGCGCTGCCCGACTGGATGGCCGGCACCCGGGTACTCAGGCGGATTGACCGGCCCGGCGGCTGAGCCGCTCGGCGCCGGCTCTGCTGTGCGGCGGATGGCCTCTGCACCTGAGCCGCCATCCGCCCGAACATGAAACCGGCCGAGCAGTCAATAATTTGCGCATGACCCTCACCGAGCTGCGCTACCTCGTCGCCATTGCCCGCGAAAAGCATTTCGGCCGCGCCGCCGAGGCTTGCTTTGTCTCGCAGCCCACGCTGAGCGTGGCGATCAAGAAGCTCGAAGAGGAGCTGGAGCTCAAGCTGTTTGAGCGTGGTGGCGCCGAGGTCAGTGTCACGCCGCTGGGCGAGCTGATCGTGCGGCAGGCACAGACCGTGCTGGACGAAGCGGCGGCGATCAAGCAGATTGCCCAGCGCGGCAAAGACCCGCTGAACGGCCCGTTGCGCCTGGGCATCATCTACACCATCGGGCCCTACCTGCTGCCTGAGCTGGTGCGCCAGACCATCGCGCAGTTGCCGCAGATGCCGCTGATGCTGCAGGAGAACTTCACCGTCAAGCTGCTGGACATGCTGCGCAGCGGCGAGCTCGATTGCGCGATCCTGGCCGAGCCCTTCCCCGACAACGGCCTGGCCATCGCGCCGCTGTACGACGAGCCCTTCATGGTGGCGGTGCCGGCCAAACACCCGCTGGCCAAGCGCAAGCGCATCAGCTCGGAGGAACTCAAGCAAGAGAACATGCTGCTGCTGGGCACCGGCCACTGCTTTCGCGACCATGTGCTTGAGGTCTGCCCCGAGTTCGCCCGCTTTGCCAGCGATGCCCAGGGCATACGCAAGAGCTTCGAAGGCTCGTCGCTGGAGACCATCCGCTACATGGTGGCCTCGGGCATGGGCATCACCGTGGTGCCACGGCTGAGCGTGCCCAGCTTCGACCGCAGCGACGGCCCCGGCCAGGTGGTCTACATCCCGTTCGAGGCGCCGCTGCCCAGCCGCCGCGTGGTGCTGGCCTGGCGCCGCAGCTTCACCCGCTACGAGGCAATCGCCGCGCTACGCAACGCGGTGTATGCCTGCAAGCTCGACGGCGTGACGCGGCTCAGCGACTAGCCCCATCGCGGCTGTGGGCGGCCTGTTTTGGCGGCCTGTTTTGGCGGCCTGTTCGGGCGGCCTGTTCGGGCGGCCAGTTCGGGCGGCCTGTTCGGGCGGTCCGAGGTCTCAACCTGAAACCGTAGCGGCAAACGCGGGCACACTCGCACCCCATGCCCTTGTCGACACCGCCCCCGCCTCTGGTCTCGCTGCAGCGGGTCGACAAGCGTTTCAACAACGGCCTGCTGGCCCTGGCGGATATTTCGATCACGCTGCAGGCCGGCGAATTTGTCACCTTGCTCGGCCCCTCGGGCTGCGGCAAGAGCACCGTGCTGCGGCTGGCCGCCGGCCTGGAGGCCGCCAGCGCCGGCCAGTTGCAGGTGCCTGCGCTGCAGGCCGGCGGTCGGCACCAGACCGCCTTTGTCTTTCAGGAGCCCACGCTGATGCCCTGGGCCAGCGTGTTCGACAACGTCTGGCTGCCGCTGCGGCTGCAGGGCCGCTCGCGCGGCGAGGCCGCGGCGGCCATGCGGGCGGTGCTGGCCAGGGTGGGGCTGAGCGAGTTCGAGACCGCCTAGGAGCCTGTCGGGCTTGGGGAGCGTCGGCGGCGAATAGACCGCAGCGGTCCAATTCTCACCGTCTTTTTGCCCCATAGCTGGGCTATGGGGCGGCAAATCCGGCAAGAACTGCCCTCGCTGGGGCCGATTCTCGCTATCGACGCCCCAAGCCCGACAGGCTCCTAGCCGGCGCAGCTGTCGGGCGGCATGAAGATGCGGGCCTCGATCGCCCGCGCCCTGGTCACCCAGCCCGGGCTGCTGCTGATGGACGAGCCCTTTGCCGCGCTTGACGACATCACCCGCCAGGCGCTCAACGCCGACCTGCTGCAGTGGTGGCAGGACAGCGGGCAGATGGCGGCGCTGTTTGTCACCCACAGCGTCGCCGAGGCGGTGTTCCTCAGCCAGCGGGTGCTGGTGATGGCCGCCCGCCCGGGCCGCGTGGTGGCCGAGCAGGCGATCGACCAGCCCTATCCGCGCTCGCCCGACTTCCGCCACACGCCGGCCTTTGCCCAGGCTTGCCGCCGCCTCGGTGAGGCGCTGGCCGGCGCGCACCCGGCCCACAGCGCCCCCGCCCAACAAGCTAGCGCCGCGCAGTGAAGTCTTGGGCTCTGCCCGCGCTGCTGATGCGGGGCCTGCTGGCGGCCTGGGAGCTGGGCGTGCGCGCCGCTGGCATCCCGGCCTATACGCTGCCCGCGCCATCGCTGATCGTGCAGACGCTGGCGGCCCACTTCGGTTCGCTGGCCGACAGCTGGTGGGTGACGCTGCAGATCACCTTCGGCGCGCTGGCGCTGGCGTGCGCCGGCGGCGTGCTGATCGCCATGGTGTTTGCGCTGTCACCCACGCTCGAGCGTGCGTTGTTTCCGCTGGCCGTGGTGTTGCAGGTCACGCCCATCGTGGCGGTGGCGCCGCTGATCCTGATCTATGTCGAAAGCACCACCGCGGCACTGCTGCTGTGCGCCTGGATCGTGGCCTTCTTTCCGATCCTGTCGAACACGGTGATTGGCCTGCGCGCCACCGACCGCCACCTGCGCGAGCTGTTCACGCTGTACGGTGCCACGCGCTGGCAGCGGCTGCGGCTGCTGCGGCTGCCGGCGGCGCTGCCCTACTTCCTGGCCGGGCTGAAGATCTCGGGCGGGTTGAGAGGCTGAGAGGTTGAGAGGCAATCCCATGGGCCCACGTACGCCCGCAAAACGGCTCCAATCTAGGCACAAAGCGGACCTGGGTTTGGCGGCTTCTACCAGGCGCTGGCCGATGGCACCTACAAAAAGTACGGGCTGGAGGTGACGATCCAGCAAGGCGGGCCGTCGGTCAACAACGGCCGCTGCTGCCGGCCGGGCACATCGATTTTCTGATGACCGGCAACCTGCTGCACAGTTTAGACAACGTTAAGAACGGCGTGCCCACGGTGGTGGTGGCGGCGATGCTCCAGAAAGACCCGCAAGCCCTGCTGGCCCATCCCGGCCAGGGCTACGAGAAGTTCGAGGCGCTGAAAACCGCGCCGCTGGCCTTGATCGCCAAGGACGGCCAGTTCAGCTGGTGGCAGTGGCTGAAGGTGACGCACGGCTTCAGGGACGAGGCGCTCAAGCCCTACAACTACAACCTGGGCCCGTTCCTGGCCAACCCCAAGGCGATCCAGCAGGCCTACTCGGTGGCCGAGCCGATCTATGTGCAGAACCAGGGCAAGTTCAAGCCGGTGGTGCACCTGCTGGCCGACCATGGCTTCTCCACCTACAGCACCTTGATCGAGGCCCGCACCGAGATGGTCAAAGCCAAGCCGCAGCTGGTGCAGCGCTTTGTGGATGCCTCGGTGATCGGCTGGGTGAACTACCTGTATGGCAATCGCCAAGCCGCCGCGGCGCTGATGATCAAGGACAACCCCGAGATGAGCGAGGCCGAGATGGA
>JBBQJN010000064.1:0-15101 GCA_038325945.1 Burkholderiales bacterium | reverse complement strand
TACATGCCGCCGGCCTGGATCGGCCAGAACATCTTCAGCTATGCGCAGTGGCTGGCCTGCGGCTACATCGTCAACTGCCCCGAGTCGGCGGCTACCGTCACCATCGACTTGAAGGAGGTGGGACCGACCTACTACTTCGCGCCGCCGCGCATCTTCGAGGGCCTGCTCACCAGCGTGATGATCCGCATGGAGGATGCCAGCGCGATCAAGCGCCAACTGTTCCATGCCTGCATGGCAGTAGCCCGGCGCGTCGGCCCGGCGCTGCTCGATGGCCAGCCGGTGTCGTTGATCGACAAGCTGAAGTGGCAACTCGGCGACTGGGCAATCTATGGCCCGCTGCGCAACAGCTTGGGGCTGAGCCGGGTGCGCGTGGCCTATACCGCCGGCGAGGCGATCGGCCCCGACCTGTTCAGCTTCTACCGTTCGATCGGTATCAACCTCAAGCAGCTCTACGGCAGCACCGAGACCGCGGTCTTCGTCTGCCTGCAGCCCGACAACGAGGCCCGGGCCGACACCGTGGGTGTGCCGGTGCAGGGCGTGGAAATCAAGCTCACCGAGCAGGGCGAGATCCTGGTCAAGAGCCCCGGGCTGCTCAAGGAGTACTACAAGAACCCCGAAGCCACCGCCGAGGTGTTGACCGCCGACGGCTGGTACCGCACCGGCGACGCCGGCTTCATCGACAACGGCGGCCACCTGAAGATCATCGACCGCGCCAAGGATGTGGGCCGCATCCACGGCGGGGCGCACGACGGTGCGATGTTTGCGCCCAAGTACGTGGAGAACAAGCTGAAGTTCTTCCCCTTCATCAAGGAGGCGGTGACCTTCGGCGACAAACGCGACCGCGTCTGCGCCTTCATCAACATCGACTTCGACGCGGTGGGCAACTGGGCCGAGAAACGCAACCTGAGCTATGCCGGCTACACCGACATCGCGCAGAAGCCCGAGGTCTATGAGCTGATCCGCGATTGTGTCGAGAAGGTCAATGCCGACCTCGCCGCCGACGCGCTGCTGGCCGGCAGCCAGGTCACCCGCTTCCTGGTGCTGCACAAGGAACTGGATGCCGACGACGGCGAGATGACGCGCACCCGCAAGGTCAAACGCGCCTACATCAACGAGAAATACAGCGTGCTGATCGACGCCTTGTACGGCGGCAAGACCGAACAGTTCATCGACACTGCGGTCAAGTTTGAGGACGGCCGCAGCGGCTCGGTCTCGGCCACGCTGGCGATCGTCGATGCCAAGACCTTTCCTGCGTTGAAGAAGGCTGCCTGAGATGGTTGAAAACCAGAACCCGCGCCAGGCCGGCGACGTCATCCTTGAGGTCAAGAACATCAGCCTGAGTTTTGGCGGCGTGAATGCGCTGACCGACATCAGCTTCGATGTGCTCGAGCATGAGGTGCGCGCCATCATCGGCCCCAACGGCGCCGGCAAGAGCAGCATGCTCAACTGCATCAACGGCGTCTACACGCCGCAGCGGGGCAGCATCAGCTTCCGTGGCCAGACCTTCAGCCACATGAGCAGCCGCCAGGTGGCCGAAATGGGCGTGGCGCGCACCTTCCAGAACCTGGCGCTGTTCAAGGGCATGAACGTGATCGACAACATCATGACCGGGCGCAATCTGAAGATGAAGACCAACATCTTCCAGCAGGCCTTCCACCTCGGCCCGGCGGCGCGCGAGGAGGCCGAGCACCGCGCTTACGTCGAGCAGATCATCGATTTCCTGGAGATCCAGGCCTTCCGCAAGACGCCGGTGGGGCGCTTGCCCTACGGCCTGCAGAAGCGGGTGGACCTGGGCCGCGCGCTGGCGATGGAGCCCAAGGTGCTGCTGCTCGACGAGCCGATGGCCGGCATGAACGTCGAGGAGAAGCAGGACATGTGCCGCTTCATCCTGGAAGTGAACGAAGAGTTCAGCACCACCATCGTGCTGATCGAGCATGACATGGGCGTGGTGATGGACATCAGCGACCGTGTCGTGGTGCTGGACTACGGCAAGAAGATTGGCGACGGCACGCCCGACGAGGTGCGTGCCAACGAAGACGTGATCAGTGCCTACCTCGGCACCTCACACTGAAGCCGCAGGAGACGAGCAATGGGATTCTTTCTTGAAACACTGATCGGCGGCCTGATGTCGGGCATGCTGTATTCGCTGGTGGCGCTGGGCTTTGTGCTGATCTACAAGGCCTCGGGCGTGTTCAACTTTGCGCAAGGCGCGATGGTGCTGTTCGCGGCGCTGGCAATGGCACGTTTTTCCGAGTGGATACCGCTCTACACCGGCATGCAGGGCATGGTGCTGATCAATGTGCTGGCCTTTGCCGGCGCCATGCTGGTGATGATCGCGCTGGCCTGGGCGATCGAGCGCCTGGTGCTGAGCAAGCTGGTCAACCAGGAAGGCATCACGCTGCTGATGGCCACGCTGGGCATCACCTACTTCCTGGACGGCTTCGGCCAGACGCTGTTTGGCTCGGAGATCTACCGCATCGACATCGGCATGCCCAAGGATCCGATGTTTGTGCTCGACACCATTTTCCCGGGCGGCCTGCTGCTGAGCAAAGAAGACCTGATCGCCGCCGCCGTGGCCGCGGCGCTGGTGGCGGTGCTGGCGGCCTTCTTCCAGTACACCGGCACCGGCCGGGCGCTGCGTGCAGTGGCCGACGACCACCAGGCCGCGCAGTCGATCGGCATCCCGCTCAACCGCATCTGGGTGATCGTCTGGAGCGTTGCCGGCTTTGTCGCGCTGGTCGCCGGCATGATCTGGGGCAGCAAGCTGGGCGTGCAGTTCTCACTGTCGCTGGTGGCGCTGAAGGCGCTGCCGGTGGTGATCCTGGGCGGCCTCACCTCGGTGCCAGGCGCGATCATCGGCGGGCTCATCGTCGGTGTTGGCGAGAAGCTGTCCGAGGTCTTCATCGGCCCGTTTTTCGGCGGCGGCATCGAGATCTGGTTCGCTTATGTGCTGGCGCTGCTGTTCCTGCTGGTGCGTCCGCAAGGCCTGTTCGGCGAGAAGATCATCGACCGCGTATGACGCGTTCGATGATCTATCCGTGCGGCTGAATTGCGCAGCAACTCAAGCCCAGCCCGCCGCAAGCAAAAGATCATTCAAAGGCAAGCAACATGCTCTACAGAGAAAACGGCCAGTTCAAGACCAGCTATGCCGCCGACCAGCAGATCTTCCCGGTCACGCAAGACCGTGTGCTGATCCTGGCGCTGCTGGCCTTCGCCTTTGCCGTCGTGCCCTTCCTGGCCAGCGAATATGTCTTTCGCGCCATCCTGATCCCGTTCCTGATCCTGTCGCTGGCCGCGCTGGGGCTCAACATCCTCGTCGGCTACTGCGGCCAGATCTCGCTGGGCACCGGCGCCTTCATGGCGGTGGGCGCCTATGCGGCCTACAACTTCTCGGTGCGCATTGAGGGCATGCCGCTGATCGCCTCGTTGTTGCTGGGCGGCGTCTGCGCCACGGCGGTGGGCGTGTTGTTTGGCATCCCCTCGCTGCGCATCAAGGGCTTGTACCTGGCGGTGGCCACGCTGGCGGCGCAGTTCTTCACTGACTGGGCCTTTCTGCGCATCTCCTGGTTCACCAACTATTCCACCTCGGGCTCGGTGTCGGTAGCCCGGCTCGACGTCTTCGGCTGGATCGTCAACACCCCGGCCGAGAAATACCTGCTGTGCCTGGGCTTTCTGGCGGTGTTTGCACTGCTGGCCAAGAACCTGGTGCGCAGCCACATCGGCCGCGAGTGGATGGCCATCCGCGACATGGACGTGGCCGCGGCGGTGATCGGCATCCGCCCGGTTTACGCCAAGCTCAGCGCGTTTGCGGTCAGCTCGTTCATCGTCGGCGTGGCCGGCGCGCTGTGGGGCTTCGTGCACCTGGGCAGCTGGGAGCCGGCGGCGTTTTCGATCGACCGCTCGTTCCAGCTGCTGTTCATGGTCATCATCGGCGGCCTGGGCTCGATCATGGGCAGCATCTTTGGCGCCGCCTTCATCGTCGTGCTGCCGATCGTGCTCGACAACCTGCCTTACTGGTTCGACATCCCGATCGACACCGCACTGGCCTCGCACCTGACCTTCATGGTGTTCGGCGGGCTGATCGTCTTTTTCCTCATCGTCGAGCCGCACGGCCTAGCGCGGTTGTGGTCGATCGGCAAAGAGAAACTGCGGCTTTGGCCGTTCCCCCACTGACAGCACCGGACGAACGATCCGGCGCGGCAGGACTCTCACTTTTTCCATGCGCGTCAACGAGCGCCTTTTCACTCACCTCAGGAGACAGACCATGAAATTCAAGTCGATCGCATTCGCCGCCGCCGTGGTGGCCGCAGCGCTGTCAGGCCCGGCGCAGGCTCAGGCCAAAGAGCAGTTCTTCCCGGTGCTGTCAGGCCGCACCGGCCCGGTGGCACCCAATGCCACACCCTGGGCCAACGGCCACAACGACTACATGAAGCTGGTGAATGCGCGCGGCGGCATCAACGGCGTGATGACCCTGGTTGAAGAGTGCGAAACCGCTTATGCCACCGACAAGGGTGTCGAGTGCTACGAGCGCCTGAAGGGCAAGCATGGCGGCGCGGTAGTGTTCCAGCCGCTGTCCACCGGCATCACCTTTGCGCTGACTGAGAAAGTGCCCGCCGACAAGATCTCGCTGATCACCTCGGGCTATGGCCGCAGCGATTCGGCCGACGGCATGGTCTTCAAGTGGAACTTCCCGCTGATCGGCCATTACTGGGTGGCCGGCGACACCGTGCTGCAGCACATCGCCAAGAAAGAAGGCGGCTGGGACAAGCTCAAGGGCAAGAAAATTGCCGTGGTCTACCACGACAGCCCGTTTGGCAAAGAATTGCTGCCGATCATCGAAGAGCGCTCCAAGCTGCACGGCTTCGAGCTGCAACTGCTGCCAGTGCCGGCACCCGGTGTTGAGCAGAAGGCGATCTGGCTGCAGATCCGCCAACAGCGGCCCGACTTTGTCGTCATGCAGACCTGGGGCGTGATGACTGCCACCTCGATCAAGGAGGCGGTGGCCACCGGCTACCCGCGCGAGAAGATGTTCGGCACCTGGTGGTCGGGCGCCGAGCCTGATCTGCGTGATGTGGGTGCAGCCGCCAAGGGCTACAGCGCGGTGATGATGCAGCATGGCGCCGAGTACGGCTCGCAGGTGGTCAAGGAGATCCTCGAGAAGGTGCATGCCAAGGGCCAGGGCACCGGCCCCAAGGACGAAGTGGGCCAGGTGCTGTACATGCGCGGTGTTGTTGGCGCCCTGCTGGCCACTGAAGGCGTGCGTGCTGCGCAAGAGCGCTTTGGCAAGGGCAAGGTCATGAACGGTGAGCAGGCACGCTGGGGCTTCGAGAACCTCAACCTGACTCAGGCCAAACTCGACGCGCTAGGTTTCAAGGGTGTGATGCGGCCGGTCTCCACCAGCTGCGCTGACCACATGGGCTCGGCCTGGGCCCGCGTGCACACTTGGGACGGCGCCAAGTTCACTTGGGCTTCCGATTGGCTGCAGGCCGACGACCAGCTGATCAAACCGCTGGTCAAGGCCTCGGCCGAAAAGTACACGTCGGACAAGAAGCTGACGCGCCGCTTGCCGGCGGACTGCCAGTCGTAATCCCCCCCCCGAAGCGCCTGCGGCGCTCCCCCCCGGGGGGGCGTCGCCAGTGGACCGGCGGAGCCGGATCCACGGCGCCTGTTGGGTTGGGGCAGTGGCCATCGCCCAGCTCAACGGCCCCTGCTGTAGGGGCCTTGATGCCAGCGCCGCGCGCGGTGCTGGCATCAGGCCAAGGACAAACACATGTCAACTGCAAACATCCTTCTCAATGTCAACGGCATCGAGGTCATCTACAACCATGTGATCCTGGTGCTCAAGGGCGTCTCGCTGCAAGTGCCCGAGGGCAAGGTGGTGGCCTTGCTGGGCGGCAACGGCGCCGGCAAGACCACCACGCTGCGCGCCGTCAGCAACCTGCTGGCTGGCGAGCGCGGTGATGTCACCAAGGGCAGCATCGAGCTGCGCGGCGAGCGCATCGACAAGCTCAGCACTGCGCAGATGGTCGACCGCGGCGTGGTGCAGGTGATGGAAGGCCGGCACTGCTTTGCCCACCTGACGATCGAGGAGAACTTGCTCACCGGCGCCTATACACGCAAGGACGGCAAGGCGGCGATCGCACGCACACTGGACAAGGTCTACACCTACTTCCCGCGCCTGAAGACCCGGCGCAGCAGCCTGGCCGCCTATACCTCGGGCGGTGAACAGCAAATGTGCGCCATCGGCCGCGCGCTGATGGCCAGCCCCAAGATGGTGCTGCTCGACGAGCCGTCGATGGGCCTGGCGCCGCAGCTGGTCGAAGAGGTGTTCGAGATCGTCAAAGACCTGAACACCAAGGAGCAGGTGACCTTCTTGCTTGCCGAGCAGAACACCAACATCGCACTGCGCTATGCCGACTACGGCTACATCCTGGAAAACGGCCGCATCGTGATGGACGGCGAGGCCAAGTCGCTGCGCGAGAACGAGGACGTCAAAGAGTTCTACCTCGGTATGGGCGGGGGTGATCGCAAGAGCTTCAAGGACGTCAAGAGCTACAAGCGTCGCAAGCGCTGGCTGGCTTGACCCACCCCCGATGCGCCTTCGGCGCCTCCCCCTCAAGGGGGCGCAGCCAGCGGCCCGGCGTAGCCGGTTCCGCGGCGGCCGCTTGATAAAGCCTTAAGGGCGACTCCGATGGCTACTGAAGACTTCGACTTTGCGCCGCCGCCGTTCAAGCCCGACGAGGCGCTGGCCGGCCTGACGCGCAGCCTGCGTGAGCTGGGTCTCAGCCCGCGAGGCAAGCTGTTCGAACGGCGCGGCACAGCCATTGCGCGCGCCACCGTCGATGGCGACGTGCTGGCTGCGGCCCGCGTGAAGCGGCCGTCGCGCAGCAGCCCCGAGTGGCAGCAACACGTGCTGCGCAGCAGCGCTGATGTGCGCGACTTCGTCGCCGACCTGAAGAGGCAACTCGCCCAATGGAGCGACCGTGATGACTGACTTTTACGACGCGTTGGAACAGCGCGATCCGGTCGAGCGCGAAGCCGCGCTGATGGCCGCCCTGCCCAGCCATGTCGCCCATGCGCAGCGGGCCAGCAGCGCCTTTGCCGAGTCTCTGGCCGGCGTCGATGCCGTCGCCATCCGCAGCCGAAGCGCGCTGGCGCAACTGCCGGTGCTGCGCAAAGCCGAACTGATGGCGCGCCAGCAGGCGCTGCGAGCACAAGACCCGATCGGCGGCTTTGCCACCATCGGCTGGCGCGGCCAGCGTATCCAGCAGGGCGCGCGCCGGGTGTTCCAGTCGCCCGGCCCGATCTACGAGCCCGAGGGCCTGGCCGCCGACTACTGGCGCATGGCCCGTGCCATCTTCGCCGCGGGCTTCCGCGCCGGTGAGCTGGCGCATTGCAGCTTCAGCTACCACCTCACACCCGCCGGTTCGATGATGGAGTCGGGCGCCCATGCGGTGGGCTGCGCTACCTTTGCCGGCGGCGTCGGCAACACCGAGCTGCAGTTGCAGGCGGTGACCGATCTGCGGCCGCAAGGCTACATCGGCACGCCCAGCTTTCTGAAGATCCTGGTCGAGAAAGCCGCCGAGACCGGTGCCGACATCCGCTCGCTGACCAAGGGCATGGTCGGCGGCGAAGCCTTCCCACCCAGCCTGCGCGACTGGCTTAAAGACCGCGCCATCGAGGTCTACCAAAGTTACGCCACCGCCGATGCCGGACTGATTGCCTACGAGACCGAGGCCCGCGAAGGCCTGGTGCTTGACGAGGCCATCATCCTGGAGATCGTGCGGCCTGGCACCAACGACACCGTCCCCGATGGTGAAGTTGGCGAAGTCGTGGTCACCGTGCTCAACCCCGACTACCCGCTGCTGCGCTTTGGCACCGGCGACCTCTCGGCCATCCTGCCCGGCCCCTGCCCCACCGGGCGCAGCAATACCCGCATCAAGGGTTGGCTGGGCCGCGCCGACCAAACTACCAAAGTGCGTGGCATGTTTGTGCATCCCGGCCAGGTGGCCGAGGTGCTGCGCCGCCATCCCGAGGCCGGACGCGGCCGGTTGGTGATCGAGGGCGAGATGGCCAACGACCGCATGACCTTGCGGGTTGAGACCACCTCGACGCACGAGGGCCTGGCCGCTGCACTGGCCGGCAGCATCCGCGATGTCACCAAGCTGCGCGCCGAGGTGCAACTGGTGGCCGTGGGTAGCCTGCCCAACGACGGCAAGGTGATCGAGGACACACGGCGCTACGACTGAGCGGGCGCTGTACGTAGTTCCCGGCGCGTTACATCGCGCCTGGCGGCCTAGCATCCAGGCTTGCAAGCCCATCCTATGTTCAGCCTTTTGGAGCCCCTGATGAAGCAACTGATCTCCGCCGCCCTGATGCTGGGCGCCGCCACCGCCGCCTGGGCCGATTTCCCTACCAAGCCGGTCACCATCGTCGTGCCCTTCGCCGCCGGCGGCCCCACCGACAAGGTGGCCCGTGATCTGGGTGAAGTCCTGCGCGCGCAGCTCAACCAGACCGTGGTGATCGAGAACGTCGGCGGCGCCGGCGGCACGCTGGGCGCGGCCAAGGTGGCCAAGGCCTCGCCCGACGGTTACACCGTCCTGCTGCACCACATCGGCATGGCCACTGCGCCGGCGCTTTACCGCAAGCTGCCTTACGACGCGCTAAGCGACTTCGAGTACCTCGGCATGGTCAACGAAGTACCCATGACGCTGGTCGGCCGCAGCACGCTGCCGGCCAACAACATGGCTGAGCTGCGCAAGTGGATGGATGCCAACAAGGGCAAGATCAACCTGGCCAATGCCGGCCTGGGTGCCGCGTCGCACCTGTGCGGCCTGCTATTCCAGCAAGCCATGGCCACCGACATGACCACCGTGCCCTACAAGGGCACCGCGCCGGCGATGACCGACTTGCTGGGCGGCCAGGTCGACCTGATGTGCGACCAGACCACCAACACCACGCAGCAGATCGAAGGCGGCAAGATCAAGGTCTTTGGCGTCACCACGGCCAAGCGCCTGACCACCCCGGTGCTGGCCAAGGTGCCCACGCTGGACGAAAGCGGCCTCAAGGGCTTCAACGTCTCGATCTGGCACGGCATGTACGCGCCCAAGGGCACGCCCAAGGCCGTGGTCGACAAGCTCAACACCGCGCTGCGCGCTGCATTGAAGGACCCCGAGTTCAACAAGCGCCAGGAAGCGCTGGGCGCAGTGGTGGTCACCGACGCCCGCCTGGCCCCGGTGGAGCACAAGAAGTTTGTTGAGGCCGAGATCGCCAAATGGGGTCCGGCCATCAAGGCCGCCGGCCAGTACGCCGACTGAGGATCACCGATCCGGCATGCGAGGGCCTCAGCCACCGCTGCCACCGACAGCACGGGGGCCTGGATACGGCCCCTTTTTTCATGGCTTGCGCAGGGCCGGCAGCGTCAGGAAAAGCGCAGCGGGATTGTCACTGGACCGTTGTTGACCAGGCTGACCTGCATGTCAGCGCCAAAGACGCCGACGGCCACCATGGCATGGCGCTCACGCGCCAGGCGCAGCACGGCCTCATAGAGTGTGCGGCCCAGTTCGGGCCCGGCGGCGCCACTGAAGCCCGGCCGGTTGCCGCTTGACACATCGGCGGCCAACGTGAACTGGCTGACGATCAACAGCCCGCCCTGCACATCAACCACGCTGCGGTTCATCTTGCCGGCCTCATCTGCAAACAGCCGCAGCCTCAGCAGCTTGTCGACCAGCTTGGCAGCCTGCAACAGGCTGTCCTGGGGCTCAGCGCAGACCAGCACCAGCAGACCGATGCCGATCTCGCCCACCACTTCGCCCGCTACCGTTACCCGGGCCTGACTGACGCGCTGCAACAGCGCGATCACAGCAGATCAACCTCGTCGCCGAAGTGCGCCTCGACGTCCTTGGGCAGCAACTGGATGCTGGCGCGCAGGCCGGGCACCGCACTCATCAGTGCCTGCTCGACCGACTGCCGCACGGCCGCAGCGCGGCCCAGGCTCCAGCTTGCGGGCATGTGCATGTGCAGATCGACAAAGCGGCGCGCCCCGGCGCGGCGCGTGGTGACATGGTCAAAGCGGATCGTGGTATGGGCAAACTCGGCCAGCGTGCGGTCAATCTCGGCCCGCACCTCGGGCTCTAGCGCCTGGTCCATCAGGCCGTCGGCCGAGCGCCAGACCAGCATCACGCCTTCGCGCGCGATGTTGGCAGCCACCAGCACCGCCAGCAAGGGATCGAGCCAGAGCCAGCCGGTGGCCTGCACCGCCAGCAGGCCGACCACCACGCCGGCCGAGGTCCAGACATCGGTAAACAGATGTCGGGCGTCGCCCTCGAGCGCCATTGATCGGTGCTCACGGGCCTTGCGCAGCATCGCGGTTGCCAGCGCGCCGTTCATCACCGAACTGATCACCGACAGGCTGAGGCCGATGCCCAACTGCTCCAACGGCTGCGGGCTGGCAAAGCGGAAACCGGCTGCAACGATGATGGCAATCGCCGCCACCAGGATCAACACGCCCTCGAAGCCGCTGGAGAAGTACTCGGCCTTGTGGTGGCCATAGGGATGGCCTTCGTCGGGCGGCTGCGCCGCCACCGTGACCATCATCAGTGCGAAGATGGCGCCGGCCAGGTTGACCAGCGATTCCAATGCATCCGACAGCAGGCCCACCGAGCCGGTCAGCCACCAGGCGCCGGTCTTCAGCGCGATCGTGGCCAGCGCCACACCGACCGAAATCTTCAGGTAAGAACTGACCTGCATGCCGCTGAAAGCGATCGCGCTAACGCGCGCTCAGGCTCCGAGGGTGACGCGGGCAAACTTGCGCTTGCCCACCTGCACCACCACGGTGCCAGCCGCCAATTTCAGTGCCTTGTCACTGACCACCACACCATCGATGCGCACGCCGCCCTGCTCGATCAAGCGCATGGCCTCGCTGGTTGATGGTGCCAGGCCGGCCTGCTTGAGCAAGGCCCCGATGGCCAGCGGCGCACCGGTCAACGCCAGATCGGCAATCTGCTCAGGCACACCACCGCGGGCGCGGCTGGCAAAGTCGACCTCCGCCGCATCGGCCGCGGCAACGCTGTGGAAGCGCGTGACAATCTCACGCGCCAGCAGCACCTTGGCATCCTTGGGGTTGCGCCCGGCCAGCACCTCGGCCCGCAGCGCCGCCAGTTCGGCCGGCGGGCGGAAGCTCAGCAGATTGAACCAGCGCCACATCAGCACATCGTTGATCGACAGCGTCTTGGCAAACATGGTGTTGGCTTCTTCGGTGATCGCGATGGTGTTGTTCTTGCTTTTCGACATCTTCTCGACGCCGTCCAGGCCTTCGAGCAGCGGCATGGTCAGGATGCACTGCGGTTCCTGGCCGTAATCTTGCTGCAGGTGCCGGCCCATCAGCAGGTTGAACTTCTGATCGGTGCCGCCGAGTTCAAGATCGCTCTTCAAGGCCACCGAGTCATAGCCTTGCATCAGTGGGTAGAGAAACTCGTGCACGCTGATCGGCGTGCCGGCCGCAAGGCGATCGTGGAAGTCATTGCGCTCCATCATGCGCGCCACCGTGTAGCGCGAGGCCAGCTCGATCATGCCGCGCGCACCCAGCGGATCACTCCATTCGCTGTTGTAGCGGATCTCGGTGCGCGCCGGGTCCAGCACCAGGCTGGCCTGCGCGTAATAGGTTTGCGCGTTGGCTTCGATCTGCTCGCGGGTCAACGGCGGCCGCGTACTGTTGCGGCCGGACGGGTCGCCGATCATCGAGGTGAAATCACCCACCAGAAAGATTACCTGGTGCCCCAGGTCCTGCAAAGCCCGCATCTTGTTGAGCACCACGGTATGACCCAGGTGCAGGTCGGGCGCCGTCGGATCCAGCCCCAGCTTGATACGCAAGGGCTTGCCACTGGCCTCGGCACGCACCAACTTCTTCAACCAGTCGGCTTCAGGCAGCAACTCCTCGCAATTTCGCAAAGAGACGGCCATCGCCTCGCGCACGTGATCACTCACCAGCGACATCGCGTCCGGGGTACTGCTAGCGGCAGAATCAAGTTGTGACATGTTGTGCGGATCAGGGCTTTTCCTGATCTGGGAGGCAGGGCGCTGGCTATAATCAGACCCTTGTTCCGGGGGCATCGGCTGTGATTTTTTCACGCGCTGGCCTTAGCGGGCCGTAAGGCAAGCCGTTGATTCTAAGCCGCCCCCCTCGATAACGTCCGATCCCACCGGGCCGCCCACCAAGCGACCCCAAGCGCACCGCCGTTGAGCCTCCATCCGATGCCACCGCCCAGGCGACAGGAAACCAAGATCTTGCACGAACTGCTTCCCCTCGCCCAAGCCAAGTTGCTTCGCGTCCAGGCCGCCGCCCACCGCCACCCGCGCCGTGTGGCCATCGCCGTGCTCAGTCTGCTAGGCGGTTTTGCGCTTACCGCCTTCGGCATTGCGCCGCTGGCGCCCGACGCCGCCGCACTGCCGCAGCGCCTGATCACTGAGGAACTGCAGGTCATAGGCCTGGATGCCCAGCTCGACCAGCTCTCGCTACATTCGCTAGAGCTCAACCGCCACGACCTCACCCGCAGCGGCGACACCGCCGACACTTTGCTGCGCCGCCTCGGCGTGCTCGATCCCGGTGCGGCAGTCTTCCTGCGGCAGGACCAGAATGCCCGGCGCCTGCTCGACGGCAGCAGCGGCAAGATGGTGCAGGTACGCAGCACCACGGACGGCACCCTGCTTGAACTCGTCGCCCGCTTTCCCGCCTTGGACAGCGCCCGCCAGAGCACGCACTTCACGCGCTTGACCGTCTCCCGCGAGCAGGGCCAATTGCGCACCACGCTGGAAACCGTCGCGCTCAAACCACAAACCCGCCTGGGCAGCGGCATCATCCGCACTTCACTCTGGGCCGCCGCCGACGAGGCCAGGCTGCCCGACGCAATCGCCACCCAGTTGATCGACATCTTCAGCGGTGACATCGACTTCCATCGCCAGCTGCAAAAGGGCGATGCTTTCAGCGTCGCGTTCGAGGCGCTGACCGCTGACGACCAGGTCATCAGCTGGAACGAAGGCACCGGCCGCGTGCTCGCCGCAGAGTTTGTCAACGCCGGCAAGTCACTTAAAGCCATCTGGTACCAGGACAGCCCTAGCGCCAAAGGTGCCTACTTCAGCATCGACGGCAGCAGCCGTCGGCGGCCTTTTCTGGCCAGCCCGCTTGAGTTCTCGCGCGTCACCTCGGGTTTTGCGATGCGGCTTCACCCCATCCTCAATACCTGGCGCGCCCACAACGGCGTCGATTACAGCGCTCCCACCGGCACCGCAGTGCGCTCAGTTGGCGACGGCGTAGTCGAGATTGCCGGTCAGCAGAACGGCTACGGCAATGTTGTGAAGCTGCAGCACGCCCATGGCAACAGCACGCTCTATGCACATCTCAGCCGTATCGATGTGCGTCAGGGGCAAAGGGTTGAGCAGGGCCAGCGCATTGGCGCGGTAGGCGCCACCGGCTGGGCTACCGGTCCGCATCTGCACTTTGAATTCCGCGTCAATGGCCAGTTTCAGGATCCGCTAAAGGTCGCCCGCTCCGGCCAACGCGCGACACAAAATGTCGCTGCCGAGCCGCAGTTCCAGCAGGCAGCCAGCCTGGCAACACGCCAGCTCGATGCCGCTGAGTCCATGGTCGGCTTCCGCGGCACAGCGGAGTGATCCCCGCGGCGCTGGCCGACAAGCGGCCCCGCGCGTCCGTACAAGATCCTCGCTGAGACCCAAGCTTCGTGGTCGTCCGCGTGTGCATCGGCCTGATGTCGGGCACGTCACTGGACGGCGTTGACGGCGTAGCCGCCCGCTTTGACGGACCAGAACAAGCGGTACAGCTGCTCGGTCATGTACACCAGCCTTTTACGGCCGACCTGCGGCAGCAAATGCTGGCACTCAACCAGCCAGGGCCCAACGAACTGCACCGCGCAGCACTCGCCGCCAATGCTCTGGCGCGCGCCTACGCGAGCACCGTCTCAGCAGTGCTGAAGTCTTGCCAACTGACGGCAGCCGACATCGACGCCCTGGGCGCCCATGGCCAGACCGTGCGCCATCGCCCCGGCGAGTTTGACGCCACCGGCTACACCCTGCAGCTATTGAACGGCGCGTTGCTGGCCGAACTCAGCGGCATCACCGTGATCAACGACTTCCGCTCCCGCGATGTAGCGGCTGGTGGCCAGGGCGCACCGCTCGTACCCGCCTTCCACCATGCTATCTTCGGCCAAGCCGGCACCTCCCGAGCTGTACTGAACATCGGCGGCATGGCCAACCTCACCTTATTGGGGGCAAACGGTCGCGTTCTGGGCTTCGACTGTGGACCGGGCAATGTGCTGCTCGACCTCTGGTGCCATCGCCACCTCGGCCAGCCGTATGACCAGGATGGACGGTGGGCGTCACAAGGCCGTGTCATCGGCAGCCTGCTGGCCAGGATGCTCAACGACCCCTTCATCCAACGTCAGCCACCGAAGAGCACAGGACGAGATCACTTCAATGCCGACTGGCTCAACCGCCAGCTGTTGTCCGCCGACGCGGGACATGGCCCCATGGCCCCTGAAGATGTGCAAGCCACCTTAGCCGAGTTCACGGCACAAACCGCTATCGCATCAGCCATGTCATGTCAGCCCGACGCGCAACAGCTGCTGGTCTGTGGCGGCGGTGCACTCAATGGCCACCTGATGCGCCGCTTGGCCGCGCGCTATGGCGGCCGCAGTGTTGGCAGCACCTCGGCCGCCGGCGTGGATCCCATGCAGGTCGAAGCAGCCGCCTTTGCTTGGCTAGCCAAGGCTTTTCTCGCGCACAGGCCTGGCAATTTGGCCGAAGTCACCGGCGCTGCAGGATTGCGCCCACTGGGCGCTATGTACCCCGCAGGTAATCGTTTAGACCCCACCAGAGAACTTGCATAGGCTGTGCGGCTGTTGCCAGTGCGGATGTTTGGCGATGAGGTTGGTTGCATTCGGGGTGAGGGGGGGGGGGGCTTGCGTTCCGAGCCAAGACCGGCTACCGTGCTGCGCATGCAAGAAGCGCTGAGCTACCGCCACCGTGTGATCACCGAAGACGACATCGTCTTCATACGTCACCTCATCGCCGAGCACCCGCAGCTGAGC
>JBBQJN010000063.1:0-15280 GCA_038325945.1 Burkholderiales bacterium | reverse complement strand
AGACCGACGCCGATGTAAATGGTGGTTTGAAGATCCATGATGGCCTCAGTCCTCGTGCACGTCGAACTGACGGTCGATGTCGTTCATCTTCTTGGCGTAATAGAAGATCAGGATGATGAAAACGTAGATCGAACCCTGTTGAGCGAACCAGAAGCCGAGCGGATAGCCACCGAGGTGGAAGTTGTTGAGCAAATCGGCGAACAGGATGCCGGCGCCGAATGAGACCAAGAACCAGACGATCAGGATCTTGGTCAACAGCGTCAGCGTGGCGCGCCAATAGGCGCTACTGCTGTCAGTGGACATGGGGCATGTCTCCCGTGTTGTTGAGAAAAGAACAGGCTTGAAGCGCCTGCGCGAACTTGCCCGTCTGCGGGTGGCAGACATCGCCAACCCGCACGGTGATGTGCCAAGACGGGCTGTTGGGATGCCACTGTCGTCACTGCGACTGACCGTTTGCTGACAGCGCCTGACTGCAGCACCTGGAACTCGCGTAAACCCCTATTCAGGACCTGACCTCAGCGGCCGTCCAAGGCTCAGCCAGAGCTGGCTGATGCCGCCGCGCTGGGTCGGCCCGGGATCGACTCTGGATTGAACCGGCCAGCGCGCCGCGCCAATCCGGTACACGCCAAGCGACTCAGTTGCGCTGACCGCCAAGGCTGCTGCGCGGAAGTTCCAGGCGCTCGGCGCCGGCCGGCGCGATCCAGGGCGCCTTGCGCGGCAGCACGGTCTGCTGCAGCCAGCGCTCAAGCTCGTCCGGTGGGATCGGCCGGCTGAACAAAAAGCCCTGCATGACGCCGCAGCCCAGGCGGTGCAGCACTTCCATCTGGCGCAGGTTCTCCACCCCTTCGGCGATCACGCGCAGGCCCAGCGACCGCGCCAAAGCGATGATGGCGGTAACCACCGCCGAGCTTTGTGGCGTGATGCCGAGATCGCGCACAAAGCCGCGGTCGATCTTCAGCTCGGAGATCGGCAAGGTGGTGAGGTAGGCCAGTGACGAATAGCCGGTGCCGAAGTCGTCGATCGAAATCTCGACGCCAATCTCGGTCAGCCGGTGCAATGCCGGGATGACGTTTTGCAGGTCCTTCATCAAACCGGTTTCGGTGATCTCAAGCTGGATCGCGCGGTGCGGCACACCATAGGCCGAGACACATTGATGGATGTGTTCAACCAGATCGCTGCGCTCGAACATGCGGTTCGGCAGGTTGACGGCGATCGAATCGGCAAAACCGAAGCTCACCTGCCAGATCTTGGCCTGTCGGGCGGCTTCGCGCAGCGCCCATTCGGACAGCGGCACGATCAGCCCGGTCTCTTCAGCCAGCGGAATGAAATCGGCCGGCGGCACCAGCGTGGCGCCGCGCTGCCAGCGCATCAGCGCCTCGACGCCGACCATGCGGGCTGATCGCACATCGATCTTGGGCTGGTAGTGCAGCACCAGCTCATTGCGCTCGATGGCCTTGTGCAGCGCGCTCTCAAGCTCCAGCTTCTCGCGGCCACGGCCGGCCAGCATAGGGCTGTAGATCGCCGCCGCATTGCGGCCAGCGTTTTTCACCGAATACATGGCAACGTCAGAGTTGCGCATCAGGTCGGCCACCGTGCTGCCGTCGCGCGGGTACATCGCCACGCCCACGCTGGTGGTGACAAAACACTCCTGGCCGCCAACAAAGATCGGCTCACGCATGGCCTCGAGGATGCGCGTCGAGACCCGATCAGCGTCGGCTTCGTCGGCCACCTCGGGCAACAGCGCGATGAATTCGTCACCGCCCAGCCGCCCCACCGCTTCCAAAGTGCGGTGACTGCGCACACCGGCCGACTCAAGCGCGCCGTCCATCACCTGGTCGCTGTGGCGCACACAACTGCGCAGCCGCCGCGCCACCTCAACCAGCAGTTCGTCGCCAGCGGCATGGCCCAGCGTGTCGTTGATGATCTTGAAACGGTCGAGGTCGATCAGCAGCATCGCCGCCAGATGGCCCAGCCGCCGTGCATGCTCGAGCGCACGCTCTGAGCGCCAGATCAGCTGGCGCCGATTGGGCAGGCCGGTCAGCGCATCAAAGTTGGCCAGATGGCGGATGCGGTCTTCGGCGACACGCCGGTCGGTAACGTCCTGCACGATGCCGGTATAGCCGATGCTGTGGCCATGCTCGTTGAACTCGGGCTCGGCTTCAACGTGCACGATGCGCATGCGCCCGTCGGGCAGGTGCACCGGCACATCGATCGCCAGCACCGTGTTCTGCGCACGCACATCGTTGAGCACACGCGTCATGCCCCGTCGCTCGGGATTCGGCACCATGCGGATCAGCCGGCGCAGAGACAACTGCTCATGCGGCCCCAAGCCGAACACCCGCAAGGCCTCCAGCGCCAGCGTCAGCTCACCACCGCCTCGGCAGCCGGCATGGCGCCAATCAAAACTGCCCATGCGGGCCAGATCCTGCGCCCGCGCCAGCTTGCTCTTGCTGCGCTCAAGCTCCTGCCGGGTGCGCGCCGAGCGCAGCACATGGCGCAGACGTCCGGCCAGCAGGCTCCACTGGTTGCTCTTGACGAAGAAGTCGGTGGCGCCCACCTGGTAGGCGCGGGTGATCGAGGCGTCGTCGTCCAACCCCGTCAGCATCAGCACCGGCAGATCGCTGAAACCGGGGGTCTCGCGCAGCTCGCGGCAGGTGTCAAAGCCGTCGAGGCCGGGCATCATCGCATCGAGCACAACGATGTCGGGCATCCATTCGGCCAGCAGCGCCAGCGCCTGCTCGCCGCCATGGGTCTCGGTGATCTCGAAGCCACGCTCGCGCAGGGCCACTGCGGTGAGCAGCAAGGTCACTTCGTCGTCATCGACCAGCAGCACCTTGGCCCGCTCCGGCGAATCAAGGGCATCTGTGGGCTGCAACACGGAACTCGGCATCAGGGCTCAATGGTCAGACAGGAATTGCGGCACGGCGGCCGCGACGCGGACGGCTTCGGCCTGCAAACGATCATGCAAACCCGGCAGCTGATCCAGGGCACCCGCTCGCAAAGCGTCTTCCACCTCAGCGCACAGCTTCGACAGCCCCAACGCACCGACACTCGCGGACGATGATTTGAGAGTGTGCGCGGCCAGATTCATGGCCGCATGGTCGCCGTGCAGACGGGCTTGTGTCAATTGCAACATCAGCCTCTGCAGCGACTGCAGATAGCTGCTGTAGAGCCGCGGAATCAGACCCACGCTGCCGCTGGGATCGAGCAGCCGCAGTTCGGCCAGCGCCCGCACATCCAACGCCACAGCCGACGGCGCTGCCACGCCGGACGGGCCGGCTGGTTGAGCGCTCAAGGATGCTGGCCGCGATGGTGATGGCTGCTGGTTCATGTCGTGCGCCTGACAGGTTGGGTTTCCCGCCGGCAGGTGGCCGGCCGGTGGGCTATCAAACCAACTCGGCGGCCCATTGTTGCAGCATCCAGCGCGGCGCGCCGCTGAACACCCCAGGCGTGTGGCCGGCTAGGAGCCTGTCGGGCTTGGGGCGTCGATAGCGAGAATCGGCCCCAGCGAGGACAGTTCTTGCCGGATTTGCAGCCCCATAGCCCAGCTATGGGGCAAATAGACGGTGAGAAATGGACCGCTGCGGTCGATTCGCAGCCGACGCTCCCCAAGTCCGACAGGCTCCTAGGAGCCTGTCGGGCATGGGGCGTCGATAGCGAGAATCGGCCCCAGCGAGGACAGTTCTTGCCGGATTTGCAGCCCCCTAGCCCAGCTATGGGGCAAAAAGACGGTGAGAAATGGACCGCTGCGGTCGATTCGCAGCCGACGCTCCCCAAGCCCGACAGCCTACTGGCGACCGGCGGCTCACCGCAGCCACCGCCGGGCGGTTGCTGGCGTCGGCGTCCGTACAATCACTTGCATGTCGCGCGACCGCGAGGCCGGTGTCACGACACCCGGCAGCACAGCCTCCAAGCCCTGGCCGGTGCTGCCCTTGGCATTGTTGGCCGTGGCCGTGGTAGCGGCCTTGCTGGCCCATCAACAGTGGCTGCCAGGCTGGCTGGGCGCGCTGGCCTTGTTGCTGGCCACCGCGGGCGCGCTGCTCAGTGGCGCTTTCTGGAGCCGACAACGGCAACATGAGCGCCTGCACGACGCGCGCCAGCAACTGCAGTTGCTGGGCCAGATGGTCGAGGCCTGGCGCTGGCAGACCGATGCCGAGCACCGTTTGCTCAAACTGCAGCCGCCGCAGGGCGCGCCGGCTTCGGCCTGGGTGCCGGGTGCTTCCAGCGGAGATCTGCTGTGGCAGCGTTTCGTCGATGCCACCGGCAGCCTGCAACCGCGCATGCTGGCGCACAGCCCACTGACCGATCTGGCCGTGCTGCAACAGGCCGGTGCTCTGCCTCAGGCCTGGGCGCTGCGCGGCTTGCCGCGCTTCGACAGCCGCGGCCGCTTTGCCGGCTACCTGGGCCTGGCCTGGCCTAGCGCGCCCGCTGAGCAGGCACTGGTTGCCCGGCAAGGCCTGGACGCCTTGTTCGAGCATGGCCCGGCCGCGCTTTGCCTGGCCCTGCGCCACAGCGATGGCAGTGGCTGGCTGCTGCAGCGCGCCAGTGCGGCCGCGCTGGCGCCACTGGGCTTGTCGCAAGCCCCCGACGCCGCCCTGCCCTGGGCCCAGGCGCTGGCCGGGCTACCCGACGGCCTGCGCCGGCAGGTGCTGGCGATGCCAGCCGGTGGCAGCGTCGAGGCCGATGGCTGGCGCGCCCAGTTGCACGCGCTCGGCTCGCGCGACATGCAGCAGCCGGCGGCGCTGTTGCTGACACTGGCGCAGGTGGATGCCAGCACCGACAGCGCCACGCTGTCACTGGCCGCCGAGCACGCGGCCTTTGCCTACACCATCTCGCACGACCTGCGCTCACCGATCCGCGTTGTCGAGGGCTTTGGCCGCATCCTGAAAGAGGATTACGGCGCGGCGCTGGACCGCGTTGGCCGCGACCATGTCGACCGCGTGATTGCCGCTGCCCTGCGCATGAATCAGATGATCGACGCCCTGTTGTCGCTGTCGCAGCTGTCGACCCAACCCTTGCTGCGCCAGACGGTGGACTTGTCGGCGATGGCCGGCGCGGTGATCGACGAGTTGCGACGCCAGTCGCCCGAACGCGAGCTCAGCCTGCACATCGCGCCCGGCATGCAGGCCCAGGGCGACCCCACACTGCTGCGCATCGCACTCGACAACCTGCTGGGCAATGCCTGGAAGTACAGCGCCAAGCAGCCGCAGGCGCAGATCCGCTTTGAGCCGGCCGCGCCGGATGGCCGCGGCTGCTTCATGGTCAGCGACAACGGCGCCGGCTTCGACATGCGCTTTGCCGACCGCTTGTTCGGCGTCTTCCAGCGCCTGCACAGCGCCAGTGACTTTCCTGGTACCGGCATCGGCCTGGCCTCGGTGCGACGCATCGTGCGCCGACATGGCGGCGAGATCTGGGCCGAGAGCGAGGTCGGCCGCGGCGCCCGCCTCTACTTCACGCTCAAGGGCTGAAGCGCTTCGACCGCACCCAGCCTGCACGCTGGGTGGGTCAAAAACCTGTGAGTCGGCTCACTGGCCGCGGGCCAGCAGTTCCACCGCATCCAGCAGTCGAAGCGCCTGGTCGGCCAGGCTGTGCTGCTCGTCGACGGCCAGTTTCTGCAGGCGCGCCAGCGCCGCGCCGCGCTGCAGTGAATAACGGTGCATCAGCACGCCCACGGCGGCCGAGACCGCGTCGATCGGCGGCTGCGCGGCGGCCGTCGCGGCCGGGCATTGCGTTGCCGCCGCTGGCGCAGCCGCAGCCGCAGCCGCAGCGCTGCGCGCCGGCAACTGAGCCAGCGCGGCGGCCACCGCCGGCAGAATCTGGCCGATGTCCAGCGGCTTGACCAGGTAGGCCACCGCGCCCAGCGCCTGCACCTGGCGCACCGTATCTTCGTCGGCAAAGGCCGACAAGAACATGAAAGGCAGGTGCAGCTGATCGCGCAGGTAGCCGGCAACGTCGAAACCGCTCATGCCCTCCATGCGGATGTCGAGCAAGGCCAGATCAGGCCGATGCTCGCGCGCCAGCAGGATGGCGTCGTCACCGTTGTCGGCGTCGATGACCTCGTAGCCGGCCTGGGCCAGGCCATGGCTGACCGTGGCCAGCACCAGTCGGTCGTCGTCGACCACCAGAATCTTGCCCTTGTTGGCCATGGTCATCAGGTCCTGTGCAAAACGCCGATTGTCACCCTGTCGCGACCCGCTAACTCAGATCGGCGCAGATCGGCTCAGATCGGCTCCAACAGCCTGATGCTGGGTGGCACCAGCACCACCTTGGCCTCGACCTCGACGCCGACCTGGGCCAGACTCAGCGTGGCGCTGCGCCGCGGCAGCAGTGCGCGCACCAGGCCCAGGCCCGACACGCCGGGCGGCACCTGGGCCAGGCTGAAACCGGACGGCAACTGGCCTGGGTTGTGGATGCTGATCGCCAGCCTGGCCTCGTCGCAATGCAGCACGCAGCGGATGTCGCCCGGCGGGCTGTGCTTGATGGCGTTGGTGAGCAACTCGTTGATGGTCAACGCAATCGGGATCGACTCGGCCTCGGGTAAGGCAAAACGATGCGGCGGCGTGCCTTCGACATGCACGCTGATCGGCCGGCCAAAGGTGCGCTGCACGCTGGCGGCGATGGCGTCGATCAGCGGCTTGATGCGCAGCGGCCCGGTCACCCCCACCTGCAATCCGTGCACCTGGGCAATCGCCTGCACCTGGCCCACTGCCTCGCTGATCAAGCTGGCCACCTCGGGCCGGCGCGCGGCGGTCTGCTGCAACAGGCCGGCCACGCCCTGCAGGTTGTTCTTGATGCGGTGGTGAACCTCCTTGACCAGCATCTCGCGCTGCGACACCGCGGCATCAAAACGGGCCTGCTCGGCCACCCGCTGCTCGGTGACATCGCTGGCCACCAGCAGCAGTTGCGGCTCACCCGCCACCTGCGGCCCGTCGCCCGACTGCAGCGAGACGATGCGCACGTCCCAGACCCGGCTGACGGCGGCCTCGTCGCTGTTGTCGCCGCTAGCGTCGCCGCTACCGTCGCCGCTGTCGTCGCTGCTGTCGTCGCCGCTGTCGTCGCCGCTGTCATCGCTAGGCGGCTCGGGCCGCTCCAGCTCACGCCGCAGCACGTCGGTCTGGGCCATCGCCGCGTTCAGGTCTTGGCGCAGCATCGCCGCGTCGTCAACGCCAAACCATTGCTCTGGCGGACGGCCCAGCACCGCCTCGACCGGCCGGCCGAAGAAGCGGGCCGCCATGTGGTTGAGCCGCAGCACGCGGCCGCTGGCGGCGTCGAACAGCGCAATTGCCAACGGTGCGGTATCGATGATGCGCTGCAACGAGGCCTGCGCCTGCGCGATGTTGACCTCGGCCTGGCGGCGGCGCTCGATATCGAGCAGCGCAAAGGTGATCTGGCTGCCGCCCGGCCCCGCGCCCTGGCCCCCACCCTGGCCGCTGCCCGCTTCACCCCGGCCAGTGACCACCGCGTTGCCGACCACCCAGAACTCGCGGCCATCGCGGCCGCGCATGCGGCACTCGAAGGTTTCGGCCTCGCCGTCGGCAAGCGACTGCCGGTAGTGCGTCGCGCGCAGCGGATGTGCCGGGTCGGCGGTAGCAACGATGTTGATCGGCTCGCCGACAAAATCGGCCAGCTCGCCGCCAAACATGCGGCGTGCCGATCGGTTCATCCACTCGATGCCGCCGTCGCCCACGGTGACGATGCCCACCAGCACCGAATCGAGGATCGCCCGTGTGCGCTCGGCCTGCAGCTGCACCGCCTCACGCGCACGCTGGCGCTCGTCGACGTCGACATACGAGCAGATCAGGTCCGACTCGGCATCGGCCTCATCCACCCGGCGCTTGCTGACCTGCACCCACAGCAGCCGGCCATCGCGCCGGCGCAGCCTGCGCTGGCCGCTCCAGCGCCCGCTCTGCGCCAGCGCCTGCAGGTGCTGCGCCTGCAGGCGCTGGTAGGCCAGCGCATCCTCAAACAGCGCCGACAGCGGCATGCCCAGCAGCTCGCCCACCGCATAACCGGTGAGTCCGGCCAGCGCCTCGTTGGCGCGCACGATGCGGTTCTGGTGCAGGTAGGACAGGCCGACATCGCTGAGCGTGAACATCAGCGCGCGCTCACGCGCCAGCGCCTCCAGTTCGGCCCGTTGCGCCTTGAGCCGCGTCACATCGGTCAGCACCAGCACCAGCTCGGGCGCGCCGCCCACCGGCGCGCGGCTGGCCGACAGCGCATACCAGACCGTGCCGCCTTGCGGGCCGGGCCGCGAGAACTCGATCTCATGGCGGCCTTCGTGGGCCGCGGCGCCGTGCTCGGGCGCGGCCAGCGCGCGGCGCAGCAAGGCCTGGGCCGAGGGCTGGTCGGCCAGCAGTTCGTCGAGCAAGGCACCGGCGGCGCGGCCCGCCGGCAGACCCAGCATGGTCTCGAAACTGCGGTTGCAGCGCACCAGCCGCTCGCCGCGCAGATAAGCGATGCCGGCGCTGGTGCCGTCGAGGATGGTCGACAGCTCACGCAGCAACTGCTCGCCGCGGCGGTGCGAGGCCTCCTGCTCGGTGACATCGAGCGTGACCACCGACAGCGCGGCGCGCCCGCCGGTCAGCTCGCCGGGCTCCACCCGCGTCAGCAGCCAGCGCAGGCCGAGTTCGGGCACCTTGACCGCATAACGCACCTGGGCCCGGCGGCCTTCGCGCAAGGCGCGCTGCAGCCGGTCAAATTCTTTGATCGATTCGGGCTCCACCTGGTCACGGCCGATGGCTTGCAAACCGGCGGGCAGGCCGGCCGCTGGCGCTGCCTCGCCAGCAGCGCCAGAGGTGCCGGCCAATGCCCCGCTGCGCGGCGGCCGGCTCTGCAGCCAGCCACGCGAGGCCTCGTAGGTGGCCAGGCCAACACCGGCGGTGTCCATCAGCGCACCGATCTCGAGCTGGGCCAGGTCGTGCTCATCCTCCAGGCTGCGGTCCTCCACCACCGCCATCACCCGCAGCGCGCCGCCTTCGCCCAGGAAGGCGCGCAGCCGTGCGCTCAGCCGCTGGCGTCGGCCATCGGGCAAGGCCACCGTGGCCCGCACTTCCAACGCGCGCATGCCGGGCTGCAAATCGGCAACTTGTGGCTCACCTTCCCAAGCCAGCAACTGGCGCAGATCAGCAGGTGCGTCGGCCATCCTTACCGGCGACCAGCCCACCAGGGCCTCAAAAGCGCCGTTGCTGCGCAGCACCAGGCCGGCGCTGTCGTAGACCAGCATGCCTACCGGGCTGAGGTCAAACCATTGGTCAAGTTCTGCGCCGGGTTGCGTCGCCTGCAGCCGCGCCTGATGCTCGGGTGCGGTGTCGTGCAGCAGCGACAACAGCAGCGGCCGGCCGTCGTCGGCGCTGACCCAGCGCGGGATCGAGCGGAACCAGCGTTCGCGTCCCCGCTGGTCGACCAAAAGGTACGCGACCTCACGCTCGGGCTGACGGCCCGCGGCCAGCGACGACAGCCAGAGCTGGCGCGCCTGGCGGATCTGCTCAGGGTGCTCGACCGGCATCTCGTCGATCGGGTCACGGCCCAGCACTTGCTCGGGCGGGCGACCGGCAGCTTCGCAAAAGGCGCGGTTGGCGGCGACGACGATGAAATCGGTGTCCTGCACCAGCAGCGGCTGCGGCGAATCCCAGAGCAGTCGCACCAGTTCACTGGTGGCGCCGGAGGCCAGCGGCGGCATCGCCGGTGTCGGCGCGGCCAGGTCGGCGCGCAAGGCCCAGCCGCTGCCAGGGCTGCGCGACAGCTCAAAGCCGAGCTGGCGGCCCTGCGCCGGCCCGCCAACCAGCATCAGGCTCAACGCAGCGCCTGCCTGACCGGCGGCCAGCGCCTGTGTCAGGGCGCTGCGCGAGGCCGGGTGCAGCCATCGCAGCACCGCGTCGAGCGCCTGGCCGGCTTCGCAGCCCAGCAACTGGCGGGCGGTGCGATTGCAAAAACTCACCCGCTGACGGGCATCGAGCAGCAGCAGCGCCTGCTCTACCCCGTCAAGCAGAGCCGAGAGCTGGGCGTTGGACGGCAGCGTAACTTGGCGCGGCAACAGGGACATGCGGCCAGTTTAGCGGCCGGGTTCTGCCGGGCCTGGCCGCGTCTGACCTCACCCGGAGCCGGCCACCGGCCGCGGCGCCGAGGCCGCCGTCAGTCGAGCTGACGCGCGGCCACCAGGCCGCGCAGCACCGACTGGTTGACCGTGCCGTTGTCCATCATCAGGGCTTCGGCTGCGGCGCGGATGTCGTGCAGCGAGGCCGACTCGATCGCCTGCACCAGGCTCAGATAGGGCTGGTAGGGGCCGCTGCCATCGACCAATGCGTCGCGAACCGCGTCGGAGGTGGGGATGTTCTTCAGCAACTCGGCAAAAGGCTGCTGCATCAAGCGGTCAAGCAGCGAGAAGACGCCGCAGATGAACAGCTCGCCGCGCTTCTCTTCGTCGCAGCCGCTGTCGCGGCCCAGTTCTTCCATCACCAGGCCGCGCCGCACGGCGGCATAGATCACCGGCTTCTGGTTGGCGTCGCGGCTGCCCGCAGCCAGCAGCAGCGCCAGCCAGCGTTTGAGCCGCTGGTAGCCCAGCAGCATGATGGCGTGGCGGAAGCTGGTCACTTCCATGCTCAGGCCGAAGGCCGGTGAATTGAGGTAGCGCAGCAGCTTGAAGGCCATGGTCGGGTCGTTTTTCATCACCGCCTCCAGGCGGTCAAGCGACTCATGGCGGTCCAGCCGGTTCATCAGCTCGACGATCGCCTGCAGCTCGGGCTGGGCGGCGCGCCCGGCCACGGCCTTGGCCGGCAGCGCATCGTCGATCGGCCAGCCCAACACGGCAATGGCACCGCGGCCAAAGGCCTCGACCATCTGCGCCATGGTGCGCACCTCGGCCTGCACATGCGGAATGTTGCGCGACACGCCGCCGGGTGGCGGCATGCCGTCGCGGCGCTCGTCGGCAAGGTCGATCACCGAATAGGCAAAACATGGCAGGGCCTCGCGCGCTAGCGGCTGCAGCGGCCGGCCCTTGATCAGCAGGGTGTTGCCTCGGGTATGCAGCGCGGCCAGCGCATCGGTACAGGCCGGGTCGCAGGCCATGAAGGCCGGCACTTCGAGCATCATGTGCAGCGGCAGGTCGGTGCGCATCAGCGCATCGAGCAGGGCTTCGCTGACGATGTTGAGCGACAGGCGGTAGGCCGGATCGGGCCAGGCCTCGGCCAGCGCTGCCAGCAAGGCCTGGGCATCGGGCTGCAAGTCGGGGCGGGCCGGAAACACGGTCAGCCGCAGCGCGATGATCGCCTTGTGGCGATCAATCATCGGTGAATAGCCCAGTACCAGCTGGTTGAGAACGGGGTGGTCGGTCATGAGGGGAGAGTGTGCGTCAGGACTGACGCATCATTTGACGTAGTCGAACAGCGACAGGCGCTGCACCATGGCGTAACTCTGCAGCGCGGCCTGGTAGCCGGTCTGCTGATGCTGGAATTCGCTGATGGCCTGGACCATGTCCAGATCCTCGGCCGCCGATTGCACCGATTTTGCCCAAAGGCCGCGGTCTTGATTGCGGCCCTCGATGGCGTCGAGCCGTGACAGTGCCGAGCCGGCCTGGGCCCGCGCCGACTGCATGTGGCCCATCACCGCGTCCATGTCACGCAGACCGCTGTTGACGGCCTGGGCCAGATGGCCGGCGTTGGCCTGCGGATCCTTCAGCACGGCGATCGCCCGGTCGAGCGCCTCGAACACATCCAGGTCGGGCGCTGACGGCTCGACGGTGAAGCTGTCTCCGGCAGCCGGCGTGCCATTGATGTGCAGCGTCATGCCCTCAACGCTCATCGCACCGCCGCGAAACGGCAGGTCGTCCTGGCCGATGGTGGCGCCGTTGCGCAGCACCGAGTAGCTCAGCACACCTGCGTTGTCAGCAAAGCTGATGCTGTAGCTGGCGCCGGTGAGCTGCGCCGGCGCGTTGACGCTGCCGGCATCGAGCCAGCCCGAGCCGGTATTGCCGGGCGAGGACGCGGTGACAAACACACCATTGCCGCTGCGTGCCGACAGCCAGATCGCCTGGCCGTCCACCGTTAACGGCATCTGCTCGGTGCTGGACAACAGGCTCTGCCCTCCGGTGGTGGCAGACTGCACACCCCCTGGCGCATCAATAAACGGCTGAGACGCGCCACCCTGGCCGCCGAACAGATAACCGCCCGCACTGTTGCTCTGGTTGGCCAAGGCCAGCAACTGGCCACGCAGCTGCGCCAGCTGCTGGGCCAGTGAGGCGCGGTCACTGGCGCTGTAGCTGCCGTTGCCGGCGGCCACCAGGGTTTCGCGCGCGCTTTGCAGCAGCTCGCTGGTCTGGCCCAACGCCGACTCGGCCAACTGCATCGCGCTGCGGCTGGCCTCGACCGAGCGTTGGGCGCTCGCTATGCGCTGGCCAGCCTGGAAAGCGCGCTCGGCGCGCGCTGCGGCGGCCGGATCGTCGCTGGGCTGGGCGATGCGTTTGCCGCTGGTCAGGCGGGTCTGCGATTGCGTCAACTCGAGCTGGCGCTGCTGCAGGCTGTCGATGCTGGCCTGGTACTGACTGGCGGTGGAGATTCTCATGGGGTGTCCATTGGCAACTCGGGTCAGCGGCTGAGGTTGAGCACGGCATCGAACATCGACTGCGCGGCCTGCAGCATCTTGGCCGCAGCCTGGTAGCTCTGCTGGAACTGGATCAGCCGCGCCGCCTCTTCGTCGAGGTTGACGCCAACGGTGGACTTGAGCTCGTTCTGCGCCCGCGAGGCCACCGCCGTGCTGTTGGCGGCCGAGGCCGACGCGCCCTGCATGCGCACCCCGACATCGGCCATGGCGTAAGCGTAGGCATCGCCGGCGCTCTGGCCGTCGATCAGCCGCAGCTCGGCCATGCGGTCGAAGCGCAGCGCATTGCCGTTGCTGGCAGCGGGCTGGGTAGTGGGCGCCAGCAGCAAGCGGTCGCCCGTACGCGGCAGGCCATTCAGGCTCAGCGCGATGCCGTCGATTCGGATCGGCTGGCCCGGCTGAAAGACGCCATCGCCCAAGCGGATACCGCTGGCGTCGAAAAACTCGTAGTTGCCGGCGTCGTTGCTGAACACCAGACTGATGGCCTGGAAACCACCGACCGGCAGGCTGTCGATGCCCAGCGCCGCAATGCTGGCATTGCCGAGGTTGGCCGGATGCACCAGGCCGGTGACAGCGCTGGCGGCGGCCAGGGCTTGCGGGTTTTTCAGCAGCAGGCTCAGGCTGGCCGCGGCCTGGCCCACCGCCTTGAGGGTAAAACTGTCGCCCGGCTGCAGGCCGGCGCCGTTGAGCTGCACGCTCAGGCCGTCAAACGGCTCACCATCGGCCACCGGCTGGAAGACCTGGCCGTCGGTCAGGCGGGTGACGATGTAGCGCCCGAGATTGGCCGGATCGGCCTGCAGGCGGTAGTCGCTGGCCTTGAGTGCGCTGGCATCGCTGACGCTGAGCGTCAGCGTGGACAAGGCATTGCCGCTGCCATCGCGCGCATTGCCTGCGGCCGCCAGGGCCAGCGGTTCACCAAAGCGCAGCAAAGGGCTGCCGGCTTGGCCCGCCAGATCAAGACCGAGCGCCTGCTGGGCATTGAGCGCCGAGCCCAGCCCGACCACCCACTGGCCCAGCCGGTTGCGCGCCTCGGCCAGATCCTGATCTTGAAACCGCATCATGCCGCCGATCAGGCCTTGACCGATGGCCTCGGTGGTCAGCGGCGTCAGCTGGCCGCCGATGTTGACGCCCAGCGTGACGCGGCTGGCGTCGAGCGGATCGGCCTGCAGTTGCAAGCGGTTGGCCGACTGGCCCAGCACCAGGGTCTGGCCGCTGCCGACAAACAGACTGGCGGTTTCGTCCGGGCCGATCAGGCTGTGCACCTCGACCTGGCGGCCAATTTGACGCACCAGTTCGTCGCGCTGGTCGAGCAGGTCGTTGGGTTTGTGGCCTCGGCTGGTGGCCGCAGCGATGCTGCTGTTGAGCTTGGCCAGTTCACCGGCCAGCTTGTTGACTTCGGCCACGCCCACCGTCACATCGTGCACCAGCTGGGTCTGCAGCGACTCGATCTGGTCCGATGCGGAGCGCCCCAGCGACGCAAAGTCCTCCAGCTTACCCAGCACTGCCTGGCGCGCGGCCAGGTCGGCCGGGTTGGCCGCCACGTCGGCGAAGGCGTTGAAGATCTGCGTGGCGGCCGATCCCAGGCCGCTGGCGCCACCGACAAACACCTTCTCCAGCTGAGCAAGCAGGTCGCGCCGCACGCCGTCGGCTGCCGCCGCGCTGCCGGTGGCCAAAGCCTGGCTGCTGAGAAACATGTTCGAGGCCCGCGTCACCGTGGCCACGGTAACGCCGCGGCCCATGTAGCCGGCGCTGCTGTAGCCGCTGCCTGCCGTGGCCAGTTGCACCGATTGGCGTGAATAGCCCGGCGTATTGGCGTTGGCAATGTTGTTGCTGGTGGTCTGCAACTGCGAGTAGGCCGCGAACAGCGCCTTGGTGCCCAGCGTCATCAGCGAAGAAGTGGTCACAGCGCTCTACCCTGGCCTCAAGCCATGTCACGCTGCAGGCGCAGCGTGGTGTTGATGACCTTGCCCAGCTTGTCGGCATAGGCCGGGTCGGTGGCATAGCCGGCCTTCTGCAGGCCGTGGGCAAAGGCCTTGGCGTCACCGGCCTGGGCCACCACGCCGGCGTAGCGCGGGCTGTTCTTCATCAATTGCGCATAGTCGGCAAACGACTCGGCCTCGTTGGCATAGGCGCGGAACTTCTGGATCATCTTGCGCGGCGCGCCGCCGATGTACTCGGTGGTCATCACCTCCACGGTGGCGCCCTTCCAGTGGGCGCCGGCCTTGATGCCAAACAGGTTGTGGCTGTTGCTGCCGTCGCGGCCAACGATCTCGCGCTTGCCCCAACCGGTTTCCAGTGCGGCCTGGGCGATCATGAACCGCGCCGGAATGCCGGTGGCGGCTTCGGCGGCATCGGCGGCGCTGCTGTGCTGCTGCACAAAGCCGGCCGCACTTTTTTCGGGCAGCTTGGGCGTGGCCTTGGGGTCACTGACCAGCGGCAGGCTGTCATTGGCGCTGCGCGCGCTGGGGATGGGCCCCGGCACCAGCGCCATCTGCCGCTCGAGCTGCTTGGCGATGACATCCGACAAGCCACCCGGCCGGCCGGCCATGCGCGTGGCCAGCTGGGCGTCGAGCATGTCGGTGCCCAGCTTGGTGCCCTGGTTGTCGAGCATGCCCGAGGCCTGGGTCGAGGCGCGCATGGTCTTGAGCAACTCGGCCATGAACAGCGACTCGAACTGCTTGGCGGTCTC
>JBBQJN010000062.1:0-15487 GCA_038325945.1 Burkholderiales bacterium | reverse complement strand
GAGGGCGTGGTGATGGGGCAGTGAGCGGCCGCCGCTGATGGCAGCCGGCGCGGCTCAGCGCGGCAGTCGCACCACGCCGCTGGCCAGCAGTGCCTGGATGCGCGGCTCGTCGTAGCCCAGTTCGCGCAGCACCTCGAGGCTGTGCTCGCCCAGGCGTGCGCCGCCGCGCTGCGGCGCTTGCGCCTGGCCGTCAAAGCGCGCCGCGCTGCGCGCCACACGCACCCGGTCGCCGTTGCCGTTGGCCACTTCAACCAGCGCCTGGTTGTGTTGCACTTGCGGATCATCCAGCACCTCGTGGCGCTCATTGACGCGGCCCAGCGCCGCGCCATGCTGGCGAAAGCGGGCCTCCAGCGTGGCGTTGTCGAACTGCGCCATCAGCGGCTCAAGCAGCGCGCGCAGTTCGCTGCCATGGCGATAGCGCGCCGGCAGGCTGGCAAAGCGCGGGTCGAGTGCGATGTCGGGCCGGCCCAGTGCCGCGCACATGCCGGCAAACTCAGCCGGTTGCGGCACCATGGTGGCGACATGGCCGTCGGCCGTGGGCCAGGCGCGTTGGTTGACGCCAAACTCGGGCAGCGCTGGCGGCGGCTCATCGACCCAGACATGGTTGTACATGGCATCGACCCACTGGAACGACAGCGTGGCGTCGAGCATGGATACCTCGACACGCCGGCCGTGGCCGTTGCGTGAGCGGGCGAACAAGGCGGCGGTGACGGCCTGCGCGGCGGTCAGCGCGGTGACCTTGTCGCAAACAGTCGAGGCCAAAATCACCGGCGCGCCGTTGAGTGGATCGCGCTGCGATGCCGCGACGCCGCCGATGGCCTGGATCACCGCGTCATAGGCCTTGTCCTGGGCGCGCGGGCCGTCGGCGCCGAAACCGGTGATCGACAATCGGATCAACGTGGGGTAGCGCTGCGCCAGGTCTGCATCCGCCAGCCCCAGGCGCTGCATCACGCCGGGGCGGAAGTTCTCGATCAGCACGTCGGCACGGGCCAGCAGCGCATGCAACACCTCCAGCGCGGCAGGGGCCTTGAGGTCCAGCGCGAGGTTGCGCTTGCCGCGGTTGGCGGCGATGAACGATGCCGACAGGTCGCCCTTGGCCGGGCCGATGTGGCGGGTGGTGTCGCCCTCGGGTGACTCGACCTTGATCACCTCGGCGCCCTGGTCACACAGCAGCGTGGCGGCCATCGGACCCGAGAACACCGCCGACAGGTCGACGATGCGGATGCCTTGCAAGGGTGCGGTCATGAATGAAGGGCGATCCGAAAAAGTAAAGGCCCGCAAGCGGGCCTGGTCATCAAGTGGCCGCCGCAGATCCGGCTTCGCCGGGCTGCAGGGGGGCCGCCCCCCTTGAGGGGGAGGGCGCCAAAGGCGCCCTCGGGGGTGGGCGTGTTATCGGCCGTAGATCTTGCCGAACAACTGCCAGGTGGTGCCATCGAACTTCATCAATTGCTCGCGCTCGATTGGGTAAAAGTCGTCCGCCGCAGTCTTGACGTTGACGCCTGGCAGCAGCATCGGCAGCGTCATGTTCAGCGCGGCGGCCTGCTTCATGATGTTCTCGCGGGTCAGGTTGTCACCCGCCTGCTTGAGCACCTGCACCAGGCCCTGGGCCACTGTGTAACCGAAGACGTTCAAGTTGTCCTTCAGGTCGCCGTTGGGGTTGTACTTCTTCATCCAGGCCAGCCAGTCGTCCCATTCCTTGCCTTTCTGGAATTGCGGGTCGGTCGGGTCCTTCAGGTAGCCGGCGGTGATGATGCCCATGCTGTTCTCGATGCCAGCGGGCTTGAGTACCGTGCCCACCGAGCTTGACACGCTATTGAGGTAGTGCACCGGCTTCCAGCCCAGTTCGGCCGCCTTCTTGATCGCCTGCGCCGCAAACTTGGGCGTGGTGATGTTGAAGAAGATGTCGGCGCCCGAGCCTTTGAGCGACACCATCTGGCTGTCGACCGTGGGGTCGGTAACCTCGTAGCTGATCTTGGCCACGATCATGCTCTTGGCCTTGTCGCCCAGCGCGTTCTCGAAGCCTTCGAGGTAGTCTTTGCCGTAGTCGTCGTTCTGGTAAAGGATCGCGATCTTGCCGTTGGGCTTGGTCTCGAGGATGTGGGTGACGTAGTTCTTGGATTCGCTCTGGTAGTTGGGCTGCCAGCCCATCGTCCAGGGGAAGTTCTTCGGATCACCCCACTTGGTGGCACCGGTGGCCACAAACAGCTGCGGCACCTTCTTGGCGTTCATGTACTTGTGGATCGCGCTGTTGGGCGGTGTGCCCAGCGTATTGAACAGCAGCAGCACTTCTTCCTGCTCGACCAGCTTGCGCGCCTGCTCCACCGTCTTGGCCGGGTTGTAGCCGTCGTCGACGCTGATGAAGTTGATCTTGCGGCCGTTGACGCCGCCTTCGGCGTTGACCTTGTCGAAGTAGGCCTGGATGGCCTTGCCGATGTTGCCGTAGGCCGAGGCCGGGCCCGAGTAGGGGCTGATGCCGCCGATCTTGATTTCCTTGTCGGTGGCGCCGGTGTCGTACTTCTTCTGTGCCAGGGCGGCCGGAGCAATCGCCACGGCGGCCACGGTGGCCAGGGCTAGGGTGAGGGTTTTCATACGCATCATTCAGGGTCTCCTCAGGTTGGGATAAGCATTAAACGCCAGGGGGGTCCAACAGTTGACGGGGTCAACCCGCAGTCTTGGTGCGCAAGCGCACCCAAAGTTTGTTCAGGCCGCCCATCACGCCGGAGGGCATCAGGTACATGCAGCCGATCAGCAGCACGCCATAGATAGCTGCCGGCGCCGAGCGCGAGATCTCGTCGGCGATATTGGGCACGAACTGGATGAACATGCCGCCGAAGATGGCGCCGGGGATCGACGCCAGGCCGCCCACCACCACGCCGACCAACAAGAAGATCGACAGGTTGACGGTAAAGCTGTCGGGCGAGACGAAGGCCACGACGATGCCACCCAGCGCACCGGCCACGCCGGTGATGCCGGCCGAGACGCCGAAAGTCAGCGACTTGAACATCGTCAGGTTGATGCCCATGGCGGTGGCGGCGATCGGGTGGTCGCGCACGGCGATCAGCGCCCGGCCCACCCGGCCGCGCAGGATGTTCCAGGCCATCAGGAACATGATGCCGGCCACGGCCAGGCTGAAGAAATACAGCCAGCGGTCAGCGCTGAAGGGCTGGTCGAGAAAAGTGAAGCTGATCGGCGGCGTGGGCTTGTTCAGTACGATGCCCTGCACACCGCCAGTGAGGTGCTCGATGTGCTTGTACTTCAGCAACTGCGGCACGGCCAGCGCCAGCGCAAAGGTGGCCAGCGCCAGGTAATGGCCGGCCAGCCGCAAGGCCGGAAAGCCCAGCAGGAAGCCCAACACGAAACACACACCAAAGGCCACCGGCAGCGTGGCCCAGTAGGGTACGCCCAACTTGTCCATCAGCACAGCGGCGCTGTAGGCGCCAAAGGCGTAGAACGCGCCGTGGCCCAGCGAGATCTGGCCGTTGAAGCCGGTCAACATGTTCAGACCCAGGATGGCGATGGCGTACACCAGCACCAGGTTGATCTGGAACACCCGGTAGTTCTTGACCAGGAATGGCAGCAGGATCAGTGCCACCAGCAACAGCGCACTCCAGAGCCAGACCCATTTCTTGTCGAGGGGTTTCATACGCGGGTCACCACCTTCTTGCCGAACAGGCCGTCAGGCCGCAATGTGAGCGTGCCCACGATCAGCACCAGCGCCACGGTCAGCTTGAGTTCGGTGCCGATGACATAGGCACCCAGCAGATTCTCGAGTACGCCCACCACCAAGCCGCCGATCACCGCGCCCAGCGGGTTGTCGATGCCGCCCAGCAGCGCGCCAGCAAAGCCGTAGAGCAGGATGCCGGCCATCATGTTGGGATCCAGGAAGACGATGGGCGCGACCATCATGCCGGCCACTGCGCCGATGGCTGCGGCCAGGCCCCAGCCCAGGCCAAGCATCCAGGACACCCGGATGCCCACCAGCCTGGCTGAATCGGGGTTCTGCGCCGCAGCGCGCATCGCCAAGCCCACCGAGGTGTAGCGGAAGAAGCCAAACAGTGCCAGCAGCACCAGCAGCAGCACGCCAGCCGAACCCAGCTGGTGGGCCGAGAAATAGACCGTGGCCAGCGGCGAGTCGGACGGGAAGGGGCTGTCGAAGGCCTTGATCGTGTGGTCAAACAACATGCCCGACAAGGCGTTGAAGATCAGCAGCAGGCCGATGAAGACGATCACGTTGGTCAGCACCGGCGCCTTCTCGATCGGCCGCAACACAACGCGCTGCACCACCAGGCCGGCGGCAAACGACACCGCCACTGTAAAGAAGAAAGCCGCCCAGTAGGACCAGCCGGCTTCGTTGATCAGCGCCCAGGCGATGAAGGTGCTGAAAGTGGCCATCTCGCCCTGGGCGAAATTGATGTGGTGCGTGGACTGGTAGATCATGACCAGCGCCAGCGCCACCGATCCGTAGATGATGCCGTTGGCCAGGCCGGAGAAAAGTTGGTGAAGTAGGGCTTCCATGCGAGCTTTCTCGATGTCTCAATAACCGAGGTAGGCGCGTCGCACCGACTCGTCGTTCTTGATGTTCCCGCTGGGGCCGGACAGTGCCACACGTCCGGTCTCCAGCAGGTAGGCGTGGTGCGCCAGGTCGAGTGCAAGGCTGGCGTTCTGTTCGACCAGCAGCATGCTGACGCCGTCTTCCTGGTTGATCTTGCGCATGATGCGGAAGATCTCGGCCACGATCAGCGGTGCCAGGCCAAACGAGGGCTCGTCGAGCAGCAGCAGCTTGGGCCGAAGCATCAGCGCGCGGCTGATCGCCAGCATCTGCTGCTCGCCGCCCGACAGGGTGCCGGCCTGTTGGTGTTTGCGCTCGGCCAGCCGCGGGAAGCGCTGGTAGGTTCTTTCAATGTCGCGGGCCACCTCGTCGCGGTCTTTGCGCACATAGGCGCCGAGCTTGAGGTTGTCCTCGACCGACAGCGCACCAAAGGTGCCGCGTCCGTCGGGCACATGGGCCACGCCCAGGCGCACCACGCTCTCGGTGGCCTTGCCCGCCAGTTGCACGTTGCCGCCGCCGGTGTCGAGTTCGAGGCTGCCGGTGGTGCGCACGATCTGGCATAAGGCCCGCAACGTGGTGGTCTTGCCAGCGCCGTTGGCACCGAGGATGGTGGTGATCTTGCCGGCTTCGATGGCGAAATCGATGTCGAACAGCACCTGCGTGGCGCCGTAGAAGGCGCACAGCTTCTGAACGCGCAGCAGGTCAGCCATGGGCAGCCTCCGTGCTGGTGTCTTCGGTGAATGCATTGTCGGCGGGCGTGCCCAGGTAGGCGGCGATCACGTCCGGGTGCTGCTGGATATGCTCGGGCGTGCCCTCGGCAATCTTGCGGCCGAAGTTCAGCGCAACGATGTGGTTGGATACGCTCATCACCAGGCTCATGTGGTGCTCGACCAGCAACACGGTGATGCCCAGGTTGTCCTGCACGTCGAGGATCAGCTTGCCGAGCTCACCGAGCTCCTCGTGGTTGAGGCCGGCGGCAGGCTCGTCGAGCAGCAGCAGTTTGGGGTCAGCGGCCAGTGCGCGACCCATCTCGACCCGCTTCTGGGTGCCGAAGGGCAGGTCACCGGCCGGGCGGTTGGCGAATGCAGTGAGGCCCAGGTATTCCATGATCTCGTCGGCGCGCTCGCGCAGGCGCTTCTCTTCGGCACCGACGCTGGGCAGGCGCAGCGCGCTGGCCAGGAAGCCAGCCTTTGAGCGCGAGTGCGCGCCGATCATGATGTTGTCGCGCACCGGCAGGGTGCGGAACATCGCCAGGTTCTGGAAGGTGCGGCCCATGCCCAGCTCGGCGATGCGGTGCGTCGGTGTGTTGGTGATCGACTTGCCCTCGTACAGGATGTCGCCTGACTGGTAGTTGTACAGCCGTGACAGGCAGTTGAACAAGGTGGTCTTGCCGGCGCCATTGGGGCCGATCAGCCCACACACATGGCCGGCTTCAACATCGAAGCTGACGCCGTCGAGCGCGACGATGCCGCCAAAGCGAACCGTGACGTCGCGCACGCTGAGCAGAGGGGCTGCTGTATCTCCCATCGTTGTCCTGGTCGGCTCCTGTGACATGCAAGTTAAGTGCAGATTGAGTCTGCAAACATGAAGGGTTATAGAGGTCGGGCAGTGTCATCGGCAAGAGGTGCTTGCCCTGACACCAGGGCGACAGCGGCAGTGTTGGGCGGGCGAGCCCGGCGATAGCGGTAGCGCTGGCGGGTTGCGGCGGAAGTATGCTGTCTCAGGCCCTGCTATGCGACCATGGGCTCGGCGCCGCGGCAGCAAAGCCCCCTCGCCAGGCAATGTCTTGGAGAACACATGAGCAACATCTACGACCAGCACCTGGACCGCCAGCCGGCCAATTTTGCGGCCCTGTCGCCAGTGAGTTTTGTCGAGCGCAGCGCCGAGGTATTTGGCGATCTGCCGGCGGTGGTGCACGGCAGCCGCCGCTACAGCTGGGCGCAGACGCGTGATCGATCAGCCCGGCTGGCCGCCGCGCTGCGCGCGCTGGGCGTGGGCCGCGGCAGCACGGTCAGCGTGATGCTGCCCAATACGCCCGAGATGGTGGAGGCGCATTACGCCGTGCCGGCACTCAACGCGGTTTTGAACACCTTGAACACCCGGCTCGACGCCCCGCTGCTGGCCTGGCAGATGAACCACTGCGAAGCGAAGGTGCTGATCACTGACCGCGAATTTGCGCCGCTGATGGGCCCGGCGCTGGCGCAGTTGCGCGAGCAGTTCGGTCGCACGCCAGTGGTGATCGACGTGGCAGACAGCGAGTACGCCGGGCCGGGCGACCGGCTCGGCACACTCGAGTACGAAGCGTTGCTGGCCGACCATGCGCCGCTCGCCACGCTGGACGGCCCGGCCGACGAGTGGGAGGCCATCGCGCTGAGCTATACCTCGGGCACCACGGGTGACCCCAAGGGCGTGGTCACACACCACCGCGGCGCCTACCTCAACGCGGTGTGCAACGCGGCCACCTGGACCATGCCGCATTTCCCCCGCTACCTGTGGACGCTGCCGATGTTCCACTGCAACGGTTGGTGCTTCCCCTGGACGGTGGCGATGCTGGGCGGTACCCATGTCTGCCTGCGCCGGGTGGATGCGGCTGCCATCTTGTCGGCAATGCGCGAGCATGGCGTTGACCACTACTGCGCCGCGCCGATCGTGCACAGCCTGATCATCAACGCCGCGCCGGCGCTGCGCGAGGGCATCACGCAGCAGGTGCGTGGCATGGTGGCGGGCGCCGCACCGCCGGCGGCGATGATCGAGGGCATGGCCAGGATCGGCTTCGACATCACCCATGTCTACGGCCTGACCGAGGTTTACGGGCCGGCGGCGGTGGCGGTCAAGCGCAGCAGCTGGGCGGGCGAGAGCCTGTCGGAGCAGACGCGCCTGAACGGCCGCCAGGGCGTGCGCTACCCGCTGCAGGAAGGCATGACCGTGCTGCACCCCGAGACGCTGGCCGAGGTGCCAGCCGATGGCCAGACCATGGGCGAGATCATGTTCCGCGGCAACATCGTGATGAAGGGCTACCTAAAGAACCCTGCGGCCACCGCCAAGGCGTTTGAGGGTGGCTGGTTCCACACCGGCGACCTGGCGGTGATGGAGGCCGACCGCTACGTCAAGATCAAGGACCGCAGCAAGGACGTGATCATTTCGGGTGGCGAGAACATCAGCTCGATCGAGGTTGAGGATGCGCTGTATCGCCACCCTGCGGTGCTGGCCTGCGCGGTGGTGGCGCGGCCCGACCCGAAGTGGGGCGAAACACCGGTGGCCTATGTCGAGCTCAAGCCCGGCGCCGAGCTGACGGCCGCCGAACTGGTGGCCCATTGCAAGGGCTTGCTGGCGGGCTACAAGGTGCCGCGCGAGATCCGCTTCGAGGAGATCCCCAAGACCGCCACCGGCAAGATCCAGAAGTTCCAGCTGCGCGAGCGGGCCAAGTCCGCGTCAGCCATCGACTGAGCCGTCCCTCACCCTGGAAGGAGATTGACCCCATGCTGACCACCGACGATCCGCTGCTGTTGCGCGCGCAGGATGCGCGCGGCGTGATCACGCTGACGCTGAACCGGCCGCAGGCCTTCAATGCGTTGTCCGAGGCCATGCTCGCCGCGCTGCAGACCGAGCTGGACCTGATCGCTCAGGACGACAGCGCGCGCCTGCTGGTGATCAAGGCCAGCGGCAAGGCCTTCTGCGCCGGCCATGATCTCAAGGAGATGCGGGCCGCGCCGTCGCAAGCCTACTACGAGACGCTGTTTGCCCAATGTGGCCGCATGATGCTGAGCCTGCAGCAGTTGCCGATGCCGGTGATCGCCCAGGTCGAGGGCATCGCCACCGCTGCTGGTTGCCAGTTGGTGGCCATGTGCGATCTGGCGGTGGCAGCGTCTGACGCGCGTTTTGCCGTCAGCGGCGTCAACCTGGGGCTGTTCTGCGCCACGCCCAGCGTGGCCTTGTCGCGCAACCTGGGCCGCAAGCAGGCTTTCGAGATGCTGGTCACCGGTGCCTTCATCAGCGCCGACGAAGCCTGCGCGCGTGGCCTGATCAACCGCGTGGCACCCGCTGGCGAGGTGGCGCAAGCCGTCGAGGCACTGGTGGCGGCCATTGTCGGCAAGCCGCGGCTCGCGCTGGCGATGGGCAAGGCCTTGTTCTACCGCCAGTTGGAAGTGGGCATCGCGGCTGCCTATGCCGATGCTGGCCAGACCATGGCCTGCAACATGATGGATGACAGCGCGCTCGAAGGTGTGCAGGCCTTCATCGACAAGCGCAAGCCGAACTGGCGCTGACGCGTTTTCAGACCTTCAGGACTTCGACGAGATGTTGTGCCGCATCAGCCGGCCGTGCTCCCGTTCCCACTCCCGATCCTTGGTCGCATGGCGCTTGTCGTGCTCGGCCTTGCCCTTGGCCAGGCCGATCTCCGCCTTAACCAGGCCGCCCTTGTAATGCAGGTTGAGCGGCACCAGCGTGAAGCCGCGTTGCTCGACCTTGCCCACCAGCCGGCGGATCTCGGACTTGTGCATCAGCAGCTTTTTGGTGCGGTCGGCCTCGGGGTTGACATGGGTCGAGGCCGAGTTCAGCGCGTTGATGCGGCAGCCGATCAAGAACAATTCGCCGTCGCGGATGAGCACATAACCATCGGTCAGCTGCACCTGGCCGGCGCGGATGGCCTTGATCTCCCAGCCGGCCAGCACCATGCCGGCCTCGTGCCGCTCTTCGATGTGGTAGTCGAAGCGTGCGCGGCGGTTCTCGGCGATGGGCCCCGAGGGTTTGGCCGCCTTGGCGGCTTCCTTGCGGGTGATGGTCAGCGTGGACATGGTGGGCCAGGGATCGGGCTGTCTGCAGGGGGCGCAGGCGGCCTCTAGAATTCACTGCATTGTATGAAGCACGTGAAAAAGTCCGTGCTGCTGTGGTACTCGGCCCGTGAGATGTACGAGCTGGTCACCGCAGTGGCGTCCTACCCCGGTTTTCTGCCTTGGTGTGAAAAGGCCGAGGTGACGGCCCATGACGACCAGGGCATGACCGCCCGGCTGCACCTGCGTTACGCCGGCCTGCACCATGCCTTCACCACGCGCAACCGCCACCAGACCGACCGCTCGGTGGTGATAACGCTGGTCGACGGGCCGTTTTCAGAACTCGATGGCACCTGGCAGTTTCTGCCCATCGGCGCGGCCGGCAGCGTTGCCTGCCGGGTTGAGTTTGACCTGCGTTACGCCTTCTCCAGCCGCGCGCTGGAATCGGTGCTCAGTCCGGTGTTTGACCGCATTGCCAATACCTTTGTCGATTCTTTTGTACAGCGTGCGCGCCAGGTCTATGGCGAACGCTGAAGGCGCGGCGCAGATCAAAGTTGAGGTGGTGTATGCCGCCGCGCCGCATCAGGTGCAGCGCGTCGCGCTAAGCCTGCCCGCCGGCAGCACCGCAGCGATGGCCTTGCGCGCCAGTGGCCTGGGCGAGCAAATGGGCGCGGCCGAACTGGACATGCTGACGCTGGGCCTGTGGGGCCGCGACTGCCCGCCTGAGACCGTGCTGCGCGACGAGGATCGGCTGGAACTGCTGCGCCCGCTGCAGGTTGACCCCAAGGAAGCACGGCGCCAACGCTACCGGCGCGACGGCTTGCGCAAGCCGCGTCGGACCTGAAGCGGCGCCCGCCGCTGCGGGAAGAGGGTAGAGGGTAGAGGGTAGAGGCTGCTCAGCGGCAGTCGCTGGCCATCACGTTGCGCGCCTGCGCCATCTCGCTGGCGCGCAGGGCGTCGTCCAGCACCACACGCTCGCCTTGCTCGTTACTGCGCACCAGCCGGGTGCCGGCCGACAAGGTGGCCAGATGCTGGCTGGCGCGGCGGCAGTTTTCGGCGCGTTGCGCGCTAGCACGTTGCTCGTCGGCCAGGGCACGGGCCTTGGCCTCGGCCTCGGCGCGGCTGCGGCGCTGCTCCAGTTCAGGATCCTGGCGCTCGCCCGCCGCCATGCGCTCGCTCGGAGCGGCGGCGGGTGGCGCCGCAGGCGGCACTACAGCGGCCGCGGGCCTGGGCGCCGGACGCTGCAGCACAGCCTTGTCGGGGATGTCTCGCGGCGGCGGTTGGTCGCTGACATGGGTCTGGCCGCGGCTGTCTTTCCACTTGTATTGCGCCAGCGCCGGCGCATGGGCTGCGACAAGCAGCAGCGCCAGGCCGACGGCGAGGGCAGGAAGGCGTTGCAGCAGCATCGGCATGGCGCGGTGGAGTGAAGCCGGGACAAGCGCCAGTGTAGCCAGCGGCCGAGCTCATGGCCGGGTCGCGACGGCGGGCTGCGCCAGCCTCGCTGCAGGGGCAGTGACCGGCGGGTTCGACCCGAGTCCGTATAATCGTTTTTTGCGAGCGGAGCCTTCCCATGCGCCTTCTAGGCAAAGCATTGACCTTCGACGATGTGTTGTTGGTCCCCGCCTTCTCCCAGGTGTTGCCCCGCGACACCTCGCTTGCGACCCAGCTGTCGCGCAACATCGAACTTAACCTGCCGCTGGTGTCTGCCGCCATGGACACCGTGACCGAGTCGCGCCTGGCCATCGCGCTGGCTCAGGAGGGCGGCATCGGCATCGTGCACAAGAACCTCACGCCCAAGCAGCAGGCGGCCGAGGTGGCACGTGTCAAGCGTTATGAGTCGGGCGTACTGCGTGACCCGATCACCGTCTCGCCCAACGTGCCGGTGCGCGATGTCATCGCGCTGTCACGCCAGCATGGCATCTCGGGCTTTCCGGTGATCGAGGACGGCCGCGTCGTCGGCATCATCACCGGGCGCGACCTGCGCTTCGAGACCCGGCTTGACGCCACCGTGCGCGAGATCATGACACCGCGCGACAAGCTGGTCGTCGTCAACGAAGGCGCCACCATCACCGATGGCAAGGCGCTGATGCACAAGCACAAGCTCGAGCGCGTGTTGGTGGTCAACGACGCCTTTGAGCTGCGCGGCCTGATGACCGTCAAAGACATCACCAAGCAGACCAACTTCCCGGCCGCCGCGCGCGACCCGCAGGGCAAGCTGCGTGTGGGCGCGGCAGTGGGCGTGGGCGAGGGCACCGAGGAGCGGATTGAACTGCTGGTCAAGGCCGGCGTCGATGTGCTGGTGGTCGATACCGCGCATGGCCATTCGGCCGGCGTGATCGAGCGCGTGCGCTGGGTCAAGCGCAACTTTCCTCAGGTTGACGTCATCGGCGGCAACATCGCCACCGGCGCGGCGGCGCGGGCGCTGGTTGAGGCCGGCGCCGACGCGGTCAAGGTGGGCATCGGCCCAGGATCGATCTGCACCACGCGCATCGTCACCGGCGTCGGTGTGCCGCAGATCTACGCCATCGAGCAGGTGGCCAAGGCGCTGGCCGGCAGCGGCGTGCCGCTGATCGCCGATGGCGGTGTGCGCTTCTCAGGCGATCTGGCCAAGGCCATCGCCGCCGGTGCCAACACGGTGATGATGGGCGGCGCCTTTGCCGGCACCGAAGAGGCCCCCGGCGAAACCATCCTGTACCAGGGCCGCACCTACAAGAGCTACCGCGGCATGGGCTCGATCGGCGCCATGCAGCAGGGCTCGGCCGACCGCTACTTCCAGGAAAGCGGTGGCAACAGCGCCAATACCACCAAGCTGGTGCCCGAGGGCATCGAAGGCCAGGTGCCCTACAAGGGCTCGGTGGTGGCGGTGATCTACCAGATGGCCGGCGGCCTGCGCGCATCGATGCACTACTGCGGCTGCACCAGCATCGCCGACATGCACCAGCGTGCGGAGTTCGTCGAGATTTCCTCGGCCGGCATGCGCGAGAGCCATGTGCATGATGTGCAGATCACCAAAGAGGCGCCGAATTACCGCATGGAGTAAGGCTGCCGGCACCTGTGCGCCGGGGCCTCGGGCGGGCTGATGGTCGATCAACCCCTGCCAGGTGCCGCGCCGCAGGGCCGCGCTGCGGCCATGCCCTTCATCCTGATCACCGTGCTGATCGACATGATGGCGATCGGCCTCATCATCCCGGTGCTGCCGCTGGTGGTGGGCAGCTTCACCAGTTCAGCCGCCGAGCAGGCCTTCTGGTTCGGCGTGGTGTCGCTGTCCTTTGGCGTCGCCAACTTCTTTGGCGCACCCGTGCTGGGCGGCCTGTCCGACCGCTACGGCCGTCGCCCGGTGCTGCTGATCGGCTTTGCCGGCCTGGCGCTGAGCTTCATCGTCACCGGGCTGGCCACCGCGCTGTGGATGCTGATCGCGGTGCGCCTGGTCAGCGGCGCGATGCAGGCCAATGCGGCGGTGGCCAATGCTTATGTGGCGGACATCACGCCGCCCGAAGATCGCGCGCGCCGGTTTGGCCTGCTCGGTGCGATGTTTGGCCTGGGCTTCATCCTCGGCCCGGTGATGGGCGGGCTGCTCGGCGCCATCGACATCCATTTGCCGTTCTTTGCGGCCGGAGCGCTGGCGGTGATGAACTGGCTGTACGGCTTCTTTGTGTTGCCCGAATCGCTGCCGGCCGAGCGGCGGCGCCCGTTTGAGTGGCGGCGCGCCAACCCGGTGGCCTCGCTCAAGGGGCTGGCCGGGCTGCAGGGTGTGGGCCCACTGGTGGCGGTGATCGGACTGACCGCGCTGGCGCAGTTCACGCTGCACAGCAGCTGGGTGCTCTACACCACCTTCAAGTTTGGCTGGGGGCCGGCGGACAACGGCTGGTCGCTGTTTGCGGTGGGCGCGGTGTCGGTATTTGTGCAGGGCTTTTTGCTCAAGCATTTGCTCAAGCGCTGGCGGCCCGAGACCCTGGCCCGCTTCGGCCTGGTGGCCTCGGCGTTGACCTACCTGGGCTACGGCCTGGCCAGCGAAGGCTGGATGATGTACCCGGTGATCATCGTCGGCACGCTGCTGGGCGGCGGCGCCCAGGCGGCGATCCAGAGCCTGGTGTCCAACGCCGCGCAGTCGCATGAGCAGGGCCGCACCATGGGCTCGGTGGCTTCACTCAACAGCATGATGGCGGTGCTGGCGCCGGCCATCGCCGCGCCGCTGCTGGTGGCAGTTTCGCACCGGCCCCAGGGCGACCTGTGGATTGGCCTGCCGTTCTTCTTTTGCGCGCTGCTGCAGTGTGCAGGCGCAGTGATCGCCTTCTTACACTTTCGCCGCCAGGGCCAGCCGCAAGCCGCGGCGACCCGGTGAGCATTCATCGCGCCAGCGCGGCTTGCGCAGGCAGCCGGAGCAACCGTCCATGCATGACAAGATCCTGATCCTCGATTTCGGCTCGCAAGTCACCCAGCTGATCGCACGCCGCGTGCGTGAAGCCCAGGTCTTTTGCGAGATCCATCCGCATGACGTGGGCGAGCAGTTGATCCGCGACTTCGCGCCCAAGGCCATCATCCTGTCGGGCAGCCATGACAGCACCTACGAAGACCACCAGCTGCGTGCGCCCGAGGCGGTGTGGCAGCTCGGCGTGCCGGTGCTGGGCATCTGCTACGGCATGCAGACGATGGCAGTGCAATTGGGCGGCAAAGTGGCATGGAGCGACCACCGCGAGTTTGGCTATGCCGAGGTGCGTGCGCATGGCCACACGCGATTGCTCGACGGTATCCAGGATTTCAATACCGTCGACGGCCACGGCATGCTCAAGGTCTGGATGAGCCATGGCGACAAGGTCACGGCGCTGCCGCCGGGCTTCAAGCTGATGGCCAGCACGCCCAGCTGCCCGGTGGCCGGCATGGCCGACGAGGCGCGTGGCTACTACGCGCTGCAGTTCCACCCCGAGGTGACGCACACGCTGCAGGGCGCGGCGATGCTGACGCGCTTTGTACGCGACATCGCAGGCTGTGCCGGCGACTGGGTGATGGGTGACTACGTGGACGAGGCGGTGGCCCGCATCCGTGAGCAGGTGGGCGACGAGGAGGTGATCCTCGGCCTGTCGGGCGGCGTTGATTCCAGCGTGGCTGCGGCCTTGATCCACCGCGCCATCGGCGACCAGCTGACCTGCGTCTTTGTTGATCACGGCCTGCTGCGCCTGAACGAAGGCCGCATGGTGATGGAGATGTTTGCCGGACGGCTGCATGCCAAGGTGGTGCATGTCGAGGCGGCCGAGCAGTTCATGGGCCACTTGAAAGGCATCATCGACCCCGAGCAAAAGCGCAAGATCATCGGCCGCGAGTTTGTTGAGGTCTTTCAGGCCGAGGCCGCCAAGTTGAAGGGCCAGGGCAACCGGGGCGCCAAGTGGCTGGCCCAGGGCACGATCTACCCCGATGTGGTGGAAAGCGGCGGCACCAAGACCAGGAAGGCCACCATCAAGAGCCACCACAACGTGGGCGGCCTGCCCGAGACGCTGGGCCTGAAGCTGCTGGAGCCGCTGCGTGAGCTGTTCAAGGACGAGGTGCGTGCGCTGGGCGTGGCGCTGGGCCTGCCGCACGACATGGTCTACCGCCACCCGTTCCCCGGCCCAGGGCTGGGCGTGCGCATCCTGGGCGAGGTCAAGCCCGAGTTTGCCGCGCTGCTGCAGCGCGCCGACCATATCTTCATCGAAGAGCTACGCCGCGAGGTCGACCCCCACACCGGCAAGACCTGGTACGAGCTGACCAGCCAGGCCTTTGCGGTGTTCTTGCCGGTCAAGAGCGTGGGCGTGATGGGCGACGGCCGCACCTACGACTACGTGGTGGCGCTGCGCGCGGTACAGACCAGTGATTTCATGACCGCCGATTGGGCCGAGCTGCCTTATGCGCTGCTCAAGCGTGCGTCGAGTCGCATCATCAACGAGGTGCGTGGCATCAACCGCGTCACCTACGACATCAGCAGCAAGCCACCAGCCACCATCGAGTGGGAATGAAACCGCCCGGCGCCATGCGCCGGGTGACCGGTTTGCCGCCGGGCTGATCGGCTGATCGGCTGGCCTGCTGGTCGAATGAACCACTCAACGAATGATGCGCAGCGCCGCCTCGCCTGGGTTGCAGCCTTGCTGCACTGTCCAACCATGAGCTTTCAATGGCTGCTCATCTGGGGCTGTTGCGT
>JBBQJN010000061.1:0-15538 GCA_038325945.1 Burkholderiales bacterium | reverse complement strand
GCCAGCTTGCCGTGGCAGCTCTTGTACTTCTTGCCACTGCCGCAGGGGCAGGGGTCGTTGCGGCCGACACGCGGCAGGCCCGCCGCAGCTGCGTTGTCGCCCGCGTCGGCGGTGCGGCTGACGCCGCCATCCCCGTCGGGGTGGGTGTAGGTGACATTACCCAGGCGTGAGCCCTGTTCTTCGATCGCCTCGGCCGCCTCGGCCACCTGCTCCTGGCTCTGGATGCGCACCGTCAGCAGCAATCGCGTCACCTCCAGCTTCACCAGGTCGAGCAACTGGCTGAACAACTCAAAAGCCTCGCGCTTGTATTCTTGCTTTGGGTTCTTCTGGGCGTAGCCGCGCAAATGGATGCCCTGGCGCAGGTAGTCCAGCGCGGCCAGGTGCTCGCGCCAATGGCTATCGATAGCCTGCAGCAGCACCATGCGCATGAAGGGGTTGAACTGCTCCAGGCCGACCACCGCCAGCTTGGCCTCGAAAAGGGCATCGGCAGCGGCCACCACCTGGTTGACGATGTCCTCGTCGGTGATGGTCTCGCTCTTCTCCACCTCGGCGATCAGCGCCACGACGATCTGCCACTCGTCGGCCAGGGTCTTCTCCAGCGTCGGCAGGTCCCACTGCTCTTCAACGCTCTCGGCCGGCACCCAGGTGCGCACCACGTCACTCAGCGCGCTCTTGCGCAGGTTGGTGATCTGGGTGAGCACCGAGTCGGACTCGAGGATCTCGTTGCGCTGCTGGTAGATCACCTTGCGCTGGTCGTTGCTGACGTCGTCGTACTCCAGCAGCTGCTTGCGCACATCAAAGTTGCGCGCCTCCACCTTGCGCTGTGCGCCTTCGATGCTGCGGCTGACAATGCCGGCCTCGATGGCCTCGCCCTCAGGCATCTTCAGCCGGTCCATGATCGCGCGCACGCGGTCACCGGCAAAGATGCGCATCAGCGGATCTTCCAGCGACAGATAGAACCTGCTGGCGCCGGGGTCGCCCTGGCGACCGGCGCGGCCACGCAGCTGGTTGTCGATGCGGCGGCTCTCGTGGCGCTCGGTGGCGATGATGCGCAGCCCGCCAGCGGTCTTGACCTGGTCATGCAGGCCCTGCCACTCGTCCTTGAGCTGCTGGACGCGGCGCGTCTTCTCGTCGGCCGCAATCGAGCCGTCGGCCTCCAGGATCTGTACCTGCTTCTCGACGTTGCCACCCAGCACGATGTCGGTGCCGCGGCCGGCCATGTTGGTGGCAATGGTGATCACGCCGGGGCGGCCGGCCTGGGCCACGATTTCGGCCTCTTTGGCATGCTGCTTGGCGTTGAGCACGGCGTGCTGCAGCTTGGCAGCGGTCAGCAGGCCCGAGATCAGCTCGGAGTTCTCGATCGAGGTGGTGCCCACCAGCGTGGGCTGGCCGCGCTGCTGGCAGTCGCGGATGTCTTCGATCACGGCGTTGAACTTCTCGCGGCCGGTCTTGTAGATCAGGTCGAGCTCGTCCTTGCGGATGGTCGGCCGGTTCGGCGGGATCACCACGGTCTCCAGGCCGTAGATCTCCTGAAACTCGTAGGCCTCGGTATCGGCGGTGCCGGTCATGCCAGCGAGCTTGCCGTACATGCGGAAGTAGTTCTGGAAGGTGATCGAGGCCAGCGTCTGGTTCTCGCTCTGGATCTGCACGCCTTCCTTGGCCTCCACCGCCTGGTGCAGGCCGTCGCTCCAGCGGCGGCCGGTCATCAGCCGCCCAGTGAACTCGTCGACGATGATGATTTCGCCGTTCTGCGACACGTAGTGCTGGTCGCGGAAATACAGGTGGTTGGCCCGCAGCGCCGCATAGACATGGTGCATCAACGAGATGTTGGCGGCGTCGTACAGGCTGGCGCCCTCGGCCAGCAGGCCGGCCTGGGTCAGCAATTGCTCGGCGTTCTCGTGGCCGTCTTCGGTGAGGAAGACCTGATGACTTTTTTCGTCGACGGTGAAGTCGCCGGCCTCGATCACGCCCTCGCCGGTGCGCGGGTCGGCCTCGCCGATCTGCTTCTTCAACGCCGGGATGACGGCATTGATGCGCACATACATTTCGGTGTGGTCTTCGGCCTGACCGCTGATGATCAGCGGCGTGCGGGCCTCGTCGATCAGGATCGAATCGACCTCGTCGACGATGGCGAAGTTCAGGCCACGCGCCACCCGATCGCGCAGCTCATAGACCATGTTGTCGCGCAGGTAGTCGAAGCCGAACTCGTTGTTGGTGCCGTAGGTAACGTCGGCCTGGAAGGCCGCCTGCTTCTCTTCGCGCGTCAGCCCGGGCACGTTGACGCCAACGCTCAAGCCCAGGAAGCCGTAGAGCTGACCCATCCACTCGGCGTCACGCCGTGCCAGGTAGTCATTGACGGTGATGACGTGCACACCCTTGCCCGACAAGGCATTGAGGTAGACCGGCAGCGTGGCCATCAGCGTCTTGCCCTCGCCGGTGCGCATCTCGGCGATCTTGCCGTTGTGCAGCGTCATGCCGCCGATCAGCTGCACATCGAAATGGCGCATCTTCAGCGAGCGCTTGCCGGCCTCGCGCACCACCGCAAAAGCCTCGGGCAGCAGCTCATCGAGCGTCGCGCCCTGGGCCACACGTTGGCGAAACTCGTCGGTCTTGGCGCGCAGCGCGGTATTGTCGAGCTGCTCGTACTGCGGCTCCATCGCGTTGATCTTCACGACCTCGCGGCGGTATTGCTTGAGCAGGCGTTCGTTGCGGCTGCCGAAAATCGAGGTAAGAAGCTTGGGCAACATGCGGTGTCGGGGGCTGTGGGCCTGGATCGTCGTCTGCTGACTGGCGCAGGGCGCTCAGCGCTGAGTACAAAGCGAGTGCAAGGCCTCTGGAGTGGGCGTGAAGCCGGCATGCCGGCTCAAGGCTGGGGTGGCGGCCGAGGGGGCGCTGGCGCGGGCAGGCCGCAGCCGCCGCAAGTCGAGCCACCGCAGGCTGCTAACCCAAGGAACCGGCAAGTCTATCATTCGAGCCCCAGCACGCCGCGCTGGGCTCGCCCCCCGGCCCATCACCGACCTGCCCATGTCCCGACCGCCCGACCGCCCTGCCCGCGCGCCGCTGCCCAGCCATACCGTGGGCATCAGCCAAGCGCTGGCCAACAGCGAACCGCTGGCGCAACTGGCACGCCGCATGCAGGATTCACAGCAGCGGCTGGCGGCGGTCACGCCGCTACTGCCGCCGTCGATGCGGCCCTGTGTCAAGGCCGGGCCGATCGATGAATTGAGCTGGAGCCTGCTGGCGACCAACAGCGCAGTAGCGGCCAAGCTGCGCCAAATGCTGCCGGCGCTGGAAGCGCATCTGCGCGTCAAGGGCTGGGACGGCCCGGCGATCAAGGTGAAGCTGCTCGGCTCGACCTGAAATAACCTTCAGCCAGCGATGGGGCTTGCCCAATTGCCGCAGAATGGGTGCGCGCCGCTCAGGCGGGCGGTGCACTCCCGTACCGGGCAGATGAATGGCGATTTTCGTTTCATATTCGCGCAAGGACGCGACGGCAGTGCGCCGGCTGCACGAGGCCCTGGTCGAGCGCCAGCGCGAGACATGGGTCGACTGGGAAGGCATCCCGCCCAGCGCCGATTGGCTGCGCGAGATAGAAGCAGCGATTGACGGCGCCGAGGCCTTCGTCTTCGTGCTCAGCCCAGACTCGCTGCAATCGCCCGTCTGTGCCCGTGAGCTTGAGCATGCGCTGGCGCAGCATAAGCGCTTGCTCCCGGTGGTGGTGCGCGATGCCGACAGCAGCACAATACCGGCCATGCTGGCGCGGCTGAACTGGGTTTTCCTGCGTGACAGCGACTCGTTCGACACCGGCGTGGCTCTGCTGCTGCAGGCCATCGACACCGACCTCGACTGGGTTCAGGCCCATACGCGGCTCATCGTGCGTTCGCGCGAGTGGGAAGCGCGTGCGCTCGATGCCAGCCTGCTGTTGCGCGGCGCCGACCTCGGCGCCGCCGAGCTTTGGCTGGCTCAAGGGCCGGATCAGCAACCCCAGCCCACCGCCACGCAAACCCGCTACATCATCGAAAGCCGGCGCCACGCCACGCGGCGGCGCTTCCAGCTACTGGCCGGCTTGGCAGTTGCGGTGGTGGCGGTGGCGGTGCTGGGCACACTGTCGGTATTCGAGCGCCGACAGGCCGACCGGCAGGAAGCCATTGCCGTAGCGCGGCGGCTCGCCGCAGCAGCCGAGCGCACACGCGATCTACTGCCGCCTGAGCACGCCGCAACGCCGCCGCTGGAGCGCAGTCTGCAGCTTGCTGCAGAGGCGGTGCGCCGACTCGATGAGATCGGAGAGCGTTCGCTCGACGCCGACCTGGCGCTACGCCGGGCGCTCGCGGCCTCGGCCGAGCCGATCGCGCGTTTGACGGCAGATCGAAGCTTCTTTGACCGCGACCTGCTGCAGTTCAGCTCTGAAGACGAACTGCTCGCGGTGGGGCGCGAGCCGGCGCAATCGCTGCGCTGGAACTTGCGCGGCGGCGGGCCCATCGCTTCGACCGAAGCACGTTACGAGCAAGGGTGGTGGTCAGTTCACCTGGAAGCCACCGGCCAGTGGGTCGCCTTCTCAACCGGCACAGGTAGCAGCCCAGGCGAAAGCACCATCGAACTGCGCAATGCCCGCAACCTCGAAACCGTGTCGCGCTGGGGCGGGCTGCCTGCCATCAGCGACGTCGCAGTCGGCCCCGCTGGCCTGCTGGCTACCGCGCTGAGCCTGGGGAAAAGTGGCGGTGAAACCCGCCTGTACCCCGCGCTGCAGAACCAGCCCGTGGTGACCTTGCCCAACATGACCTCTCCCACATTCAGCCGTGATGGCCGCTGGTTCGCAGGCAACACCGGCAAGGGTTTCACCCTCTGGTCCGTCGAAGCCTTGCTGGCCGGCCGCGGCGAGGCTGCCTCGCGCTTCGATGCACCGAGCCCCCACTGGATTCAGTTCCTTGACGATGGCCGGCGTGTCGTCACCCGGCAGACCGAGCCGGAGCGCATGGCGCTGCGCGGTCTGGACGGGCGGATCGAACGCGAGTGGGAGCGCAAGGACGTGTTGAGTTTCAGTCCGAATGGTCGTCTGTGGTTGGAGCGAGAGCACGGCTACGCTTTGACACGAATCGTCGACGCCGAGACCGGCGCTGAGCTTGCGCGCCTGCACAGCACCACACCCGATGCGCCCTTTGCTTGGAGCGCCGACAGCGCGCGTCTAGCGCTCGCCAATGGTGGCGGCATCGATCTTTGGCGCCTGCCGGTGCATGGCAGTGCGGCCGACGGCATCGACGTAGGCGCTGACGCCGAGGCTTTCGCCTTCAGCCCCGACGAAGCAGCAGTCACAACCTTGCACCGCCGTGGCAAAGGCAGCGCCGCGCGCTGGTTCGCCCGGCGCTGGACCTGGGGGTCGACCCGACCTGTGTCCATGGACGACATCGGACGCGCCACCGAGTCCTTTGCCTTCAGCGCTGACGGTGGGCGCCTGGCCCTCGGCTCGCCCGGTCCGCTTCGTGTGTTCGACACGTCGAGCTACCGGCTGCTTTACGAAGCCGTCGGCTCGACGCCGGCCGCGGCAGTGGCCTTGAGCTACAACGGCCGGCACGCCGCTTCACTGGGCGCCGACGGCACGCTAACGGCGCTGGACGTTGAAGCGGGCCGGATCCTGGCGCGCGCCGACAAGGCGGCCTCGGCAGTCGACAACCTGCTCGCCATCGGCGATGAGGGCCGAGCCCTGGTGGCAGTGAATTTCGACGGCAAATTTCGCGTCGGTGCCAGTCAGAGCCTGCGCCGCTGGAAGGTCGATGCGATGGCGCATCCTGCCAGCCAGCCCATCGGCCAGAAGACCAGCGGCCTGGCGGCCCAGGTGTGCGCGCTATCGGCCGACGGCGAGGCTGCGGCAATCAATAGCTCGGGCGCGGCGCTGCGGGTGCGCGCTACGCGCAGCGGGCGCGACATCGCGGTCGTCGACGAGGCCGGGCACAGCCCGCTGTGCACATTCAGCGCCGATGGCCGACTGCTCGCCACCAATGGCGTCGACGACACCTTGCGGATCTGGGATCTCGCCGCGAAGGAGGAGATCGCGCGCATGGAGCTACCGGCCAAGCCGCTGGCCCTCGCGTTTAGCCGCTCGGGGCGGCATGTGGCAGCTCTGGACGAGCGCGGCGTGCTGCGCCGCTGGCCCTTGCGCCCGGCCGACCAGGTGGCGCAGGCCTGCACCCGGCTACGTAGCAACCTGTCGGCGGCAGACTGGTCGCGTTTCATGCCTGACGATGGCTACCGCGCCACCTGCAGCAAGCTGCCGATGGCCGCCGCAGAACGGCAGTGAGGTTCGTCCCCGGAGCGGAGAAATTGGAGCTTGACCCCTCTGAGCCGCCGTTAACGGGCAGCGTCTCGTGATCGGTACCGCAGCCGGTGGCTGGCCAGTTGCTGGGCTCCACAGTTCTGATAACTCCAGATGACGGCTTCGACGCCGCCAATGTCGATGAACGAAACATCTGGGAGTGGGGGACCAGCGCGCGTTCCGCGCCGCTGGGTTGCGCAATCTGGATAAAGGTCATCAGGTGCATGCGTTCGTTCTCCGCTTCGTCCATCAGGCGGCGGATCCAGCCGTTGTCGGTTTCGCTGCGGCGCAGGCATCGCAAGTGCGTCAGCGTGGCGCCGACCATCCCCGGCACGGCGGCGACGGTCTCCAGCACCACCGCGCGGTGGCCGTAACGCTGCGCAAACACCAGGTCGGCGAAGAACCGCAGCGCCCGTGTGATGGCGTAAGCCCAGCGGTCGCCGACATTGCGCGGAGCGCGATGCCGCGCGGGCTCGAAGGCGCCCGGTTCGGGTTTCACGCGTCGGCTTCGGGGCCGTGTACGTCGTCGCGCGTGCGCTCTTGCTCGTCGCGCGTGCGCTTTTGGAGATCCAGGCCGCGGTCCGGTGATTCGGCGGTCTGGTGGGTGCTGGTTCCCGGGGGAATCAGTTCCTCGATCACCAGCATGCCGTAGTGTTGTGCCCGGGTGGCGCGCGTGCGCCTGGCCACCTCAGCAACGCTATGCACCTGTTCGGTGCTGGCGGCGCTGACGACAACGAAGCTCTGGCCCTGCAAGGCCAGCGCCAGGTGGGCCTTGACGAGGTTCAGATCCTGCCCCAGCGACGCCATCCCGCCGGCATTGCCGATGTCCGTTTCAGCCTGGTAGCGCATCTCGCTGGAGGTGTAGCGCGAGACATCCGACTCGCCGAAGCCGGCGTCTCGCAATGCGCTCACGGCAGCGTCGGAATCGGCGGCGGTCGCAAAGGACATCAGCACGTGGCCCACGGGCTTGAACACGCCGAAGGAGGTGGGGTGGGGATTCATGGGCATGGTGGAGTCCTTCCGGAAGAGTGTGGTTGAGATGCGGCCGAGCCAGCCAGCCATCAGAAACAGAAAATGCGCATGACCTTGAGGCTAACGCCGGTCAGAAGCGACACGGCGGCATCCATCTGCGCGTTGTCCTCTGTACGGTGTCCAAAAGATGCGCCACGGCCGCCCGGTGGCCACTGTTCAGCCCGCGGCGAACCCGTGCAATCAGACGTGCGTGCTCGGGACTGAGCAATGGCGCACCGAGTCCGAAGGTAGCACCGAACCCGGCCAATGCCGCGAACCCCCTGCCCGGCGTGTTGTGCAGCGCGGGGTTGTTGATCGACATCAGCGCAGCCAACAATCCAGCGACATTGGCAACCGAACGCTCGCCGAAAGGCAGGGTTTCTGGCCTGAAAATGAGGTTCTCCTTGATTTCAGGGTGTCGCTGGCGAGTCAACGCAGTACCCCGGCACCCAGGCACCCAGGCACCTCGAACTTGCCCGTAGCTGCGGCCGAAGTCTGTGCGCCAACGCACAGACCCTGTCGGCGCCTGGCGCTTACCGTGCGGCATCAACACCGGGAGTGCTGCGCGTGGAACCGACGATTCATCACTTCTCCGACCTGTTCGCGCAACTGGGCCTGCCTTCGGACGGGCCTGCAATAAGGGCGTTCATCGCACTGCACGCGCCACTGGATGGCAGCATCCGCCTGCACGATGCGCCGTTCTGGCAGGCGGCAAACGCGCGCATGCTGCAAGAGATGACAGCCGACGATGCCGACTGGGCCGAACTGGTTGACCAACTCGACGTGGCCTTGCGGCGGGTTTGAGCCCAGCCGACGCAACTGCCGACGAGGCCGCCTCCGAACGGATTGGAACCCAATCCAGGCGCCCATGGATGCAAACGCACACCTTGCCAGCTTCCGAGTCCTGGTTGTTGACGACAACCCGGTGAATCTGATGATCACATCCGCGATGCTTTCGACTTTGCGGATCACCCCGCTGTTGGCGGCGGACGGCGCGCAGGCTGCTGCGCTTGCCAGCGAGTTGCCACTGGACCTCATCTTGATGGATCTTCAGATGCCAGTTCTCGACGAACGAGCTGCGGCAAGACAGATCCGGCGCGCTGAGCATGCGCTCGCACGCCATCGGGTGCCCATCCTGGCGTACACGTCGTCCAGTCCAACCGCGAAACCGACTTTCCCCACTTCGACTTATCGTGACGGCAGCCTGCGCCAATTTCTGCCGACACTGCCCTTCGCGCCATTGAATCGAGGGGGCCGATGGCTTCAACTGACCCAGGACTTCCAGCCATGAGCAAGCCCCGCAAGAATGACCCCGCGCCCGAGGAAGACTTGCAAAAGTGCCTGACCGGCATCAAGGGCTTTGACGAAATCACGGAAGGCGGACTTCCGCGAAACAGAATCACCTTGTTGAGCGGCGGCACCGGTACCGGCAAGACGCTGCTCGGCGTTGATTTTTTGATCAACGGCGTGAGCGAGCACAACGAACCCGGCGTGTTCATGTCATTTGAAGAGACAAAAGAAGAGTTGTACAAAGACGTTGCTTCGCTAAAGATGAACTTGCAAGCGCTGGTCGCTGAGAAGAAAATTGTTATCGACTGTGTTGTGCTCGACCGAAAAGAAATCCAGGAAGCAGGGGAATTCAACCTCGAAGGCATCTTTGTTCGACTTGAACATGCCATCGATTCCATCAAGGCGAAGCGCGTTGTGCTGGATTCCATCGAATCATTGTTTGCCGGCGTCAGTGACGCGGGCATCCTGCGCCTCGAAATCAAGCGGCTCTTTCGTTGGCTCAAGGACAAGAAAGTCACAGCGGTGATCACCGGCGAAGTGAAAGAAGGCGCGTTCACTCACCATGGTTTGGAGGAATACATTTCCGACTGCATCATCCTGGTGGATAACCGCGTCCGGGACCAGATTGCAACACGGCGAATTCGTGTCATCAAATATCGCGGCTCCAGGCACGGCGTCAACGAGTATCCGTTCGTCATCGACAGCGGTGGACTTTCGGTCATCCCCATCACTTCTGCCGGCCTGGACCAACCGGGCACGGCCGACCGGGTAGCGACAGGCATCGCATCACTGGACCAGTTGTTCGAGGGCGGTGGCTACACCAGAGGCAGCACCGTTCTCGCATCGGGCACCGCAGGGACTGGCAAGACCAGTCTTGCAGCCGCCTTCGCTGTTGAGACATGCAGGCGCGGGGAGCGCTGCCTGTTCATTTCGTATGAAGAGTCACCGGGCCAACTCATCCAGAACCTGAGTTCCATCGGACTCGAGCTCGGGCCACTGGTAAAGCAGGGGCTGCTGAAAATCGTATCCACCCGACCATCGTTTTTTGGTCTGGAGAAGCACTTGCTTGACTTGTACAAGCTGCTGGCCGAATTCCAGCCAAGAGCCGTTGTGATCGATCCGCTGACAAGTCTGTTGGGGCAGGGTAACCGGCTTGAAATTCAGTCCATGCTCACACGCATGATCGACGCCCTAAAATCCAAGTCCATCACTGGCTTCTTCACCAGTCTGGTCTCTTCGACAGCGCAAAATGACACGAGCGGAGAAATTGGCGTCTCGTCCCTGATCGACACGTGGATCGTCGTCAGGGAATTGGAAGAAAACGAGGGTCAACGTCGCATTCGCGGCCTCTACATCGTCAAGTCGCGCGGCATGGGCCACTCCAGTGATGTGCATAAACTGATCATGAGCGATAACGGGCTGCTGCTCGTGCCGATGGATGTCCACGCCACGGCGGGATCGAATCAGAAAAAGAGGGTTGGAAAAGGCACCAGCACGAGTCGAAAATAACAGAATATTTCAGGAAACCGACAATGCCTTCCCCCGAGCCATGAAAAATTCAACCCCAACCTGCGTTGTCGGTATTGGCGGTTCGGCGGGCGCCCTGAATGCCTACAAGGCGCTGTTGGATCATTTGCCTGCCGACACCGGCATGGCACTCGTGATCATTTCGCATCTCAATCCAGACGCTTACAGCCAGTTGGCTAAAATTCTGGCGCGCCATACGAAGATGCCAACGCTGGTCGCGTCGGCTGCCATGCCGATCAGCGCGAACCATGTTTATGTGATCCCAGCCAACGCCGATCTGGAGATCGAGAAAGACAAGTTCAAGGTCACTTCGCCTCGGCGCAAGCGCAACGCGCAAGTCGACCTGTTCTTTGCTTCGATTGCGCAAGCCTTCGGCGACCGGGCATTCGGGGTCATCTTCTCGGGTTACGACGGGGACGGCACCGCAGGGTGTAAGCACATCAAGGAAAAAGGTGGCGTCACTTTTGCGCAGGATGAATCGGCAGAGGTCGATAGCATGCCTGTCAGTGCGCAGTCGTCAAGCTATGTCGATTTTGTACTGCCGCCGGACAAGATTTCTGCGACGCTGGTCGAGATAGCAGCGCGATTCGCTCGCAGCGTTTGACACGGCGAGCGCGCTGGCGGCCAGCGACAAGATTTTGAGACACCTGATCAAGTATCCGCGGCGTGCCGCAGAGTGGATTCAAGTTGTTTGGTGGTGGTGATGTCCACGAACGTGATGACCGCGCCGTCGATAACGTTGTCCAGCCGGCGATACGGCATGATCCGCACCGAGAACCAGCGCCCATCGCTGGTCAGGACCTGCTTTTCTGAGAACACCAGCGTGCGCAGTGTTTCATGGGCGTCGTGCTGCAGCGCAGGGTATTCCAGGCTGGTGGTCAGGTCGCTGAGCGGCCGGCCGATGTCACTGTCGCGCAGGTTGATGATCTTGGCGGCGCGCTCGGTGTAGCGACGCACATTCAGGCCCTGGTCGAGAAACAGCATCGCGATGTCGGTGCTGTTGAGCAGATTTTTCAGGTCGCTTTGGGCCAGCGCCAAGTCGTCGAGCTTGGTCTGCATCTCGGCGTTTACCGTCTGCAGTTCTTCATTCATCGACTGCATCTCTTCTTTCGAGGTTGTCAACTCCTCGTTGGCAGACTGCAACTCTTCGTTGGTGGATTGCAGTTCCTCGTTGGTGGATTGCAGCTCCTCGTTGGCCGATTGCAGTTCTTCCCTGGACGCACGGTTCTGCTCGCGCAGGGTCTGATTCTCCTCGCGATACTGCTGCAACTCCGCGCTGTGCGCGGCGTCTGCCTCACCCGCAGCGCGACGGCGGCGAGCTGGTTTTGGCGCCACATCACGGAACACGATCATCACCATGCCCTTCAGTGTTGCGGGCTCGTGCAAAGCCTGAACCGTGACCTCGACCATCGGATGCTTGCTGCTTGCGGGTTCTTCCTGGCGGTGGATCTGAAGGCCGCGCAGGCGTTGCGGCTCGTCAAGTACCAGCGCCTGCTTCAGAGCGGCGGCAATCGGTTCGCGCAGGCTGTCGCGCACCATGGCGTGAAAGTTCAGATTCGCCTTGCCGGCCGCAGGCTCCAGGTACTTGCCCGTGCGACCGCTGATGTAGACCACGTCTCCTGCGCTGTTGACCACCACCGCAGGCGGCGCGTGCACCTGAAGCAGTATGTGGTCGGCCTCGGACTGCAGGGTTTCGGCCGTTGCCACACGCGGGGCCTGGCTTGCGGAGGGGGACACAGCGGGTTCCTTGGTCAATTTGAAAGGTGGCGGGGGTGACTTCACCAGGAAGTCGGGGCCGCTGGCTGCAACGGGGTGCAGGCGCAGGTACAGCCGCAGCCTGGAGTCGATCGGTTCGAACAGCCGGCTGAAGGTTCCGACGGTTTCTGAACTGCCCAGCATCAACACGCCGCTCGGGCGCAGGCTGTAATGAAACAGGGGCAACAGGCGGCGCTGCAATGCCGCATCAAAGTAAATCAGCAGATTGCGGCAGCACAGGATGTCCAGCTTGGTGAAGGGCGGGTCCAGCACCACGTCATGCTGGGCAAACAGCACCCTGTCACGAATGGGCTTGCTGATGCACAGACCGTCGACCTGCCGCGTGAAGAAGCGAGCCAACCTCTCGGGCGACAGCTGTGCACTGATGGCGGCCGGATAGCGGCCGGCGCGGGCCGTGGCGATGGCGTCGGGGCTCAGGTCAGAAGCAAATATCTGCAACGTGCATTCGCTGTGCTCGGGCTGGCGCTGCACCACTTCGGCAAACACCATGGCCAGGGTGTAGGCCTCTTCGCCGGTGGAGCAGCCGGCAACCCAGGCACGGAAACGGGTCTGTGCTCCGCGCCGGGCCAGGACTGCGGGTAACGCTGTGTCGAGCAGGTGCTGCCACACGGCAGGGTCGCGAAAGAAACTGGTGACCCCGATCAACAATTCCTTGAACAAGAGATCAATCTCGTGCGGGTTCTTGCCAAGGAAGCGTGCGTAGTCAGCGATCGTGGGCTGGCCATGGATGGCCATGCGGCGCTCGATGCGGCGGTACAGCGTGCTCGACTTGTAAAGCGAAAAGTCGTGCCTCGTGCGCTGCAGCATGAGGGTAAAGATCCGCTTCAGCGCCTCGGCCGGCGCCTCCGCAGGCGAATCGGGCGGCATCGAGTCTGCGTGCTCGCCAGCCCCTTCGACCACCTGCGCACCGCCAGGCAATGTTGCACTCGGAGCGCGCACAGCGAAGGCCAGGATGCGCGAAGGCATGTCGGCAGGCGTGGCGACGATGTCACCGCAGTCCGCAGCGATGGCGCTGTTCGGCATCGAGTCGAACTGGGCTGAAGAGGGCTCCTGCGCAACGGTCAGCCCACCGGCTGCCTTGATGGCCTGCAGGCCCAGCGTACCGTCCGATCCCATGCCCGACAGCACGACACCGATGGCAGATGGCCCCTGGTCGCGGGCCAGCGAAGAAAACAGCACGTTGACGGGAAGACGCAAGCCACGCGGCTCGGCCGGCTGATTCAACTGCAGCACGCCGCGTGTCACGCTGAGTTCGGTGTTTGGCGGAATGACGTACACGCAGTCGGGCTCAACGCGCATCTGCTCGCCTGCCTCACGCACCGCCATACCGGTCACCCGCTGCAGAAGCTCGACCAGCAGCGGCGTTGCTGTCGGATCCAGGTGCTGCACCACCACGTAGGCGAGCCCCGACTTGACTGGGACGTGGGTAAAGAGCTGCTCCAGAGCGGCCAGACCGCCCGCAGAGGCCCCGATGCCGACAATGCGCACCGCCATCGCTGCTTTCCCGTTGTTGGCGGAAGGCAATAGGGTACTCATGGGCTACTCATGGGCAGGCGGGTGTCGAGCCGGGTCTGAACCAAGGCCAGAAGCAGCCCGGCGCCCTTCAGTCGGCGGGCATGAAGGCGAGCAACACGGGCGCGCCGGTTGCCGCGCTGCCTACGACTTCCACGCTTGCCACAGTTGCCACTGCCTGCACGGCATCGCCTTGGATCTTTGATCGCAACAAGCACTTCTGCCTGCCGCTGCCATTGCGCAAGGATCGCAGCAGTTCGTGGACGCCCAAGCGGTCTTCAGCATGGACCAAGTTCGCGAGCGAGCGGCCAGCCGATTGCTCACTCTCGACCCCCAGCCACCCGGCGGCAATGCGGTTGGCTGCGATCACCTTGCCGTCAGCATCGAGCGCCAGGTAGCCGAACGGCGCCGCGTCGAACAGCCTGGTGTAGCTTTGCAACGCCTCAACGAGTTGTTGCTGATCCTCCTCGGCTTGCTCATGCTGCAGGTCGAGTTCAACCTGATGCACCTGAAGCTCATGCAGCAGCTTGAGCGCATCGCCGGCACTTGCGGGCGAGCTGGCCAGGCTGTGCAACAAGGCCAGCGACTGCAATCCTGTGGGTGCCCCCCGCGAGGGCGGCGGATTTCCGCCCTTGAGTCGTTCTTCCGCCTTGACCCGCAGCAGTTGCTGGGCTGCTTGCAGTGTTTTCAGGTTCGTCATGGGGGCTTTCAGCTTTCAGGATCGGTCGATCATGGGGCAGTTCTTGACTGGTCAGGGTCATGGCTGGCCCGTGCCCGAACCAATGTTTCATGTCAGCGGGGCTGGCCAACCTGTTGATGTCGGGTCAACTGCTCATCAGCGCCCGCCTTACCAATTTGCCAAGCTCGTCGAGGGTATTCTCCTTGTGCAACACGCTGCGCACGCCAAGGCGCATGGCTTGTGTGCGCATGTCCTCGGTGACGTAGCCCGAGCTCAGGATGATGGGTAGATCCGCGCGCAGGCCAGCCAAGGCAGCGGCCAGCTGCAAACCCGACATGCCGGGCATGTTGAAGTCGGTCACGACCAGGTCAAACGCGCGAGGCTGCTCGCGAATCGCGGTCAGGGCTTGCTGCGGATCGGCAATGCCGCTGACGCGATAGCCCAGTCGCTGCAACAGGTGCTGCACCATCACCAGCATCACTTCATCGTCGTCAACGTAGAGCACATGCTGGCCCTGGCCAGCCACCGACAGGTGTGGCGCAACCGGATCAACGGCCGCAGTGTCCACCGGCGCATCCAGCAACGGAAGGTAGACGTCGAAGGTGCTGCCGCAGCCCGGTGAGCTGTCCAGGGTGATGGCGCCACCGTGCCTTGCCACGATCCCGTGCACCACGGCCAGCCCGAGCCCGGTGCCTCGCCCTACCGGCTTCGTCGTGAAGAATGGCTCGAAGACATGCGTCTGAACCGCCGCGTCCATGCCGGTGCCGTCGTCGCGGACTTGCAAGTGAGCGTAACGCCCCGGCGGCAAATGACCTGCACGCGGCGTCACACCATCGCCAATGAGGGTTGAGTCGAGCACGACCGAGATGCACCCGACCCCATCTTTCAGCGCTTGCCAGGCGTTGGTGCACAGGTTCATCACGACTTGCTGCAGTTGCGTGGCATCGACCAACACGAACAGCGGCGCGTCGGCGAGAACCACCTGCAAGCGCACAGCGGCTGGCAAGGTGGTGCGCAGAAAGGCCAGTGTTTCAGTCACCGGCGCTCGCAAGGCCTGCCGCCCGGTCGGTTCAGATTGCCTGTGGCTGAAGGCCAGGATCTGCTGCACCAGAGTGCGCGCCCGAAGGCTCGCCTTGTGGATTTGCTCGAGGGGCTGCAGCGCGGGATGCCCGGCGCCAACGTCCTGGCGGGCCAGATCGAGGTTGCCGAGGATGCCGCCCAGGATGTTGTTGAAGTCGTGGGCGATGCCGCCGGCCAGTGTGCCGATCGCCTCCATCTTCTGAGATTCGCGCAACTGAGCCTCGAGCAAACGCAGGGATGCCTCGGCCTGCAGCCGCTCGGTCATGTCGACCAGCACCGCGCGGCACAACGGGCTGCCGGGCGCGCGTTCGGCGTCGATCTGGACAGTGCGCCCGGGGTCGCCTGCAGCGCCGGCA
>JBBQJN010000060.1:0-15616 GCA_038325945.1 Burkholderiales bacterium | reverse complement strand
GTTCTCGAAGGTCGCTGTTTGGCTGGTGATAGCACTCGTGCTGTTCACCGTGTTCAAGCAGTTCGACCGCGGGGTGTCGTCAGGTGCGGTGATCGGGTACTCGGAGTTCCTCGATGAAGTCGCGGCCAAGCGCATCAAGTCCGTGGTGCTGCAAGAGGGCCAGGGCGGCACCGAAATCATCGCGCTGACCAACGATGACAAGCGCATCCGCACGCAAGCCACCTACCTTGATCGCGGCCTGGTCGGCGATTTGCGCAATTTCGGCATCAAGTTTGATGTCAAGCCGCGTGAAGAGCCCTCGCTGCTGATGAGCCTGCTGGTCAGCTGGGGCCCGATGCTGCTGCTGATCGGCGTTTGGGTCTACTTCATGCGCCAGATGCAGGGTGGCGGCAAGGGCGGCGCCTTCAGCTTTGGCAAGAGCAAGGCCCGTTTGCTTGACGAGGCCAACAACACCACCACCTTTGCCGACGTCGCGGGTTGCGACGAAGCCAAAGAAGAAGTCAAGGAACTGGTCGACTTCCTGAAGGACCCGCAGAAGTTTCAGAAGCTGGGCGGGCGCATTCCGCGTGGCGTGCTGCTGGTCGGTCCTCCGGGCACCGGCAAGACGCTGTTGGCCAAGGCCATTGCCGGCGAAGCCAAGGTGCCGTTCTTCGCGATCTCGGGTTCCGACTTCGTCGAGATGTTTGTCGGCGTTGGCGCGGCACGGGTGCGCGATATGTTCGAACAGGCCAAGAAGAGCGCGCCCTGCATCATCTTCATCGACGAGATTGACGCCGTCGGCCGCCACCGCGGTGCCGGCCTGGGCGGCGGCAATGATGAGCGCGAGCAAACGCTCAACCAGATGCTGGTTGAAATGGACGGCTTCGAAACCAACGTCGGCGTGATCGTGATGGCGGCCACCAACCGGCCCGACATCCTTGACCCCGCGCTGCTGCGCCCGGGCCGTTTTGATCGCCAGGTCTATGTCACGCTGCCCGATGTACGTGGCCGCGAGCAGATCCTCAACGTGCACATGCGCAAGGTGCCGATCGGCCAGGACATCCGCGCCGACATCCTGGCCCGCGGCACGCCCGGCTTCTCGGGCGCCGATCTGGCCAACCTGGTCAACGAGGCGGCGCTGTTCGCGGCGCGGCGCAGCGGCCGGGTGGTGGAGATGGTCGACTTCGAGAAGGCCAAGGACAAGATCATGATGGGCCCCGAGCGCAAATCGATGGTCATGCCCGAGGAAGAGCGCCGCAATACCGCCTACCACGAGGCCGGCCATGCGCTGGTGGCGCGGCTGATGCCCAAGACCGACCCGGTACACAAGGTCACCGTGATTCCGCGGGGCCGCGCGCTGGGCGTGACCATGCAGTTGCCCGAGGGCGACCGCTACAGCCTGGACAAGGAGCGCATGCTCTCGACCATCGCGGTGCTGTTTGGCGGGCGCATCGCCGAAGAGGTGTTCATGCACCAGATGACCACCGGCGCTTCCAACGACTTCGAGCGCGCCACCCAGATCGCCCGCGACATGGTCACGCGCTACGGCATGAGCGATGAGCTGGGCCCGATGGTCTACGCCGAGAACGAGGGTGAAGTGTTTCTCGGTCGCTCGGTGACCAAGACCACCACGATGTCCGAGGAGACCATGCGCAAGGTGGATGCGGTGATCCGCCGCATCATCGATGAGCAGTACACGATTGCCCGCAAACACATCGAGGGCAACCAGGACAAGATGCACGCCATGGCCAAGGCCTTGCTGGAGTGGGAGACCATCGATGCCGAGCAGATCGACGACATCATGAAAGGCAAGCCGCCGCGCCCGCCCAAGGACTGGACGCCCACCGCGCGCCCGGGCGGCGATTCGGGCCCGGCCAGCGGCAGCGGGCCGGTAACTACTGACGGCGCGCCAGCGGCGGCGGCCTGAAGCTGCCTTTTCAGCGATAACGCAAATGGGGCCTTCGGGCCCCATTGCCATTGATTTCCCCCAACCACCATGTTCTGGCAGACCAGCCGTTTCAACATCGACCTGCAGCGGCCGCAGGTGATGGGCATCGTCAACGTCACGCCCGATTCGTTCTCCGACGGCGGCCAGTACAACGAGGCCGGCGCAGCGATGGCGCATTGCGAGCGATTGCTGCACGAGGGTGCCGACCTGCTGGACATCGGCGGCGAGTCCACCCGGCCCGGCGCGCGCCGGCCGGACCTCGAAGACGAGTTGGCCCGCGTGCTTCCGGTGCTCCGCCACGCGGTGACGTTGGGCGTGCCGGTGTCGGTGGATACCAGCCGGTCCGAGCTGATGCGTGCCGCGCTTGACCTGGGCGTGGACATCGTCAATGACGTGCGCGCACTGCGGCAGCCGGGCGCCCTGGCGGTGGTGGCGGCGCACCCGGCCTGCGGCGTGTGCCTGATGCACATGCACGGCGAGCCCGGTGCCATGCAGCAGTCTCCGATGGCTGACGGCGATGCCGTTCAGGCTGTAGCAGCCTGGCTGGGCCAGCGCCTGGCCGACCTGCGGGCGGCCGGCGTGGCCGCGTCACGCATCACGCTAGACCCGGGCATCGGCTTTGGCAAGACAGCCGAGCAAAACTGGGCCTTGTTGCAACGTCAGGCCGAGTTGTTGGCGCTGGGTCAACCACTGCTGATGGGCTGGAGCAGAAAATCCACACTGGGCCTGCTTGTTGGCAGGCCGCTAGCCGAGCGGCTGGTGGTTAGCGTGGCTGCCGCGCTGGCCGGCGTGCAGCGTGGCGCCAGCATCGTGCGGGTGCACGACGTGGCGGGCACGGTGGATGCGCTCAAGGTATGGCGGGCCGCCGGCCTGATACCGGCCTGATACCGGCCTGATACCTGACTGATAGCGGCCTGATACCAGCGTGACCAGCCCGAGTTTCGAATTCAACCCACAGGGACAACAACAATGAGCAGAAGATTTTTTGGCACCGACGGCATCCGCGGCACCGTGGGCCAAGCGCCGATCACGCCCGATTTCATGCTGCGGCTGGGCCATGCGGTAGGCCGGGTGCTCAGGCGCACGATCGAGCGGCCCACGGTGCTGATCGGCAAGGACACCCGCATCTCGGGCTACATGATTGAAAGCGCGCTAGAGGCCGGCCTGGCGTCAGCCGGGGTCGACACCTTGCTGACCGGCCCGCTGCCCACGCCCGGTGTGGCCTATCTGACACGCGCACTGCGGCTGGACCTGGGCGTGGTGATCAGCGCCTCGCATAACCCTTACCCCGACAACGGCATCAAGTTCTTCTCGGCCAAGGGCGAGAAGCTGCCCGACGATTGGGAGTTGGCGGTCGAAGCTGCGTTGGACGAACCGCCGCAGTGGGTGGATTCACCGACCTTGGGCAAGGCGCGCCGGCTCGAAGACGCGCGCGGCCGATACATCGAGTTCTGCAAGGCCACGATCGACAAGGATATGAGCCTGCGCGGGCTGAAGATCGTGGTGGACGCAGCGCATGGCGCTGCTTACCACGTGGCGCCCGATGTAATCCACGAACTGGGCGCCGCGGTGGTGACCATCGGCTGCGCCCCGGACGGCTTCAACATCAACGACGGCTTTGGTGCCACCGCGCCCGCCGCGCTGGTGGCCGCCGTGGCCGAGCATGGCGCCGACTACGGCATTGCGCTGGATGGCGATGCCGACCGTCTGCAGCTGGTCGATGCCCGCGGGCGCCTGTACAACGGCGACGAGCTTCTGTACGTGATGGCCATGGACCGTCTCGCCCAGCAGCGTCCTGTGCCCGGTGTGGTCGGAACCCTGATGACGAATATCGCTATCGAACAGGCCCTGGCGCGGCGCGGCGTGCGCTTGGTCCGGGCCCAGGTGGGCGACCGTTACGTGCTTGAAGAACTGAGCGCGCGCGGCTGGATGTTGGGTGGCGAGAGCTCCGGGCACCTGCTGGCGCTGGACCGGCACACCACGGGCGACGGCATTGTCAGCGCGCTGCAGGTGCTGCAGGCCGTGCGGCGCAGCAACGGCACGCTGTGCGCGCTGCTGGACGGCGTGACCCTCTACCCGCAGACCATGATCAATGTCCGTCTGCGTGACGGCAGCGACTGGAAGACCAACCCCAAACTCGCGGATGCACGCCACCACGCCGAACGTGAACTCGGCGAAGCCGGCCGGGTGCTGATCCGCGCCTCGGGTACCGAGCCCGTGCTGCGCGTGATGGTCGAAGCCAGCGACGCTGCCCTGGGCCGCCGCTGCGCCGAAGCCATGGCCGCCGCGGCGGCAGCCGGCTGAAGGCGCCGCAGACCTGCCGCTGCGCATCAGACCCCCGAGACGGATGAGGACACTTGGCAGCGGCCCGGCGTTTTCTGATGAGGCCGCGCCGATCCGGCGTCCGATCAGCGCTTGGGCGGCATCAGCACCTTGTCGATGACGTGGATGACGCCGTTGGTGGCGGCCAGGTCTGCCGGCTGAACGACAGCGTCTTCCACCGTCACGAAGGTGCCGGACTTGGCCACCGCGACATTGGCGCCCTGCACGGTCTTGACGTTGCCGTTCTTCACGTCGGTCGCCATCACCTTGCCTGGCAGGACGTGGAAAGTCAGAACCGACTTGAGCAGTTGCTTGTCGGCGGCCAACTCGGCCAGCGTCTTGGCCGGAACGGCCCTGAAGGCGGCGTCGCTGGGCGCAAAGACCGTGAACGGCCCGGCGCCGCGCAGCGTGTCGGCCAAGCCGGCATCGGCGATCAGCTTGCTCAGCGTCGACAGCTCAGGTGTGCGGGCGATGGTCTCGGTGAGGGTGGCCGGCGTGGGGGTCGTGGCGCAGCCGGCCAGCAGGGTCAAGGTCAAGGCGCCCGCTAGCGCCAGATGTCTGCGGTTCAATGTCATGCTCGAAACTCCGTCGTGTGTGATGAGGCAGGCTAGGAGCCTGTCGGGATTGGGGCGTCGAAAAGCGAGAATCGGCCCCAGCGAGGACAGTTCTTGCCGGATTTGCAGCCCCATAGCCCAGCTATGGGGCAAAAAGACGGTGAGAAGTGGACCGCTGCGGTCGATTCGCAGCCGACGCTCCCCAAGCCCGACAGGCTCCTAGACTGCCACCGCCACTCACCCCACAGCGCGGCCGATGCCCGGCCCGCCCGTTTGCCAGGACAGCATGCGTTCCGCCTCGCCGACCCCCCGCCCTCGCCCGCTGTTGTGGGCCGCGCTGATGGTGCTGCTGGGCGTGGCCCTGTCGATGCTGGTGGTGCTGACGGTGCGTTACGAGCATGCGCGTGTGCTCGAGCGCACCGAGGACCTGGCCGCCACGCTGCAGAGTGAACTGCGCCAGCGCAGCCAGCGCGTGTTGCAGAACCTGCAGGCGCTGCAGCCCCAGCCCGACGACGCACGGGCCTGGAGCCGGCGCGCCGATGCGCTGCTGCGCAGCCAGCGCGAGATTGCGCGGCTGGAGCGGCGTGATCTGCGGCTGCGGGTGCTCGAGTCGGTGGATACGCCGTTCCAAGAGCCGTTGTTTGCGCGCATGCCGCGCGCCGAGATGGAGGCCGAGGCCGAACTGGCCTGCGGCGGTGCGCGGCGGCTGATGTCGCCGGTGTTTTCGCGCAGCCAGTTTGTGCCGCAGCCCGATGGCCGTGGCGTCGAGACGGTTGATGTCTGCGTGCCGACGCAGGAGGCTGGCCAGCTGTCGGGCTACACCATTGCCACGGTGCTGCTGCATGGTCTGCTTGACGAGGTTGCCGGCGGCGATATCGGTCGCCGCAACGAGCTGTCTTTTGTCGAGGGGGATGGCACCCGGCTGGCACGCAGCGGCGCGGCGCGTGGCGCCGGCGTGTTTGTGGCCGAGCGCATGGTCGAGCTGCCGGGCACGCCCTTGCGGCTGCGGGTGGATGCGGTGGACCGCGGGCCCAGCCTGATCCCCAACCTGGCCACCGCACTGGTGCTGGGGCTGTCGCTGGCCTTGACCGCGGTGGTGGTGCTGCTGGTGCGCGATGGCCGGCGCCGCGCCGAGGCCGAGGCCGCGCTGGCCGAAGCGCTGGCCTTTCGCCGCGCCATGGAGGACTCGTTGCTCACCGGCTTGCGCGCGCGCGACCGCGAAGGCCGCATCGTTTACGTCAACCCGGCTTTTTGCAAGATGGTCGGCTTCAGCGCCGAGGCGCTGCAGCAGGCCGATCCGCCGCCCTATTGGCCGCCCGAACTGGTGGGCGAGTACCGTCAGCGCCAGGCCGAGCGGCTGGCCGCCAGCGCCGAAGGCGACCTGCCGCACCAGGGCTACGAGACGGTGTTCATGCGCAAGAACGGTGAGCGCATCCCGGTGATGATCTACGAGGCGCCGCTGGTCACCGGCACCGGCAAGCAGACCGGCTGGATGAGCGCGGTGCTCGACCTGTCAGCGCAGCGCCAGGCCGAAGAGCTGCTGCGCCAGCAGCAGGAGCGGCTGCAGGCCACGGCCAGGCTGGCCAGTGTGGGCGAGATGGCCTCGTTACTCAGCCACGAGCTGAACCAGCCCTTATCGGCGATCGCCAGCTATGGCACCGGATCGCTCAACCTGTTGGATGCGGATGCGGATGCGGACGCGGCCGCGCCCGACCCTGAGTTGCTGCCCTCGCTGCGCCATGCACTGGAGCGCATCACCGAGCAGGCCGAGCGGGCCGGCCGGGTCATCAAGAGCGTGCATGACTTTGTGCGCCGCCGCCATCAGGCGCATGAGCTGACGGCGGCCGACGTGCTGATCGAATCGGTGCTGCCGCTGGTGCGATTGCAGGCGCGCAAGGTGGGCGTGCGGGTGGAGGTCGAGATGCTGCAACCGGTGCCGCGCGTGCGGGTAGACCGCACCATGGTCGAGCAAGTGCTGCTGAACCTGGCACGCAACGGCATCCAGGCGATGGACGGTGATACGCCGCTGGCCGAGCGGCGGCTGACGCTGCGCGTCTCACGCGCGCCCGCTGCACCCGAACGCTGGCTGATGTTCAGCGTCATCGACAGCGGCCCCGGCATCCCGCCCGACGTCGCGCAGCGCTTGTTCACGCCGTTTTTCACCACCAAGCCCGAGGGCATGGGCCTGGGCTTGTCGCTGTGCCGCACGGTGGTTGAGCAGCATGGTGGCGCGATGGATTTCGAGACCCTGGCGCCAAGCGCCGACCGACCCGGCGGCACCGAGTTCCGTTTCACGCTGCCGCTGCCGCTGCCGGCCGCCGTGCCACGCTTGGCCAGCGGCGAGCGCTCGTGAACCCGCCCCAGGTCAACCCGCAACAGGGCCGGCGCTGGCTTGCCTGATACTGTGGCCACCCAATTGGCCCAAGCTGCAATGCGACCTCAAGGACTGCCGGTGGTCTACCTCGTCGATGACGAGACGGTGGTGCGCGAAGCGCTGGCTTGGCTGCTGCGCTCGCGCCGATTGCTGTCCGAGGGCTATGGTCATGCCGAGGCCTTCGAGGACTTTCTGGCCACACGCGATCTGGCGGTTGACTGGCCCGACGCGCCGGTCTGCCTGCTGCTCGACGTGCGCATGCCGGGCACCAGCGGCCTGGTGCTGTTTGATCGGCTGGTCGAGCGCGGCCTGATCGAGTTGATGCCGGTGATTTTTCTCACTGGCCATGGTGATGTGCCCACCGCCGTGGCGGCAGTCAAGCGCGGCGCTTTTGATTTTGTTGAGAAGCCGTTCTCCGACAACGCCCTGGTCGACCGTGTGCAGCAGGCGCTTGCAGCCAGCAGCGTGGCGATCACGCGGCGCCAGGCCGGGCGGGCGCGGCACCAAGCGCTGGCCGAACTGACCGAGCGCGAGCGCGAGGTGATGACGCGGGTCATTGCCGGCCTGGCCAACAAGCTGATCGCCGATGAGCTTGACATCAGCGTGCGCACGGTGGAAGTGCACCGCGCCCGCTTGTTCGACAAGATGAACGTGCGCTCGGCGGTAGAACTGGCCAACCTGCTGCGCGAGGCCGGCGGCTGATCGGGCGCTGGTTGGGCGCTGGTCGGGCGCGGCCCTGCGTGACAATGCGATCCCATGGCCCTGGGTGAATTTGACCTCATCGCGAAGTATTTCAGCCGCCCCACACCCGGCGCGGTGCTGGGTGTAGGCGATGACTGCGCGCTGCTGCAGCCGGCCGCGGGCATGCAGTGGGCGGTGTCGTCCGACATGCTGGTCGAGGGCCGGCATTTTCTGGCCACGGTGCCGCCCGATCGGCTTGGCCACAAGGCGCTGGCCGTCAACCTGAGCGACCTCGCCGCCTGCGGCGCGCGGCCGCTGGCCTTCACGCTGGCGCTGGCGCTGCCGCGCATCGACGAAGCCTTTGTGGCCGGCCTGGCCCAAGGCCTGTTTGCGCTGGCCGATCAGCACGGCATCGAGCTGGTGGGCGGCGATACCACCGCCGGGCCGCTGAACCTGTGCATCACCGTGATGGGCGAGGTGCCGCCGGGGCAGGCGCTGCGGCGCGACGGCGCACGCGCCGGCGATGCGCTGTGGGTCAGCCACCCTGCGGGCGGCGGCCTCGGCGATGCCCGGCTGGCGTTGGAGATTTTTCGCGGTCATCTCAGCCTGCCTGCCGAAGACTTTGAAGCGGTGCGGCGGGCCATGGAGCTGCCGCAACCCAGAGTGGCGCTAGGCCTGGCCCTGCGCGGCCTGGCCAGCGCGGCGATCGACCTCAGCGATGGCCTGATAGGCGACCTCGGCCATGTGCTGAGGCGCTCGGGCGTGGGCGCCGAGATCGAGATCGACCGCCTGCCGATCAGCCCGATATTGGCGCGACGGCCGCGGCCGCAGCAGCTGCAGTGCGCGTTGGCCGGCGGCGATGATTACGAGCTGCTGTTCAGCGCGCCGGCCGACGCCGAGGCGGCGGTGCTGGCCGCGGCGGTGGCCGCCGGTGTGGCGGTCAGCCGCATCGGCCGCATCGAGGCCGCGCCCGGCCTGCGGCTGCGTGACGCCAAAGGCGCTGAGCTGACGCTGGCGTTGCAGGGCTTCGACCATTTCAGCGAGGCTGCTGCGGCATGAGCGAGGTGAACGCCGACGCCAACGCCGACGCCGACGCCAACGCCAACGCCAACGCCAGCCCGTCCGCGCCGCGCCGCGCCAGCGCCGGCTTCATGCTGCGCCACCCCGCGCGCTGGCTGGCGCTGGGCTTTGGCAGTGGCCTGTCGCCGCTGGCGCCGGGCACAGTGGGCACGCTCTGGGGCTGGGCCGTCTTTGTCATTGCCAACCCGTTTCTCAGCGACAGCCAATGGGGCTGGGTGATCCTGGCCGCGCTGGGCCTGGGCTGGTGGGCCTGCACGCGCACCGCCCAGCACCTGGGCGTGGCTGACCCCGGCGCCATCGTTTGGGACGAAGTGGTGGCGATCTGGATCGTGCTCTGGCTGGTGATGCCCGTGGGCCTGCTGGGCCAGGCCGTGGCTTTTGGGCTGTTCCGCTTTTTCGATGCCGCCAAACCCGGCCCGGTGGGTTGGGCTGACCGCCTGTTCAAGTTGCGGCCGGGCCAGGCGATCGGCTGGCGCCAGGGTTTTGGCATCTTGTTTGACGATCTGGTGGCGGCGCTGTGCACGTTGCTGGTAATAGCGTTGTGGCGTTGGCTGCCATGGTGAGCAAGGCGTCTCAGGCGGCATCGCAGGTGGTCTCACGGGTAGCCAGGCTGGCCGACGATTTGCGCGCGCGCGGCGCCATGCTGGCCACCGCCGAGAGCTGCACCGGCGGCCTGATCGCCGGCGCCTGCACCGAGCTGGCTGGCTCCAGTGACTGGTTCGAGCGCGGCTTCGTCAGCTACAGCAATCAGGCCAAGACCGAGCTGCTGGGCGTGCCGGCGGCGCTGATAGCGGCCGATGGCGCGGTCAGCGAAGCGGTGGCAAAGGCTATGGCGGCGGGCGCGCTACAGCGCTCATCAGCGCAGTGCACGCTGGCCGTCACCGGCGTTGCCGGCCCGGGCGGCGGCAGTGCCGACAAGCCGGTGGGCACGGTCTGGCTGGCCTGGGCCTGGCGCGATGGGGCGGGCGTCGAGCAGGTTGAGGCCTGCTTGCGGCGCTTTGACGGCGATCGCGCGGCGGTGCGCCAGGCCACGATCGTGGCCGCGCTGCAAGGCCTGATCGAGCGCTTGCCGTCCGACGCCAGGCGCGGTCAGGGCAAGGCATGAACCTGCTGCTGGCCGGTGACTTCAACGACGACGAGCGCACTGAGTGGGCCGCCGCGCTGGCCGAGGCCTTGCCCGGCCACCGGCTCTGCCTGGCGCGCGGTGAACTGCCCGATGACCAGATCGCGGCCGCCATCGTCGCCAATCCGTTACCGGGCAGCCTGGCTGGCCTGCCGGCGTTGCGGCTGATCCAGAGCCTGTGGGCCGGTGTCGACCGGCTGCTGGGCGATGCCACGCTGCCGGCGGGCGTGCCGATTGCCCGCATGGTTGATCCGGCGATGAACCAGGCCATGGCCGAGACTGCGCTGTGGGCCACCCTGGCCTTGCAGCGAGGCTTTTTTACCTACGCCCGCCAGCAGCGGGCCGGCCAGTGGCTGCAGTGGCCGCAACAACGCGCCGATGAGCTGCCGGTGCTGCTGCTGGGCCTGGGCCAGATGGGGCGCGCAGTGGCCGGCCGTTTGCGCGAGAACGGCTTTGCGGTGGCGGCCTGGCGGCGCGGCACGGCTGCCAGTGACAGCACGCCGCTGCCCGGCGTGCGGGTGCACAGCGGTGCCGACGCTTTGTGGCCGGCGCTGGCCCAGGCCAAGGTGCTGATCAACCTGCTGCCGCTGACGCCGGATACCCGCGGCCTGATCGATGCCCGCGTGCTGGCTGCGCTGCCGCGCGGTGCGGCTTTGGTCAACCTGGCGCGTGGCGCCCATGTGGTCGACGCCGACCTGCTGGCCGCGCTGCACAGCGGCCAGATCGGCGAGGCCGTGCTCGATGTCTTCGAGCTTGAACCGCTGTCCGCCGATCACGCGTACTGGCAGCATCCGCGAGTGCAACTGCTGCCGCACGTGGCGGCGCAGACCGATGTGCGCAGCGCGGCGGCGGTGGCGGCGCGCAACATCGAGGCCTTGGCCAGCGGCGGCACGCCAAGCCACCTGGTGCAGCGCGGCGCGGGGTACTGACAAGCAGCTGCCACCGGGAGGTCGACTTCAGCGCAAGCGTTTCACGCGCTTGAACCTAGATTCCGCAGTTGACCGCTTGAAACCGCTTGCCACACCGCATGAACGCTCGATTTTGTACTCACGACCACGTTCACCGTTTGGGTGAGAGCGCTACACATCCGATTGAGCTGCGCTACGGCACGCCAGCGGCGTTGCTCCTGCTCGCGGGCATGAGCCCGCAGCGTCGTCGCGCCTTGCTGGCGCACCGCATCGCAGCCCACTCGGGCGTGTCCAACTGCGGAATCTAGGTTGAACGCAGGCTGGCTGGCAGCGCCCGCTGCCGGTCGGTAGATCAGCCCGCTTCCAACGCCAGCCGCGGCCCGGTGCGCAGCAGCGGCGCTTTGCCGCGAGCGGCAGGCTGGCTGGCTACTGCCTGAACCATCAACAGCGCCAGCCGGCGCAGCGCCTGCCAGGGGTCCAGCGGCCACAAGGGATGCTTCAAGCCCTTGATCACGCCGTCGCAGATGCTGGCCGATTCAACCAAATGGCCCAACTGGTGCTCGGCCAGCTGCGGCAGCACACGCTCATAGAGCCGCTGCTTGGTGCCCCAGACCCGGCTCTCGTTGAAGGCCATCGGCAGCGGCTTGCCCTGGGCCAGTGCGTCCTTCACGCGCTTGAGGGCGCGGATGTCCTCGGCCAGGCTCCAGTGCACCAGCACGGCCGCCTCGCCCTCGGCCTGCAGGCCGTCGAGCATGCGCAGCACGCGCGCGGTCTGGCCCGCCAGCACGGCCTCACCCAACTTGAAAACGTCGTAGCGGGCGACATTGAGCACCGCAGCCTCGACCTGCTCAAAAGCCAGCTCACCCGCCGGGTACAGCAGCGCGAGCTTTTGCAGCTCTTGGTGCGCGGCCAGCAGGTTGCCCTCCACCCGGTCGGCAAAAAACGCCAGCGTCTGCTGGCCGATCTCACCCCCGGTCACGCGCTGGCCCTGGGCCGCCAGGCGCTGCGCGAGCCAGGCCGGCAGCAGCCCGCGCTCGACCGGCTGCACCGCGATGCTGATACCCGCGCGGTCAAGCGCGACAAACCAGGCCGATTGCTGCTGCTGGCGGTCGAGCCGCGGCAGGTGCACGATGGTCAACACGTCGTCAGACAAGTGCTCGCAATAGCGCTGCAGCGCGTCGCTGCCGTCCTTGCCGGGCTTGCCGCCGGGAATGCGGATCTCGATCAGCTGGCGCTCGGCAAACAGGCTCATCGCCTGGGCCGCGCCGAGCAGGGCCGACCAGTCGAAGTGCGCGCCGCTGACGCTAAACACCTTGCGCTCGACATAACCCGCAGCCCGCGCGGCCGCTCGCACCGCATCACCGGCTTCCTGCGCCAGCAGCGGCTCGTCACCATGGATGGTGTAGATCGGCTGCAGGCCGCGGCCCAGTTGGGCGTGCAGTTGTTCGGCGCGCAGTTGCATGCAGCGGCCTCCGGTCAGGGTCGGGTGGACGGCTTGGCTGCGGGCGTGGTGCCGGCCGCCGGTGCGTGCGGCGGCGTCGGCTCGGCTCGGGCCAGCCGGCGCAATACCTGCTGCACCACGTCGGCCTGCATCGCCGCGTACAGCTCGGCTTCTTCCTGCGCCTTGCCCAGTGCGGCGGTCTCGCTGTAGCTCATGTCGCGGGTCAGCATCAGCTCGCTGGGCGCGATCAGCTGGCGGCCACCCGGCGACAGCAGGCTGAACTCGAAGCGCAGCCGCAGCTGCAGTTCACGCACCTGGCCGGCAGCGGTGGAGGCCACCACGCTGCGCTCGCGGCGATCAACCAGCGACTGCAGCACGACCTCGGCCTGGCCCGGCGTGGCTACCACCTGCACGCTCTCGGCCAGCCGAGCACGCAGCTCGGTGGCCAGCGGTGATCGGGCGCCAAAGCCGCTCAGGTAGATGCGGGTAAACGGCAGCGGCGGCGTCTGGCGCAGCGCAAAGCCGCAGCCCGACAAGCTCGACAAACCCGCCAAGCCGGTTGCCAGGCCCAGCCCGACGGCCAGCAGGCGCCGACGTGGCAGCGCAGCGGGCGCTGGCGCGTGGCGGGCGGGGCGGGGCATGCGCGACGTGATGATCAGACCACCACGTTGACCAGTCGGCCCGGCACCACGATCACCTTCTTCGGCGGCCGGCCTTCGGCAAACTTCTCGAACTCGGGCGAGGCCAGCGCGGCGGCCTCGATCACAGCCTTGTCGGCGGCGGCCGGCACCTGGATGGCGCCGCGCAGCTTGCCGTTGATCTGCAGCACCAGTTCAATCCGGTCTTGCACCAGCGCGGCTTCGTCGACCTCGGGCCAGGGCGCGTCCAGCAGGTCGCCTACGGCCTTGGCAAAACCCAGTTCGGTCCACAGCGCGTGGGCGATGTGCGGGCAGGCCGGGTAGAGCGCGCGCAGCAGCACCGAGCTGCCTTCACACAGCACCGCCAGATCGCCGTCGCTGCCGTCGGGCTTGAAGCTGTCGAGCGCGTTGAGCAGCTTCATGCAGCCCGAGACCACGGTGTTGTACTGCATGCGCTCATAGTCGTGGCTGACCTGGCGCAGCACCAGGTGCAGCTCACGCCGCAGCGCCGCAGCCTCGGGCCGCAGGGTGGCCTGGCTGAAGTTGCCGGCGGTGGCGCGCTGCAGCGCATCGGCATGGAGCGCGCCGAAGCTCCACACCCGCTTGAGGAAGCGCTGCGCGCCTTCGACGCCGGCGTCGTTCCACTCCAGCGTTTGCTCGGGCGGGCTGGCAAACATCACGAAAAGCCGCGCCGTGTCGGCGCCATGGCTGTCGATCAGCGCCTGCGGGTCGACGCCGTTGTTCTTGGACTTGGACATCGTGCCGACGCCCCCATAGTCGACTAGGCTGCCGTCGGCCTTGACCCTGGCACCGGTGATCTTGCCGGTCTCGTCGCGTTGATCCTCGACCTCATGCGGCCAGAAGTACTCGATGCCACCCTTGTCGCCGCGCCGGCTGTAGATGTGGTTGAGCACCATGCCCTGGGTCAGCAGCTTGCTGAAGGGCTCGCTGATGGTTACCAGCCCGAGGTCGCGCATCACCTTGGTCCAGAAGCGCGCGTAGAGCAGGTGCAGGATCGCATGTTCGATGCCGCCGATGTACTGGTCCATGCCCGGCGTGCCGGCGCTGCGTCCCATCCAGTATTCGGTGCCACCGGCCACCATCGCGTCGGTGTTGGCCGGGTCGCAGTAGCGCATGTAGTACCAGGACGAATCGACGAAGACGTCCATGGTGTCGGTCTCGCGCCGCGACGGCGCACCGCAGACCGGGCAGGGCACGTTCAGAAAGTCGGCGCGCTTGTTCAGCGGGTTGCCGCTGCCGTCGGGGATGCAGTCTTCGGGCAGCACCACCGGCAGATCTTGCTCCGGCACCGGCACCGCGCCGTGGGTGTCGCAGTGGATGATGGGGATCGGCGTGCCCCAGTAGCGCTGGCGGCTGATGCCCCAGTCGCGCAGCCGCCAGGTGGTCTTGGTCTCGCCCAGTCCCTGGGCGCCGAGCAGCTCGGCCACCTTGGCCACCGCCGGCTTGAGCGCCAGACCGTCGAGCACGCCTGAGTTGACACAAAGGCCGCGCTGCTTGTCGGCATACCCATCGGCCCAGGCCTCGGTGGAGAAGGTCTCGCCGTCAACGGCGATCACCGGCTTGATCGCCAAGTTGTACTTCTTCGCAAAGGCAAAGTCACGCTCGTCATGCGCCGGCACGCCCATCACCGCGCCATCGCCGTAGGTCATCAGCACGTAATTGCCGACCCAGACTTCCACCGCCTCGCCGGTGAGCGGATGTTTCACCGCCAGACCGGTGGTCACGCCCTTCTTCTCCTGCGTTGCCAGCTCGGCCTCGGTGTGGCCGCCCTGGGCGCATTCGGCGATGAACACGGCCACCTCGGGGCGCAGCGTGGCGGCATAAGCGGCAAGTGGGTGCTCGGGCGCCACGGCGCAGAAGGTCACGCCCATGATCGTGTCGGCGCGGGTGGTGAAGACCCACATGCGGCCATCGCCGATCAGCGTGCCGTCGCCGCCGGCAATGTCGTGCGTGAAGGCGAAGCGCACGCCCTCGCTCTTGCCGATCCAGTTCACCTGCATCAGCCGCACACGCTCGGGCCAGCCGGCCAGGTAGTTCGGGTCCTCGGGGTTGTTCACCGCCGACAGCAGCTCTTCGGCGTATTGAGTGATCTTCAGGTAGTAGCCAGGAATCTCGCGCTTCTCGATCAGCGCGCCCGAGCGCCAGCCGCGACCGTCGATCACCTGCTCAGTGGCCAGCACGGTCTGGTCGACCGGGTCCCAGTTCACCCCCTGGGTGCGGCGCTCGGCGATGCCCTTCTCGAGCATCTTCAGGAACAGCCACTGGTTCCATTTGTAGTACTGCGGCGTGCAGGTGGTGACCTCGCGTGACCAGTCGATGGCCAGGCCCATGGCCTGCATCTGGCCCTTCATGTGGGCGATGTTGTCGTAGGTCCACTGCGCGGGCGGCACCTTGTTTTTCATCGCTGCGTTTTCGGCCGGCAGGCCGAAGGCGTCCCAGCCCATCGGCATCAGCACGTTCATGCCCTTCATGCGCAGCTGGCGCGCGAGCATGTCGTTGATGGTGTAGTTGCGCACATGGCCCATGTGCAGCTTGCCGCTGGGGTAG
>JBBQJN010000059.1:0-15896 GCA_038325945.1 Burkholderiales bacterium | reverse complement strand
TTCGTAGATCACCTCGTCCATGCGCGAACCGGTGTCGATCAGCGCGGTGCCGATGATGGTCAGCGAGCCGCCTTCTTCAACATTGCGCGCGGCGCCAAAGAAACGCTTGGGCCGCTGCAGCGCGTTGGCGTCGACACCGCCGGTCAGCACCTTGCCGCTGGACGGCAGCACGTTGTTGTAGGCGCGCGCCAGCCGGGTGATCGAATCCAGCAGGATCACCACGTCTTTCTTCATCTCGACCAGGCGCTTGGCGCGCTCGATCACCATCTCGGCCACCTGCACGTGGCGCGCCGCGGGCTCGTCGAAAGTGGAGGAGATGACCTCGCCGCGCACGGTGCGGATCATCTCGGTCACTTCTTCGGGCCGCTCGTCGACCAGCAGCACGATCAAGTGGATCTCGGGGTGGTTGGCCACCAGCGAGTGGGCGATGTGCTGCATCATCACCGTCTTGCCGGTCTTGGGCTGGGCCACCAGCAGTGCGCGCTGGCCTTTGCCGATCGGCGCGATGAGGTCAATGATGCGGGCGGTAACCGCCTCTTCGCCCTTGTAGTTGTCACGCTCGAGCTTGAACGCCTCTTTCGGGAACAGCGGCGTCAGGTTCTCGAACATGATCTTGTGCTTGTTCTCCTCGGGCGTGACGTCATTGACGCGGTCGACCTTGACCAGCGCGAAGTAGCGCTCGCCGTCCTTGGGCACCCGCACCTCGCCCTCGACCAGATCGCCGGTGTGCAGGTTGAAGCGGCGCACCTGGCTGGGCGAGAGGTAGATGTCGTCGGTCGAGGCCATATAGCTGGCCTCGATCGAGCGCAGGAAGCCGAAGCCGTCGGGCAGCACCTCAAGCACGCCGTCGCCGAACACCTGTTCGCCGGCACGGGCGCGCTTCTTCATGATGGCGAACATCAGCTCCTGCTTGCGCAGGCGGGCGACGTTGTCGATCTCCAACTCCTCGCCCATCGTGATGAGTGCGGAGACGTGGAGCGCCTTCAGTTCTGAGAGATGCATTTAAGGAGTCACCGTGAGGTGTGGGGCAACGCGCCGGGCCAGGGACACGAAACCGGAAAGCGGTGGTGCACCGCCGGGCGGGCACCCTCCACAAAGGCCATCAGGCCAGCTTCGCGCAGCGATTCACTGCTGCCAAGCCGCCTGGCTTGCGGCCGGGCGGCTTCGAGAGAAACTGGGTGGGAGGCCGAAACCTCGCGCCGGGCCGGGTATTTAACCCGCTGCAACCCGCAGGCGAGGTGGCAAACGCTTGGGGCAGCGGCGGCGCGCTTTTGGCGCGGCTGAGCCGATGCAATGCGCAGATTATAGATGCGGTTCGATGAAGGCCGTCAATTGGGCCTTGGTCAGGGCGCCGACCTTGGTGGCGGCGAGTTGACCACCCTTGAACAACATCAGCGTGGGAATGCCGCGGATGCCGTACTTGGCCGGCACTTCGCGGTTCTCGTCGACGTTCATCTTGGCGATCTGCAGGCGGGTGCCAAATTCCTTGGCGGTCTCGTCCAGGATCGGCGCAATCTGCTTGCAAGGGCCGCACCATTCGGCCCAGTAATCCACCAGCACCGGGGTGTCCGACTTCAGCACGTCGGCGTCGAAGGTGGCATCGGTGGTGTGCTTGATCAGGTCGCTGCTCATCGTTGTTCCTTGGGGGGGCCGCAAGACAAAAAGCCCTCGGTGAAGGCTTTGCGGGATTTTGGCACAAAGCCCCGGCGGGCGTAGAGCGGACCGCCGACGCTGACGTCGGGCACAACAGCAGGGGCATGGGCGGCCTGTTCGGCTCATCGGTCAGGCCGTGACTTGGTTCCAATCGGGGCCAGCCCGCCCGACATTGCCATGATCACCCAACCGCCCTCTCCAGCTGCCGCAGTGACGCCGCATGCTGCGGCAAGCGCGACGCCCAGTGCAGTGCGCTACCTGGGGCGATTCCAGTTGCTGCGCCTGCTGGCCAAGAGCACGCGCACTTTGTTGTGGCTGGTCAGCGATGGCAGCAGCAACCAGGAGTTGGTGCTGGCGATGCCGCGCAGCCAGCCGGCCAGCGCTGCGGCGCTGCAACGCTGGCTGGATACCGCGCAGCGCGGCGCGCGCATCAATCACCCCGGCCTGGCGCAAGTGGTAGAGGTCGGCGAGCATGAGCGCTGGCCCTTCATTGCCTACGACCGTGGCGGTGGCGCCACGCTGCTCGAACGCCTGAGCAGCAAGGGCTTTGCGCCGGCCGAACTGGTGCCTTGGGCGCTGCAGGCAGTCGAGGGCTTGGCCTTCGCTCACGACGCCGGTGTGGCGCATCACGACATCCAACCCGGCATGCTGCTGCTGTGCGACAGCGGGGACTGCAGGCTGCTGGGCCTGGGCGTGGCGCTGCCCGCCGACACTGATGCCGGCGGCCTGCAGGCGCAGCGCCGCGCCGCCGAGCGTGATCTGCTGGCCATGGGTCTGGTGATGCACCACGCGCTGGTCGGTCTGCCGGCACTCGAACAGCCCGATAGCGGCGCGGTGATCGACCGCCTGCCACCGCTGGGCCGCGAGATCGTGCGCTTGCCCTGGAGCGGTGCGCACCCCATCCCCGACGCGCTGCGCGCCATCATCAACCGCGCCACTGATCGCCAGGAGCGCCAGCGTTACCGCAGCGCACGCACGCTGGAGCGTGCACTCAATGGCTGGCTGCGTACCGACAGCGATGCCGGCGGCGGCCCGATCATGTTGCTGCTTGATCGCATGCGCGCTGCCGGCTTGCTGCCGGCGATGCCCGGTGGTCCAGCGCGGGCCAGCCGTTTGCTGACCCTGGAGCGCGAGGGCAGCGCCGAGCTTTCGGCGATCGTGATCCAGGACATCGGCCTGAGTTTCGAGCTGCTGCGCCAGGTCAATGGCGGCAAGCTGCGCAGCGGTCTGGGCGGCGGCAACGGGCCGATCCTGACGATCCGTCGCGCCATCGAGATGCTGGGCCTGGAAGGTGTGCGGCGGGCAGCCACCGCGTTGCGGCCCTGGCCAGGTCCGTTGGGCGAAACCCATGCGCAAGACCTGGGCCGCTTGATCGACCAGGTGCGGTTGGCCGGGCGCGTGGCGCAGACATTGCGCCCCGCCGGCTATGACGCCGAAGTCACTTACCTGCTGGCGATGCTGCAGAACCTGGGCCGGCTGGCGGTGCAATACCATTTTCCCGAAGAAGCGGCGCAGGTACGCCGGTTGATGCAGCCTGGGCCAGCGCCGCGCCCAGGCGAAGCCGAGGATCCCGGCATGAGCGAGGAGGGTGCCTCCTTCGCGGTGCTGGGCGTCGACATCGACGTGCTGGGCCATGCGGTAGCCCGGCATTGGGGGCTGGAAGACGAGGTGCTGCACATGGTGCGCCGCGTGCCGCCGGCAGCGCCGGTGCATCAGGCTGATGCCGATGGCGACTTGTTGCGCCTGAGTGCCTGCTGCGCCAATGAAGCGGTGGACGCGCTGTTGCTGCCCTTGCCGCGCCGCGCCGGTGCGCTGCAGAAAGTGGTGCAGCGCTATGGCCGCGTGCTGGGCCTGACCTTGCAAGACCTGCTGCACGCACTGCAGGGCAAGCCGCCCGGTAATGAAGCCGCCGCCCCGGCGCCTGCGGAAGCCGCCGCCCCGGCGCCTGCGGCCGACGGGGTTTTGCAGTGATGCTGGCCGCAGGCCAGCGCATGGGTCGATTCGAATTGCGGGCCGAGTTGGGCCGAGGCGCGCAGGCCACGGTCTGGCGCGCCTACGACGAGCGGCTGGACCGCGAAGTGGCGATCAAGTTGTTCAGGCCGGCTGCCGGCGCGGCGCCGCTGGGGCAGTGGCTGAGCGAAGCGCGTGCCGTCAGCCGCCTGGCCCATCCGCACATCGTGCCGGTATTTGATGCCGACGAGATCGATGGCCAGCCCTGCCTGGTGTTTGAGCTGGTGCCGGGGCAGACGCTGGCCCAGCGGCTGCGCCACCAGGGCGCATTGCCGGCGCGCGAGGCGGTGGAACTGATGCTGGGCGTGGTCGATGCGCTGCGCGCGGCGCATGGCCAGGGCATCGTGCACCGCGACCTGAAGCCCTCGAACATCCTGCTCGACGCCGAAGGCCGCGCCCAGGTGATGGACTTTGGCATCGCCGCGCGCTATGTCGGTGCAGGTGCCGGTGCCGGTGCAGGTGCCGGCGAAGGCGATGGCGACGAACTGGCTGGCTGCATCGTTGGCACGCCGGGTTATCTGTCGCCCGAGGCGGCGGCGGGCGCGCCAGCCTCGCCCTCGATGGATGTGTTCGCCGCCGGCCTGGTGCTGGGTGAGTTGCTGTGCGGCGCGCCGCTGCTGGCCGAGCGTGAGCCACTGCTGGCACTGCAGCGGGTGCAGCGCGAAGACTTGCTGCTGCCCGCGACAGCGACCTCGGACGATCGACTGCGCGGCATCGTGCAGCGGGCGATCGCCCGCGACCCCGGGCAGCGTTATGACAGCGCAGCCAGTCTGCGCGACGCGCTGATGCTGTGGCTGGCGCCGGCCGAAGAAGCCGCCAGCGCCCACCCGCCCGCCGGCAACGGCCACGGCACGCTGGACTTCCTGCTGCGGCGCATGCGCCACAAGAGCGACTTTCCGGCGCTCAGCGCCCAGGTCATGCGCATTCAGCGCCTGGTCAGCTCCGACATCGAGCGCCTGAACACCTTGTCCGACGAGATTTTGAAGGACGTGGCGCTGACGCAGAAGCTGCTGCGGTTGGTCAACAGCGCGCATTTGCGCCGCGACAGCCACGGCGTGGCCACGGTGTCGCGCGCAACGGCGCTGGTCGGACTGGCTGGCATTCGCAACATGGCGCTGTCGCTGGTGCTGGTGGAGCACATGCAGGACAAGGCGCAGGCGCAGCGTTTGAGGGAAGAGTTTCTGCGCTCGATGCTGGCCGGCCAGTTGGCGCAAACGCTGTCTGCTGGCAGCCGGGAGGCCGAGGAGGCCTTCCTGGGCGCGATGTTCTACAACCTCGGCAAGCTGCTGACCGAGTACTACTTTCCGGATGAAGCCGAGGCCATCCGCAAGCAGCTGAGGCTGATGCCGCCCGATCCGGCGCTGCATCCCGATCTGCAACTCGACCGTGCCGCCGAGATGGTGCTTGGTCTGGGCTTTGAGGCCCTGGGTGTCGGCGTGGCCCGCCACTGGGGCTTGCCGGACAGCCTGCAGCACTGCATGCGCCGGCCCAGCGGCGCTGCGCCGACGAAGCGCCTGCCGGTCGGTGCCGAGCGTCAGCGCTGGCTGGCGGTGGCGGCCAATGAATTGTCAGACGCGCTGTGGCTGGCCGACGAGGCCCGGCTGCCGCAGCGGCTGGAGGCCGTGTTCGACCAGCATGGCCGGGCGCTGGGTCTGAGCCTGCCCGATCTGCGGCGGGCGGTAGAAGTGGCCGGCGAGGCCATGGCGGCGATGGCGCCGGCGATGGGTTTGAGCATGCCGCAGGCGGTGCAAGCGCGGCACAAACCGCTGCAGGCCACACCGGCGGCGCGAGCCAGGGCTGCCGACCTGGCTGATGCGTTGCCACCTCATCAATTGACGGCCTTGTCGACGCGGCCCGGCGCCGACGCGGCGGTCTGCGACGCCACCGTGCTGCTGAGCCCGCAAGCCGGCGCTGCGCCCGCACAGCCCGACCGGTCGGCCGTGGCCGACCTGCTGGCCGCCGGCATCCAGGACATCACCGACACGCTGTCGGGCGACAGCTTCCGCCTCAACGAGGTGCTGCGCATGGTGCTGGAAACGATGTACCGCGCCTTGGGCTTTCAGCGCATGGTGTTCTGCCTGCGCGACCAGCGCAGCGGCATGCTGAGTGGGCGCTTCGGGCTTGGCGATCGGGCCGCAGAGCTGAGCCCGCTGTTTCAGGTGCCCTTGCGCTGGCCGGCCGGGCAGGCGCCGGACCTCTTTGGCGCCATCTGCCTGAAGGGCAGCGATACCTTGATTGCCGACAGCCAGGCCAGCAGCATCGCGCCACGCCTGCCGCCGTGGTACCGACAGCAGGTCAATGCGCCGAGCTTTCTGCTGCTGCCGATGCTGATGAAGGGCGCGCCGTTTGCGCTGATTTACGCCGATCACGCGCGCTCAGGCTCGCTGAGCATGGCCGACCGCGAGCTGGCGCTGCTGCGCACGCTGCGCAACCAGGCGGTGATGGCTTTTCGGCAACTGAGCGCGGCGGGCTGAGCGCAGCAAGATCGGCGCTGATACCCATCTGAGGTTGGGGTGTGGCTGAAACTTGGCTGGCGTGCCGCTGGAGATTGACTGGCGTTTGGCCGGCGTTTGGCTGGCGTTTGACCGGCGCTTGACTGGCGTTTCGCCGGCGTGCCCGCATCACAGCGGACTGTGAGGGTGACGAGCCTTACCCCGGCACTGGTCGCAACGGTTGGGGCTGCTTCGTTCCCGACCTGACCCGATTGGCCGCGCTTCCATGCGGGGAGGCCCGTCACCGTCAATTGTAGGCCAAGGCCAGGCGCTGCCGCGCCGCGCAGCCACTGCGGGCCAGGGCGTGGCGGGCTCGGCAGGGCGGCGCCGTCACCGCTGCCCGCCTCTGCCCCAGATGCTCAGCGCAACTGCAGGTCGTCTTCGCCGAAGCGGATGCCCAGCGGCTCGATCAGCAGCTGCTTGGCGCCGGCCTCCACCTCGCCGGCCAGCCGCGCGCCGATGCCCAGACGCTGGGCGATGGCCACCGTGCGCTGGGCGTCTTCAGGGGCGACAAAGATCGCAAAGCCCGCGCCCATGTTCAGCGTGCTGTAGGCCTCGTGGTCATCCTGACCTGCCTGCTGCTGGATGAAGCGCAGCACCGCCGGCACCGGCGGCAGCGTGTGGATGCGGTAGCTCAGTTCGGCCGGATGGCGCAGCAGCTTGCGCCAGCCATGGCCGGTGATGTTGGCGCAGTAATGCGGCACGATGCCGGCGGCCCACAGCGCCTCGGTTACCGGTGAATACAGCACGGTGGGCGCCAGCAGCGCCTCGCCGTAGCTCAGGCCGGGGTGGCCGGCGGGGTCGATCTCGGTCAGCCAGCCGCCGGGCAGGCGCTCCAGCAGCTTGCGTGCCAGGCTCAGGCCATTGGCGTGGATGCCGCTGGAATCGAGCAGCACGATGGCATCGCCGGCGGCCAGGCGATCACCCACCGACAAGCGCTGCTTGGGCTTTATGAGCCCGGTGCACGAGGCCGCCAGGTCGATGCGACCGGCCTCGACAATGCCGGCCAGTGCGGGTGTCTCGCCACCGCCCCAGGCCACGCCGCAGGCCTCGCAGGCGGCTTTCCAGCCGGCCACCAAGGCCTGCGAGCGTGAGCTGTCGGCAAACCAGTCGGAGCCGCCGGCGGCCCAGTAGGCCTGCACCACCAAGGGCGTGGCGCCGACGGTGATGAGGTCGTTGACGGCCATCGCGATGGTGTCCTGGGCAATGCCGGCGTACCAGCTGCGCCCGGTGAGCAAGGCCATCTCGTCGGCCACCAGGGCTTTGGAGCCCAGGCACTCGACGATCGAGGCGATGTAAAACGGCCCCACGTCCACCACATAGGCCGACTCGCCGCGCGAGGCCTTTACCTCGCTGAACCCATGCGCCGACAACTGGCTGGCGGTGGCCGCCGCAGCGCGCTGGGCGCTGACCTTCAGCGGGTCAATCAGGTCGTAGTTGACGCCGGCCTGCTCGTAGCTGAGGCTGGCTTGGCCGCTCGGGGAAGTGGGTGAACTCATGGCCGGATTATCGGCCAGTGCCCGGCGCCGCAGCGCGCCGTCGGCGCCGGGCGGTGGCGTGGCTGCGGCGAACCCGGCCGGTAGAATGGGGTCATGAGTCATGTCGTCCTGGCCCGCAAGTACCGGCCCCGCAGCTTTGAGCAAATGGTGGGTCAGACGCATGTGGTGCAGGCGCTGGGCAATGCGCTGGGCAGCGGTCGGCTGCACCATGCTTACTTGTTCACCGGCACCCGCGGCATCGGCAAAACCACCGTCAGCCGCATCCTGGCCAAGAGCCTGAACTGCACCGGGCCCGATGGCACGGGTGGCGTCACCGCCCAGCCCTGCGGCGTTTGCCAGGCCTGCACCGAGATCGACGCCGACCGCTTCATCGACTACATCGAGATGGACGCTGCCAGCAACCGCAGCATCGACGAGATCCGTGAGCTGATCGAGCGCGCCGCCTACAAGCCCAGCGTCGGCCGCTACAAGGTGTTCATGATCGACGAGGCCCACCAGCTGACCAAGGACGCCTTCAACGCCTTGCTCAAGACGCTGGAGGAGCCGCCCGACTACCTCAAGTTCGTGCTCGCCACCACCGACCCCGAGAAGATGCTGCCAACGGTGCTGAGCCGCTGCCTGCAGTTCAACCTGCGGCCGATGGCGCCCGAGACGGTGGCCGCCCACCTTCAGCAGGTGCTGGCTGCCGAGGGTGTGGCGGTAGACGCCGGTGCGCTGCGGCTGTTGTCGCGCGCGGCGCGCGGCTCGATGCGTGATGCGCTGTCGCTCACCGACCAGGCGATTGCCTTTGGCGCCGGTACGCTGGCCGAGGACGGCGTACGCGCGATGCTGGGCAGCGTTGATCGTTCACACGCCGCCGCGCTGGTGGCCGCGCTGGCCGTGCGCGACGGTGCGGCAGTGCTCGCCACGCTGGATCAGTTACGCAGCCTGGGCCTGTCGGCGTCCGGCACGCTGGAAGAAGTGGCGGCGCTGCTGCAGCAGATGGCGGTGGAGCAGGCGGTGCCCGGCGCGCTGGACGATGCTGATCCGGATACCTCCGTGGCCCGTCAGCTGGCGGCCGCACTGCCAGCCGATGAGACCCAATTGCTCTACAGCATCGTCGTGCATGGCCGCGCCGAGCTGGCCTTGTTGTCGGATGAATATGCCGCCCTGACGATGGTGTTGCTGCGCTTGCTGGCCTTTGCGCCGGCTGGCGGCGTGCCGACCCAGACCAGCACGCCGCGCGCCGCGCCGCTGGTAGCAGCGCCGCGTGAAGCGCGCAGCAGTGCACCGGCAAGGCCGCTGCCCGCGACGCAGGCCAGACCCTTGGCGACGGTGCCGCTGCCAGCGGTGACGGCCCGACTGCCAACAGCGCCGACCGCGCCGACCGCGCTGACCGCGCTGACAGCGCCGACAGCGCCGGTGCTGTCTTCGACGGTCATGCCGCCCGCACCGACGCCGGCCGCGCCGCAGGCGGTGCCGCGCCAGGCCACCATGGCCCCGCTGCGGGACGTGTCGGCATCGCCCGCTGCGCGGGACGCCCGGGCATTGCCCGCCAAGCGGGTGGCAGCAGATTCTCCCGTCGCGTCAGCCGCGGCGCCGCAGCGCTCGGAGCGTGCCGAAGCCCTGCCGCCGCCCTGGCTCGACGATGCACCGCCCGATGACTTTGGCGATGGCCGGTCGATCAGCCTGGGCGTGGCTGAGCCCGAGTTCGAGCCCGCCGCTGTCGTGGCGCGGCCGCAGCCGGCTCCGCCGATACAGGCTTTGGCGTCGCGGCCGAGCGGCCTTGCGCCCTTGGTTGAGCTGCAGACCACGGCCCTGGGCGACCAGTGGTCGGCGCTGATGCGCCCGCTGGCCGCGTCCGGCGCCGTGCTGGCGATGGTGCGCGAGCTGGCCTGGCAGGCTGAGTTGACGGCGGTCTCGCCCGCCGACGGCGGTGGCCGCTGCTGGCAACTGCGTGTGGAGCGCGACAGCCTGCGCAACCTCTCACTGGCCAGCAAGTTGGCGGCGGCATTGGGCAGCGCCTTGGGCGAAACCGCGCAGCTTGAGGTGCTGGCCGGTACGGCGCAGGATTCGTTGTCACGCCGTGATGCACTGGCCCGCGATACGGCCCAGCGCGAAGCTGAGCAACTCATCGAGCACGATCCGGTGGTGCGCGCGCTCATGGCACAGTTCAGTACCGCCCGCATCGTGCCGGGCTCCATCAAACCCCTGGCCGCCGATGGCGGTGGCCCAGCAAAGGCGAACACACCATGATGAAAAACCAACTGGCCGGCCTGATGAAGCAGGCCCAGGCGATGCAAGACAACCTCAAGAAGGCGCAGGATGAGCTGGCGCTGATGGAGGTTACTGGCGAGTCCGGCGCCGGTCTGGTGAAGGTGCAGATGACCTGCAAGCACGATGTCAAGCGCGTCACCATCGATCCCAGCCTGCTGGCCGATGACAAGGACATGCTCGAAGACCTGGTGGCCGCAGCGATCAACGACGCGGTGCGCCGGGTCGATGTCACGACGCAGGAGAAGATGGGCAAGCTATCCGCAGGCATGCCCCAGATCCCCGGCATGAAGTTCCCGTTTTGAGCGGCGCTGCTGCGCGCTCGTGATGCGTCGTTGGGCCGTGCTCGGAATCCTCACGTACCTCCAGTACGAACCGGTTCCTGCGCGCGCCGCGCCTAGCCTGACGAGCGCTCGCGACGCGCAGAGACGTTGTGGCTGAACGCTCGCTGGAAGCATTGATCGAAGCGTTGCGTCTGTTGCCCGGCGTGGGCGTGAAGTCGGCGCAGCGCATGGCTTATCACCTGCTGCAGCATGACCGCGAGGGCGCGCAGCGGCTGGCGCTGGCGCTGCAGTCGGCCACGCTGGCGGTGCAGCATTGCGAGCGCTGCCATACATTCACCGAGGCCCGGCTGTGCGCCACTTGCAGCGATGAGCGGCGCGATGCCCAGTTGCTGCTGGTGGTGGAGACGCCGGCCGACCAGGCAGCGGTGGAGCGCAGCGGCAGCTACCGCGGTTTGTACTTTGTCTTGATGGGCCGCTTGAGCCCGCTCGACGGTATCGGCTTGGCCGACATCGGCGTGCATCCGCTGCTGGCACGCGCTGCCGACGGCCTGGTGCGCGAGGTGATCCTGGCCACCGGCTTCTCTGCCGAGGGTGAGGCCACCGCCCATGTGCTGGCGCAGGCGCTGCGGGCCCTGTCGGGCGCCGACGATCAGCCGCTGATCGTCACCCGGCTGGCGCGTGGTGTGCCGGTGGGCAGTGAGCTTGAGTATGTAGACCTGTCCACCCTGGCGCATGCACTGACTGACCGGCGCTGACCGGCCGGCGCTGAGCCGACCGCCGGCCGGCGGTCAGCGCCATCGACTCAATCGGCGCCGCGTGGACTGCGCGCGGTGGCGGCGGGCTTGGTCAAGCGCTTGGGCGCGGCGGCCTGCACCTTCTGACGGGTGCTTGCGGCCGCTCTGGCGCTGCTGGCTTTGGGCTTGCTCGCCACCACCATCACCACCACCGCCTGGCCGGGCTTGAAGCGGGCCGCCTCACTGGTGTTGTTCCACTGCGCCACCTGCTCGGTGCTGACGCGGTAACGCTTGGCCACGGCGGCAACGCTGTCGCCCTTGGCGCCGGCCTTGAAGCGCAGCTTGCGCAGCGGCGGCCGATCAGGCGTCAACGCCAGCATCGCGTTGTCGGCAACCTGGGTGCTCACGTCTTCGACACGGTGCGCGCTGCGCGATACCAGCAACGTGGAGCCGGCCTTCACCAGCATGCCCTTGGGGATGTTGTTGACTTCGCGCAGTTCCTGCTCGCTCATGCCCACCAGCCGTGCGGCCTCGGCCGGGTTCACGGTCTTGGGCGCCACCCAGGCGGTCCAACTGGCCAGCGTGCCGCGGTGCTTGCCGATGGCATGCACAAAGCGGTTGGCGGCGTCATAGGGCAGCAGCACCTGTGGCGTGCCGGCGGCCAGGATCACCGGCTTGTTCATTTGCGGGTTGAGCTGCTTGAATTCCTCCAGCGACAGGCCAGCCAGGCTCACCGCCAGCGCAACATCGATGTCGCGCTCCAGGCCGACCGAAACAAAGTACGGGTGGTTGCCCAAGGCGGGCAGCGTCAGCCTGAAGGATTGTGGATTGAGCACGATGTTCTTCACCGCCTGCAGCTTGGGCAGGTAGTTGCGGGTTTCGTCGGGCATGCGCAGGCTGTCGTAGTCGGTGGCCAGCCCGGCCTGCTGGTTGCGCTTGATGGCCCGCTGCACGCTGCCCTGGCCCCAGTTGTAGGCCGCCAGCGCCAACTGCCAGTCGCCGAACATGCGGTGCAGTGACTGCAGATAGTCCAGCGCGGCGCGGGTGGAGGCCAGCACATCGCGGCGGTCGTCGCGGAAGACGTTCTGGCGCAAAGAGAAGTCGCGGCCGGTGGCCGGCACAAACTGCCACATGCCGGAGGCCTTGGCGGTGCTCATGGCCTGCGGGTTGAAGGCGCTCTCGATGAAGGGCAGCAGCGCCAGCTCGGTGGGCAGGCCGCGGCGATGGACTTCTTCGACGATGTGGAACAGGTAGCGGCCGCCGCGCTCGGTCATGCGCTGCACATAGTCGGGCCGGCTGGCATACCACTGCTCCCACTTGCGCACCAGGTCGTTGTCGAGCTCGGCCATTTGCACGCCCTGACGCACACGGATCCACAGGTCGGTGTTGGCGTTGGCGTCGTCGAGGTCGAGCGGCTGGTTCGGTCTCAGCGGGTCGAGCGCAATCAGCGTCGGCGCCGCCAGCGGCTGCTGCACGGCATGGTCGGCATGGCTGGCATTGGCCGGGCCGGCGAGCACCGCCTGCGCCGGGCTGCCTGCCGGCACGGCGGCCGCAAGCGGCGCGGCCGCGGCATCGGCGCTGGCCGGCACATCGGCGCCAGGCGGCAGGCTGGCGCAGCCGCCCAGCAAGATGGCGGCGAACAGCAGTGCCCAGCGAGACAGGCCATGCGATGGTGCCTGGGGGGGTATGGTTGTGATCATTGGAATCCGTTCTTCCATGCGCGCAAGCTGGCCAGCACCGCTGGGCCGCCGCTGTCGGCAGCACCTCGGGCCTGGGCGGCGGCGATCACCTCGGGTACATCGCAGCGCATGAAGGGGTTGATGGCCTGCTCCAGCGCAATGCGCGAGGGCAGGGTGGGCAGGCCTTGGGCGCGCAGCTGGCGGCAACTGCGCGCATAGTCGGCCAGCGCGGCGTTGCCGGGCTCGACGGCCAGGGCAAAGCGCAGGTTGGATTCGGTGTACTCATGGGCGCAGCAGACCCGGGTGTCGCCGGGCAACTCGGCCAGCCGGCCGAGCGAGCGGTGCATCTGCGCCGGCGTGCCTTCAAACAAGCGGCCGCAGCCACCCGAGAACAGCGTGTCGCCGCAGAACAGCACTGGCGCCTGATCGTGGCCGGGCGAGCGTAGAAAGTAGGCGATGTGGCCGGCGGTGTGGCCGGGCACGTCGATGATTTCGAAGTCAAGACCCAGCACCTGGATGCTAGCGCCGTCGCTGAGCGGCAGACAGGGCTGCGGAATCGATTCGCGCGCCGGGCCGTAGAGCGGGCCTCGCAGCCTTGAGCGCAGGCCGGCGAGGCCGCCGACATGGTCGGCGTGATGGTGCGTCACTAGAATGGCGGCCAGCGCAAGACCCTGGGCATCCAGCGCGGCCAGCACAGGCGCCGCGTCACCCGGATCGACAACGACGGCCTGGCGGTCATCGTGCAGCATCCAGATGTAGTTGTCGGAGAAGGCGGGTAGGGCTACGAGGTTCATGACGCGCAATGCATCGATTATAGAGTTGGCCCAGTGGCTGCAAAGCCCGCCGGGCCGCTACCTGCTGGCCTGGGAACAGGCGCAGCTAGACAGCACGGTAACCGACTTGTTCGGCTTCCATGCGTTGCAGTTGGGGCTGCCCGAACTTGACGGCCTGCGCGCCAACCGCATGCCGCACCGCTGGGTGGCAGAGGACAGTCTGCGCCGGCGGGATCTGCAGTTGGCCGGCCCTGGCCTGCACTGCGACTTTGACGCGCTGCCCTTCGACAGCCAGAGCCTCGATCTGGTGCTGCTGCCGCATACGCTTGAACTGGCGCGCGACGCCCATGACACGCTGCGTGAAGTTGAGCGGGTGCTGCGGCCCGAGGGCCGGGTGGTGATCGTGGGTTTCAACCCGGCCAGCCTGTGGGGGCTGCGCCAGCGCGCCGGCCACGCGCGCCAGCGCCTGGGGTTGGGAGGCCAGCTGTACCTGCCGAGCGCCGGTGAGTTCATCGGCTACAGGCGGGTGCGCGACTGGTTGCGCCTGCTGGGTTTTGAGGTCGAGCGTGGCCGCTTTGGCTGCTGGCGGCTGCCGCTGCGCTCTGAGGCCGGGCTGTCGCGCATGGGCTGGCTGGAGTCGGCCGGTGCACGCGGCTGGCCGGTGCTGGGGGCGGTTTATCTGGTCGAGGCCGTCAAGCGCGTGCGTGGCATTCGCCTGGTGGGCTTGGCGCGACGCCAGCAAGCCTCGGCCCGCGCCGCGCCTGCGGTGGCGGCCAACCGCAGCGCCAAGCCTTGGCATCTGGCCGCGAAACTGGCCGAGGGCGCCGACCTCGGCGCGCCGAGACATGTCAACGAGGAGCAGGACTGAATGAGTGGATCGAGTGAATTGAGTGGATCGAATGCAGCGCAGGCCGCCACGCCGGTGGTCATCTACACCGACGGTGCCTGCAAGGGCAACCCAGGGCCGGGCGGCTGGGGCGCCTGGCTGCGCTGGGGCGAGCATGAGAAGGAGTTGTTTGGCGGCGAGCCGTCAACCACCAACAACCGCATGGAGCTGACTGCGGTGATCGAGTCGCTGGCGCTGCTCAAGCGCCGCACGCCGGTGGCGATCTATACCGACAGCGCCTACGTCAAGGACGGCATCACCAGCTGGATCCACAACTGGAAGAAGCGAGGCTGGCGCACCGCCGACAACAAGCCGGTGAAGAACGTCGACCTGTGGCAGCGACTCGACAGCCTGGTGGCGGCGCATGAGTTGCAGTGGCACTGGGTGAAAGGCCATTCCGGTGATCCGGGCAATGAGCGCGCCGATGCGCTGGCCAACCGCGGCGTGGACAGGCTGCGGCAGCGTGCCTGAACGTCTGAACGCCTGAACACCTGAACGCCTGGCCTGCCATTGCGGCCCCTGAGCCGGGTAGTCCTCCGGGCAGTCAGGTCAAGCGCCGGGCGTTACATTGACGGGTTGCTTGGAGCGATGGCTCAATGAAAATATTGCACAGTGTGTTGGTTGTGGTGGGTCTGGCGGGCGCAGCCGGTGCGGCCTGGTGGTTGCAGAACCGGCCGGCTACCGATAATGTTGCCAAGGCCGTTGCCGGCGCTGCGCCTGCAGCGGCGGGCACCGGCGCTGGCGCGGCCAAGGGTGGCCCTGGTGGCCCGGGCGGCCCCGGTGGCCCAGCGGCGGTGGAAGTGGGCAAGGTCGAGCGCATGCGGCTTGAGGACGATGCGCTGGCGGTGGGCACACTGCGCTCCAACCAGGGTGTGGTGATGCGGCCCGAGGTCAGCGGGCGCGTCGTCAAGCTGGGTTTTGCTGACGGTCAGACCGTCAAGCGCGGGCAGTTGCTGGTGCAGCTCGACGACAGCCTGCAGCAGGCCCAGATCAAGCAGGCCGAGGCCCTGGCCAGCATCGCCCGCACCAATCTGCAGCGCAGCCGCGAGTTGCTGGCGCAGAATTTCATCAGCCAGAGCGCGGTTGACCAGAATGCCGCTGCACTGGAAGTAGCCCAGGCCCAGGTGGCACTGGCGCAGGCGCAGGCCGCGCGCATGAAAGTGGTGGCGCCGTTTGACAGCATCGCTGGCATCAAGATGGTCAACCTGGGTGATTACGTCAAAGACGGCGCCGATCTGGTCAACCTTGAAGACCTGTCGTCGCTGTGGGTTGATTTCCGCCTGCCCGAGCGCTTTGTCGGCCGCATCAAGCCGGGCCAGGCGGTGGAGATCACGCTCGACGCCATGCCGGGGCGCCCGTTCAAGGCCGTGGTCGGCGCGCTCGATTCGCAGCTCGATGCCAATGGCCGCTCGGTGCTGGTGCGCGCGCGCCTGACCAAGGGCGACAGTGCATTGCGCAGCGGCATGTTTGCGCGTGCGCGGCTGGTGTTGTCGGTCAAGGAGTCGGCCTTGGTGGTGCCCGAGGAGGCGCTGGTGCCGCAGGGCGAGAAGCAGTTTGTCATCAAGCTGGTGCCCGGCGAGAAAGGGCTGATGTCGCAGCGCATCGAGGCCCGCATCGGCCAGCGCGCCAACGG
>JBBQJN010000058.1:0-15896 GCA_038325945.1 Burkholderiales bacterium | reverse complement strand
TGCCGCCTTCGGCCACCCAGCACCGGCCCGAACTGGCTGGCGCACCGTTTGAGGCGATGGGTGTGAGCCTGGTGTTCCATCCGCGCAACCCGATGGTGCCCACGGTGCACATGAACGTGCGCATGTTTGCCGCGCTGCCCGTGGGCAAACCGCCGGTGGTGTGGTTTGGCGGCGGCATGGACCTGACGCCGTATTACGGCGACGAGGCCGACGCCCAGCACTTTCACCAGTGTTGCCACGACGCGCTGGCGCCGTTTGGTGATGAGCTCTACCCGCGCTTCAAGCGCTGGTGCGACGACTACTTCTTCCTCAAGCACCGCAACGAGCCACGCGGCATCGGTGGCATCTTCTTCGACGATTTCAACGCACTGGGCTTTGAGCGCAGCTTTGCGATGCTGCGCGCGGTGGGCGATGCCTTTCTGCCGGCCTACCTGCCGATCGTCGAACGCCGCGCTGCGCTGCCTTATGGCGAGCGCGAGCGTGACTTCCAGGCCTATCGGCGCGGTCGTTATGTCGAGTTCAACCTGGTGTTTGACCGCGGCACCTTGTTTGGCTTGCAGTCGGGTGGCCGCACCGAGAGCATCCTGATGTCGATGCCGCCGATCGTGAAGTGGCGCTACGACTGGCGGCCCGATGCCGGCACACCCGAAGCGCGCTTGTACAGCGACTTTCTGCGTCCGCGCGACTGGTTGGCCGCAGCTTGATGGGCGCCACGCGCCGACCCAGGATCGGGCTGTTGGGCGGCAGCTTTGATCCGCCGCATCTGGCGCATCTGGCGCTGGGCCGCTGCGCGCAGACCACGCTTGAGCTCGACGAGCTGCGCTGGCTGCCGGCCGGCGCGCCCTGGCAGAAGGCCGGCCGCCAGCTGGCCGCGCCCGAGCACCGTGCCGGCATGCTGTCGGCCCTGCTGGCCGGCGAGCCGCAATGCGTGATCGACAGCCGCGAGATGCTGCGCGCCGGCGCCACTTACACCATCGACACGGTGCGTGAACTGCAGGCCGAGCGGCCCGAGGCCGACTGGTTTCTCATACTCGGCCAGGACCAGTACGCGCGCTTCGACAGCTGGCGCGATTGGCCTGAATTGCTGGACCGCCTGACGCTGGCGGTGGCCGGCCGCGACGGCCAGTGGCCACAACCCGGCGCCGCCCTGCTGGCGCATACGCACCGCATGCTGAGCCTGCCGCTGGCGCGGCAGGACATCTCGGCCAGCCAGATTCGCCACCGGCTGGCGACCGGCACACCGGCCAAGGCCCTGGTTGCGCTGGTGGGCGAGGCCGTGGCCAGCTATATTGATCAACACCAGCCCTATCCCATGGGCGCAGCACAAGAAAACAGGCACTGAATGGACATCCGCAAATTGCAAAGAGCCATCGTCGACGGTCTCGAAGACGTCAAGGCCCAGGACATCGTGGTCTACAACACCGAGCATCTTTCGGCGCTGTTTGAGCGCGTGATCATCGCCAGCGGCACCAGCAACCGCCAGACCAAGGCGCTGGCTGCGGGCGTGCGCGATGCGGTCAGGACGGCGGGCTTTCCGGTGCTGGCCACCGAGGGTGGCGAAAACGGCGAGTGGATCATCGTCGACTGCGGCGCCGCAGTGGCCCACATCATGCAACCCACCATCCGCGACTACTACCGGCTCGAAGAGATCTGGGGTGGCAAGTCGGTGAAGATGAAGATGGGCGGCGACGGCCCGCGCGGCCTCGTCAAGGCCTCCGAGCCTGATGACGACGAAGACGATGCGCCGGCAATGAGCCCCGAGCGCAAGGCCGCGGCCAAGAAGGTGGCCGTGGGCAAGGCGCCGGCCAAGAAGGGCGCCAAGTCGACCGCCAAGCCGGCAACGACCACCAAGGCCGCACCGGCAGGCAAGCGTGTTGCCCAGACACCGGCACAGCGCTCCAGCTCCGACCGCCCGGCGGCCAAGAAGGCCATCGCCGCCGAGGTCGAGGCCCGCAAGCTGGTCGAGCGCAGGGCCGCAGCCAAAAAAGCCGCCAAGACGCCGGCCGGCAAAGCTGCTGCCGCCAAGACCGCCGCGGGCAAGACCGTGGCACGCAAGACCGGAGCCGGCAAGACCGCCGCGCCGCTGGCAGCGGCACCGGTGCGCACCATCGTGATCAAGCCACCGGCGCGCAAGACGGCGGCGGTCAAGCCAGGCGCGGCGCGTCCGGCGCGTCCTGCGCGCAAGACCGCCGCAGGCAGTACGGCACGCCCGGCCGCCAAGGCCGCCGACGGCACGGCACGCCCGGCCGCCAAGGCCGCCGGTCGGTCCGGCCCCAAGCGAGGCTGATCGGCTGCAGCCGCGATGCGTCTGCTGTTGGCGTCGGTAGGCCAGCGCCCGCCGGCCTGGGCGCAGATCGCCTATGACGACTTCGCCAAGCGCTTTCCGCCCGAACTCAAGCTTGAGCTGAAGGCGGTGAAGGCCGAGCCACGCAGCGCCGGCAAGAGCCCTGGTCAGATGATGGCGGCCGAGGCGGCGCGGTTGGAGGCCGCCTGCCCCAAGGGCGCGCGCCGCGTGCTGCTCGATGAGCGTGGCAGCCGGCTGACGACGGTACAACTGGCCGAGCGGCTGCAGTTCTGGCTGGGTGACGGCCGCGACGTGGTGTTGCTGGTGGGCGGGCCCGACGGCCTGGACCCGACATTGAAGGCCAGCGCCGATGAAACGCTGCGGCTGTCGGACCTGACCTTGCCGCATGCCTTTGTGCGGGTGCTGCTGGCCGAAGCGCTGTACCGGGCCTGGAGCCTGGGTGTCGGCCACCCCTATCACCGAGAATGAGCGTGCACTCGTTTGTCTACCTGGCTTCACAGAGCCCGCGACGCCGCCAGTTGCTCGATCAACTGGGCGTATCGCATGAGTTGCTGTTGGCCGACGCCGACGAAGACGCCGAGGCTTTGGAGGTGATGCTGCCTGGTGAGTTGCCGGCGGCCTATGTGCAGCGGGTCACCGTGCTGAAGCTGCGCGCCGCGCGAACGCGACTTGCTGCGCGGGGCTTGCCGATCGCGCCCATCCTCTGCGCCGACACCACGGTGGCGCTGGGCCGGACCATCTTGGGCAAGCCCGAGGATGCGCAGCAGGCGCGCGCGATGTTGTTGGCGCTGTCGGGGCGCAGCCACCGCGTTTTGACCGCGGTGGCGGTGGCCGCCGGCCGGCAAAACCTGGCCGCATTGAGTGTCTCGCATGTGCGCTTTGCGCCGCTGAGCCCGGCGTTGATCGAGGCTTACGTTGCCAGCGGCGAGCCCTTTGGCAAGGCCGGCGCCTATGCCATCCAGAGCCAGCTGGCGGGCTGGATCGCGCATATCGACGGCAGCTACTCCGCTATCATGGGTTTGCCGCTCTTCGAGACGGCCCAGTTGCTGAAACAGGCACGCGTGCGCTTCTGACACCCCCCGCGTGCCGGAACATAACCCGAGCCCGCGCGACATGCATGACATCCTGATCAACTGGACCCCGCAGGAAACCCGCGTCGCGGTGATCGAAAACGGCGCGGTGCAGGATCTGCACATCGAGCGTTCGCTGGAACGTGGTCTGGTGAGCAATGTCTACCTCGGCAGGGTTGCGCGGGTGCTGCCGGGCATGCAGAGTGCCTTCATCGATGTCGGTCTGGAGCGTGCGGCCTTTCTGCATGTGGCTGATCTGCACGGCGGCGGCCACCATGTGGCCAAGCACGATGTGGCGGTGCAGGTGCCGATCGAACGCCAGGTGTTCGAGGGCCAGACGCTGATGGTGCAGGTGATCAAGGACCCGATCGGCAGCAAGGGCGCGCGCCTGTCGACGCAGGTCAGCATCGCCGGGCGCATGCTGGTGTTTCTGCCGCAGGACACGCACATCGGCATTTCGCAAAAGATTGGCTCGCCCGAGTTGCGCGAGCAACTGCGCAGCCGCATGCAGGCGCTGACCGCCACCAGCGACGGCAGTTCGCCGGGCGGCTTCATCCTGCGCACCAATGCCGAAGAAGCCAGTGATCAGGAACTGGCCGACGACATTGCCTACCTGCGCAAGGCCTGGGCGGCGATCCGCGCCCAGGGCATGAGCCTGCCGCCGGGCAGCCTGCTGCACCAGGATCTCAATCTCGCGCAGCGTGTGCTGCGCGACCTCACCGGCGAGGCCACGCAGAGCCTGCGCATCGACAGCCGGCTGCAGTTTGATGCGCTGATGGCGTTTGGCAGTGCCTATACGCCAAGTTCAGCGTCCAAACTTGAGCTGTACAAGGGCGAACGGCCGATCTTCGACCTGTTCGGCATCGAAGAAGAGATCGCGCGCGCGCTGGCCCGTCGGGTTGATCTGAAGAGCGGCGGCTACCTGATCATCGACCAGACCGAAGCCTTGACAACGGTGGATGTCAACACCGGCGGCTTTGTTGGCGCGCGCAACTTCGACGACACCATTTTCAAGACCAACCTGGAGGCGGCCGGCGCGGCGGCCCGCCAGCTGCGGCTGCGCAACCTGGGCGGCATCATCATCGTCGACTTCATCGACATGGTGCGCGAAGACCACCAGGCGGCGGTGCTGGCCGAGTTCAGAAAACAGCTGGCCCGCGACCGCACCAAGGTGACGGTCAGCGGCTTCACCCAGCTGGGCCTGGTTGAGATGACGCGCAAACGCACCCGCGAGAGCCTGGCCCATATGCTGTGCCAGCCTTGCCCTACCTGCGAGGGCCGCGGCCAGGTGAAGACCGCACGCACGGTGTGCTACGACGTGCTGCGCGAGATCCTGCGCGAGGCCAGGCAGTTCAGCCCCAAGGAGTTTCGTGTCGTGGCCAGCGCTGCGGTGGTGGAAATGCTGCTTGACGAGGAGAGCCAGCACCTGGCCGGCCTGTCTGACTTCATCGGCAAGCCGATCTCACTGTCGACCGAGCCTTCTTTCAGCCCCGAGCAATACGACATTGTTCTGCTGTGAGGCCACGGCGGGTGGCCGACGCTGCGCCGCGGTGAGCGGCTCAGCCCGCTGCGCCAGGTGCCGGGCCGTCGGCCTCGTCGTGCTGCATGAAGGCATCAACATCCGGGCGACGGGCCAGTATGCGCAAATCAACGCCCACGCTGTTCACCTGCGTGAACTGCCAGCGTGACGCCTCAGTGATTGATGGCAGCAGCGGCAGGGTGGCGATATCGCGGCCGGGGCCAAGCCACATCGGCGCCAGGTAGAGCAGCAACTCGTCGACCAAGCCGCTGGCCAGCATCGCCGCGTTCAGGGTGGCGCCGGCTTCCAGGTGAAGCTCGTTCACGCCTTCGGCGGCCAAGTGCTTGAGCAATGCGACGAGGTCAACGCGGTCGGTCTCGGCCTGTGGGTCTGGCAGCAGCAGCAACTCAGCGCCGGCAGCGCGCAGCGCGGCCATGCGTTCGGCATGTGCGCGCGCGCCGACCACCAGCACCCGGCCGGGCACTTGCAGCAAGCGGGCCTGTGGCGACAGGCTGAAGCCTGAATCGACGACCACGCGCAGCGGTTGTTGCACCGTGGCCACCAGCCGCACATCCAGCTGCGGGTTGTCGTGCCGCACCGTGCCGATGCCGGTGAGCAGCGCGCCGGCACGGCGCCGCCAGGCATGGCCATCGCTGCGCGCCGCCTCACCGGTGATCCATTGGCTGCGGCCATCGGGCAGGGCGGTGCGGCCATCAAGCGAGGCCGCTGCCTTCATGCGCACCCAGGGCCGACGGCGCAGCAGCCGCGAAAAGAAGCCGATGTTGAGTTCACGCGCTGCGCGCCGCGCAGCACCGGCCGGCGCCAGATCGACCACCACGCCTGCAGCGCGCAGCCGCGCGATGCCACGGCCAGCCACCTCGGCGTAGGGGTCGCTGGTGGCCACCACGACCCGGCGCAGGCCAGCCTGGATCAGCGCATCGGCGCAGGGCGGCGTGCGGCCATGGTGGGCGCAGGGCTCCAGACTGACCCAGGCCGTGCCGCCTGCCGGGCTGCGACCGGCCGCAGCGGCATCGCGCAGTGCCATCACCTCGGCATGCGGCCCGCCGGCTTGCTGGGTGAATCCTTCGCCGGCCAATTGGCCCTGAGCATCGTGCAGCACACAGCCGACGCGCGGGTTGGGCTCGGACAGGCCGATCGAGCCCTCGGCCAGGGCCAAGGCGCGCTGCAGCATCGTGTAGTCGGGCTCGGAGAAGGGCATTTCAGATGTCCGCAGTACCGATCAGGATGGTGGCAAAAATCGTCGGCGGACGACCAATGGCCCCTTCGGCAACTGCACCGTCAGATCGCCTGCCGCCTGCGCTCTCAGGGCCGCGCGCGGCGCGCATGCTGGCTGGGCTCACAAGCGCTCAGGGCTGATGCGACTGGGTATTGCCACTGATCAGCGGCGTGCTGGCGTCGTCGGCAGGGCAACTGCGATTGCCGCGGATCACCAGGAAATTCTGGTTGATCAAGTTGCCGGTGACGCGTTTGCCGGTGCAAGGGGCGTCTGCGGTTGCGACGCCGGGCACTTCCATGCAGTAGGTCTTGGGGTGATCGGCGTTGAGGGTGAAGGCCGCGGTCAGGTCGGTGTCGCTGGCCAGGTTTGCGGTGTAGCGGCAAGAGCGGTAGTTGGCGGCATCGTTGGAAAAGGCCACCAGCGCTCCGGCGCCGTCGACCGGACGCGGGTTGAGCTGGCCGCCCCAGCCCGAGGCAGTGGCCGCGATCACGGCGCAGAAGTAGTCGATGGCATGTTGCCCGGCTTGTGTTGGGTTGGCATAACAGCGCGCCACGCTGCCGGCGTCCACCGGCGAGGCCAAAGCCAGTGCCGAGGGGCCGGCAGCCAGATTGAGCGCCGGGCCTTGCGGGTTCTCGGCATCGGCCCCGCTGGGCTGGGCGTCCGCCAGGTGGTAGGCCACGCTGCCAGATACCAGCGTGGCAGGCACGCAGCCGCCGCCCGCTGCGTTGCAGACCTCCATCACGCCCGACATGTTGTTGAAGTACCAGGCCAGATCGACGGCGCCAGGCGGCTCGAAGCGGCTGCGGCCGCCGCCGATATCAACCGCCCCGACCGGGATCGAAACATGGCGGCCATTGCGCTGGTTGCTGGCGGTGCCGCTCACCTGCAGCGCCAGCAGCCCGCCCAGGCTGGGGTCGGTGCCGCTGATCGCGCTGTCTAGCGTGACGGTTTGCTGGGTGTTGCTGCGGTCGAGCCAGCTCACCTGCACCGTTACCACTTTTTGTCGCACGCCGGGCACCAGGCTGACCGTGCGCACGACGCGGTAGCTGGCATTGCCAATGGCGTCGGGCGGTGCATAGGCCTCAACCGTCCTGCTGGCAATCTCGTTGTAGGACAGATTGGCCTGGCCGGCCTGCGGCGCCAGGGTGGCGAAGGCGCGCAGCCGTTCAATGTCTTCGCTGGCGATGCGCATGGCTTCGGTGCGCTGCTTGGCGGTGTCGCTGTTGAGCCGCATCGTGCCCTGTACGCCGACCATCGACAACATGCCAAAGGCCATCACGGCCAGCGCCACCAGGGCTTCGACCAGAGAAACGCCCTGGCGTCTTCCAAGAAAATGTTGCCTGGCCACTTTTCTTGACCCCCGCATAGGACGGGCGCCGCAAGGCGGCGTCCTTGGGGCGCTGATGAGCAATCGTTGCTTGTTGGCCATGATGCGCCCTTAGAAAAGGTTCCAACTGCCCGGCGTGCGCACGAACGAGCCGTAGGTCAAGCGGATGGTGTCGAGCACGGCCTTGTTGTAGGTGAGTCGGGCTTCGGCATTGGCATTGAAGGAGGTCGCCGACACCACTGCACCCTGCACGCTGGCCAGTGATGTCCAGTCGACGCGGTTGGCATGCACAAAGCCGACCAGATCGACGTTGCTCGACACAGTGAGCGTGCCGGTGACGATCAGCATCGCCGGATTGGCGAGGCTGCCGATATTGCCGGCGGCATCGAGGTTGAGGTTGCCATCGAGCCAGATCGGATTGCCCGGATAGCCGGCCAGCGCTGCGGCCAGTTGGGCCTGGCCACAGCCCGCTGCGCAATCGAGCCGAATCACTGCGGGCTGCTGCCGGTAGGTGGCGGCATCCATCGCGAACAGGGCGCGGAACCAGCCTTCGTTGGCGGCAGCGGCCGCTGCGGCGAGCCTGTTGTCACCCGCTTGCCAGGTGTCGACACCGGATCTCAGCCGGGACAAGTCGCTCTTGGCGGGTTGGATCGCGCCACCGGCGCGCACCGTCAGGCCGTCGGTCTGCGTATCCAGGTTGATGACCACCAGTTTGCCGCCACCGTCGATTACGTCAGTACCGGTCGTCAGCGGCGCCAGCGGCGCCACCGGCAGCGCCCGCACCAGGCCCACGGTGGTCAGCGCGGCCGAGACGCCGTCGACCGCCGGCATGTTGTTGTTCTGCGCAAAGCAGGCCGTGTTGCCGCTGCCCGGATTGGAGCAGCCACGCGAGGTGAACTGCATGGCACCCGCGCGCACCGCGTTGCCGGGCAGAAAAAGCATGATGCGGAAGGCGCTGCCGATGCCGTCAGCCGGCGCGCCGATGTCAGGCACCGCCACGTTAGGCAGGGGGCAAATACAGCTCAATGCGCCATCCCGCACGATGCAGGCCGGATAGATGCGGTTGGCTTCCACCGCGCCCCATTGCAGCCCGAAACCGCCTTCAAGATTCAACTGGCCGTTAACCGGGTTAACGGCGGTGTCTGACCGCACCAGATAGCGGCTACGGAAGTCGCCAAAGGCGGCGTTATTCGTGGCGCGGCAGTTGCCGTCGACGCGGCCAGCATTGAGCATCGCTACCGTCCACTCGACGCCGGCATCTGCCGCCTCGAGTGCCCGATTTGATCGGTAGCTGTTGGCCGAGATGCGCTGTTCAAACAGCAGGTTGCGGTTGGTGTAAGCCGCCACCAGCGCCATCACGAAAAACAGGATCATCACCACCGTCAGCGCGGCCATGCCGCGGCCGGGCGCCAACCCCCTTGTGAGCGGAGGCTTGTTCATGGCGCGCACTTCTCCAATGGAATGGCGTTGCGCAAGCGCACGTTGTCGCTGAGGCTGCGCTTCACTGCGCTGTCATGCACCGCCTGCGCAACGATGGTGAAACCGACATTTCTGGACCGCAAGAACAAGCGACACCCCGTTGGCCCCAGCGCTTGCAAATTCGCGGCTGGTTGAGGTGGAAAGGGGGCAAGGCACGGTCCCGTTCCGCAAGGTATGGCGATGTCGTCATACGCATAGTTCATGGTGAACTGAGTCACCCGCAACACCGAAGCGTCGGTCAAGGTCTGCCAGTTGCCTACCTGAAAATCGATGGTCCCATTTTCGGCATTCCAGCGAAAACCCACTTGCTCGCGAGGGCGGCCGGCGCCGCCATCCAGAACGCCGTCATCTGTGCCGATTTGAAAGGCACCTTCTTCGTCAGTTGAACGGGCATAGTTCAATTGGGTGGCACTGCCTGCCACGCCAACCGTCGTCAAGCCGTTGTAGGGGTTGGCGTTCAGTGGGTCGGCTACCGCGCACACCGTTGGCGGCGGCGGACAAACACCACGGTAAGCCTGCCCCCAATAGCCGGCGCGCCGGATGTCGCGCGAGATCATGTCTGCGGCGGTGCGCAGATCTTGCTGCATCTGGGCCTCCAGCAGCAAGCGACGGTTGTCGCCCATCTGCGAGGTCAGCACCATCGTGGCGCCGGCCAGGATGAACAGCGAGATCGTCACGCCGATCATCAGTTCGACGATCGACAGGCCGCGGGCCGCGTGTCGGGCAGATTTGCGATGGGGCTGAGCAGTGCTCATGGCGCGCAGGCAGGCAAGCTGCTTGAAGTCCCCGATACCGAGCACAGCGATGGTTGCACCAGGATGTTGGTGGATACCCGTATGCTGCCGCCCAAATTGCTTTGTACGTTGGCCTGAATCGTGGCGTCGCCCAAGGGTGTAATGGTGTCGAACAGCTTGAGCAGTGCCGGCGCAGACGACACGGTCACACCGCTGCTGCGCGGCACGACGACCGTCTTGATCTCCTCAGAACTGCCTGCGGCACCTTGGTTGAGGCAGGCGGCGCCTGGGCCCCTGGTGCAATCGCAGTTGCTGCTGTTCGACCCATAGGCATAGAGGGAATAGCAGGTGACCAACGCGTTGTCGTTGAACAGCATCCCAACAAACCGTCGGCGCTGGATCTGCTGCGACTTCAGCAAGCGAAAGTCGGTTGCCAACTCCTGCGCCACACCCTCCACCCGCTTGCGGGCGACAAACTCGCGCATTGACGGCACGGCAATGGCCAGCAGCACGGCCAGAATCACCATCACGATCATCAGCTCGATCATGGTGAAGCCGGCGCCGCGGGCGGGGCGATGCAGCAAACGGGTTTGCACCATCATGGTCAGCGTACCCAGCAGGGGTCGGGCGCGGCATTGGCGGCATTGCCGCTGGCCAGCGAGCTGTAGGTGATGTTGCCACCGGCAATCGCCACCTGCAGCACCTGGCAGCGGCTGTCGCCCGACTGTGGCGAGGTGCCGCGCACCGTGGCGCTAGCGGTGTAGGCAACGCCTGCCGTGGCATTGGCGATGACCAGCGACAAATCATAGTGGCCGTCGTGCGACACCGCGCGTGCGCCCGGCAGGTTGGCAATCGTGCCCTGATAGGCCGGATTGTTGGCGCGCCAGCGCTCCTGGGCTTGCATGATCTCGGCCAGCGCGGCCATGGCATCGGCGCGGCGGCTGCGCTGTACCGCTTGCTGGAAACTGGGCCAGGCCAGCGCGGCCAGGATGGCCAGCACAGCGGCCACGATCATCAATTCGATCAGCGTCATGCCATGGCGAAAGGTGTGACGGATTTGGCGCGGTCCCATGGTGAGAATTGTCGTCAGGTGTTCGATTGAGACCAGGGCCGAGCCGGCCGCCGGTCGTCGTCAGTGCACCGTTTGTCGGGCCGCCCCGCAATTCGGGGGGTCAGCGGCAGACCGGCAGGCCACCCACGCCGCCCGACGGGGTGCAACTGCGCACCCGGCCCATGATGTTGATCACCTGGTGGATGGCACGGCCGTCGGCGGCCAGCACCTGAACGGTGGCGGTGGGCGTGACGGTACCCTTGTTGCCGTCGAACAGGATGCTCCGCGCCAGCGGCGCCAGCGTGACGCCCGAATGCGCGGCCTGCTGCTCCAACCTGAGCAAGCGCGAACCGGCATCGCAGCGCGACTGGCCGCCGGCCTCGCAGCTGCAGCCGTTGGCCGCGCCGCTGTAGAGCAAGTAACAACTGCCGCCGCCAGCCGTGGCCAGCACCGCCAGCCGCACCGGTTGGCCGCTGACGATGGCCATCGAGCGCGCGTACTGCATGTCGGTCTCAAGCAAGGAGGCCGTGGCGTGCAGGGTCGTGGCGGTGCGCAGGTCCTGGAACATCGGTACCGCGCCGCCCATCAGTACCGCTGACAGCGCCAGCGCGCACAACAGCTCCACCATCGACAGCCCCTGGGCCAGCAGGCGCCGGGCGGCGTGGTGACGCGGGCTGACCGGGCTGACCGGGCTGACCGGGCTGAGTGGGCTGAACGGGCTGATTGGGTTAGCACGGCGTTGGGTGGCTTGGCAGGGCTGCGTCATGGTGTGCTCCGATCAGTGGGGTCGATGGGCACACTCTAAGAAGATGGCGCAGCCGGCGCGTCGCCCCGGCGGGGGGACGGCGGGCGCTTTGTGGCGGGGCCACCGTCGGGGGAGTCGGGCATCCCCCAGTCGGGGGGGGCGCTGGCTGTGCCGACGCAGTAGATCAGATGTCGCGGATCAGTTGCCTGAACTCGTCAACATCCTCGAAGCTGCGGTAGACCGAGGCGAAACGCACATAGGCCACCTTGTCGATGCGCTTGAGTTCGCGCATCACCAACTCACCGAGCCGGGCGCTGGGCAGTTCCCGCGCGCCGCTGGCCAGCAGCTTGTCCTGGATACGGTCGATCGCCGCATCCACCTGCTCCATGCTCACCGGCCGCTTGCGCAGCGCCAGCATCATCGAGCCACGCAGCTTGGCCGGATCAAATTCGACCCGCGCGCCGTCTTTCTTGGCCACCGCCGGCAGCGCGATCTCGGCGCGTTCGTAGGTGGTGAAGCGCTTTTCGCACTTCAGGCAGCGGCGGCGGCGGCGCACCACGTCGCCCTCGTCGGACTCACGCGTCTCGGAGACCTGAGTCTCTTGGTGACTGCAGAAGGGGCAGCGCATGAGCCTGGTGCCGTGCTGCAGCCGCTGGGTGCCCCGGCCTGCCCGCCGTGCTCAGCGGTAGACCGGGAAGTCGCGCGTCAGCGCCGCCACCTTGGCCCGCACCGCCGCGATGTTGGCGGCGTCCTGCGGTGCGTCCAGTACATCGGCGATCAGCTCGGCGGTCTGCCGGGCTTGATCCTCGCCAAATCCGCGGGTGGTCATCGCCGGCGAGCCCAGGCGGATGCCGCTGGTGACCATCGGCTTCTGCGGATCGTTGGGGATGGCGTTCTTGTTGCAGGTGATGTGGGCTTGGCCCAACACGGCCTCTGCCTCTTTGCCGGTGATGCCTTTGGCGCGCAGGTCAACCAGCATCAGATGGCTCTCGGTGCGGCCCGAGACGATGCGCAGGCCACGCTGTACCAAGGTTTCGGCCATCGCCGCTGCGTTTTTCACCACCTGCTGCTGGTAGAGCTTGAACTCGGGCGCCAGCGCCTCCTTGAAGGCCACCGCCTTGGCGCCGATCACATGCATCAGCGGCCCGCCCTGGATGCCGGGGAAGATCGCGCTGTTGATGGCCGTGGCCACCGGGTCTTTCATCAGAATCAAGCCGCCGCGCGGGCCCCGCAGCGTCTTGTGCGTGGTCGAGGTGACGACGTCGGCAAACGGCACCGGATTGGGGTAGACGCCGGCGGCGATCAGCCCGGCATAGTGCGCCATGTCGACCATGAAGTAGGCGCCGACGGCCTTGGCTACCTGGGCAAAGCGCTCGAAGTCGATGCGAAGCGAATAGGCCGAGGCGCCGGCGATGATCAGCTTGGGTTTGTGTTCATGGGCCAGGCGCTCCATCGCGTCGTAGTCGATGGCTTCGTTGGCGTCCAGGCCGTAGCTCACCACCTTGAACCACTTGCCCGACATGTTCAGCGGCATGCCATGGGTCAGGTGGCCGCCCTCGGCCAGGCTCATGCCCATGATCGTGTCGCCTGGCTGCAGCAGGCCGAAGAACACCGCCTGATTGGCCTGCGAGCCCGAGTTGGGCTGCACGTTGGCGTTGTTGGCGCCGAACAGGGTCTTGAGGCGATCAATGGCGAGCTGCTCGACCACGTCGACATGCTCACAGCCGCCGTAGTAGCGTTTGCCTGGGTAGCCTTCGGCGTACTTGTTGGTCAGCTGCGAGCCCTGGGCCTGCATCACCGCAGGCGAGGCGTAGTTCTCGCTGGCGATCAGCTCGATGTGAGCCTCTTGGCGCGCGTTTTCCAGGCCGATGGTGGCCCACAGCTCGGGGTCGACGTTGGCGAGGGTGGATTGGGTACGGTCGAACATGGGCAGTCCTGTAGACGGTGGTGGCCCGCAGGCAGCCGGCAGCCGGCACATGGCCGGCGCCGCGCGGCGGGCTGCCCAGGCGAACGGCTGTGACAGCCGCCATGCAGGCGGGCCGGTCGGTGCTCCACGGTGGTCAGCCACCTCGGGCTGAGCAGCCCTATCGCCAGTCGCGCCGACGCGCGGATTGTAACGACGCGCGGCTTCTGCGCATTTCAGCGCATTTCAGCGCACCTTATCGCGCCTCATCGCCCTTCATCGCAGTAGGGCGACGCGCTCGACCTCTGTCTTGGGCGGGCCGGGCACGACCGCCGGCTGCGCTGGCGGCACTGCCCTGTCGGCGGCTGGCGGCGGTGCCTGTTGCGCCTGCGTATTGCTGACGTTCAGTGCCACGCTGCGGCCACCGGCCACCTGGCGCAGGTGGAATTGCTCGGACAGCACCTTGCCAACATAGCCACCATCATCGCCGCTGATGGCCGCGCCGACGTAATAACGCAGGCCGGCTTCCAGGCTGCCGGCGCGCGCGATGCACTCCTTGAGCACTTGCACGCCGACGCGCAGGTTGCTCACCGGATCGAAGGCCGCGCGCACGCCGCCAAAGGCCTCGTATTTGTCGTCATGCACCTTGGTCATCACCTGCATCAGCCCTTGCGCCCCGGCCGGGCTGTGCGCAAACGGGTTGAAGCTGGACTCCACCGCCATGATCGCCAGGATCAGCGTCGGATCGAGCCCGACGCGCTGCCCTATCGACCAGGCTTCCTGCACCAGTCGGCTGATCGGCTCTGGCGCCACTTTGTAGCGACGCGATAACCAGTTGGCCACCGCCGCCTGCGAGCGCGGCAGAACGGCTGGATCGGCCGCAGTGGCGCGGGACACCGCCTGCATCTCGGGCGGGATGTCGCCGCGGCGGGTGTCGCGGGCTTCCTGGCGCTGCTGCAGCCAGTCCAGCGCATGGCGTTCGACCCGGTGGCGCGTATCGTCGCGGCCGCCAGCAAATAGGGCGATGCCAAGCACACAAAAGCCGAGCAGTGCAAGCGAGTTGTGGCTCACCTCTAGCAGCCCGGCACCGACGTCGCGCAGGAACACCCGCGTCGAATCGACGCAGTTGTTGCCCGCAGCGCGCAATCTTGCTATCGCTGTCATGTTTGTTCCTGTTGCATGCCACCAGGTGGCGTTGCTGCCGGCGGGTCAGGCTGAGGGCCGAACCCTGGGCGGATAATGAATCGCTGCATCGGCCAGGGCCTCAGGGCCTCGCCAGCCGGTACGAGCAGGGTGTGTTTTCGCGTCAGTAGCCGGTCTCAATGACGGAGCGCGGGTTAACCCTGGTGTATCAAGTTGGCGGATTCTAGGAATGCCGGTAATAACCAGTCAAGTATAACAAATCGATATTTAACTTCTTTAACGCATATGAAGTACCGCGATCTGCGCGACTTTGCCGCTCAACTTGAGCGCATGGGTGAACTCAAGCGCGTGCAGGCGCCGGTCTCGCCGCATCTGGAAATGACGGCGCTGGCTGACCAGGTCTTGCGCGCCCAAGGGCCAGCGCTGTGGTTCGAGCAGCCCAGCGGCCACCGCGTGCCGGTGCTGGCCAATCTGTTCGGCACGCCCAAGCGGGTGGCGCTGGGCATGGGCGCTGGCGAGGTGTCTGAGCTGCGCGAGATCGGCAGTCTGCTGGCGCGCCTGAAAGAGCCCGAGCCGCCGCATGGCCTGAAGGACGCCGGCCGGCTGGTGCAACTGGTCAAGGCGGTCTGGGACATGAAGCCGGTGCGCCGGCGCGACGGCCCATGTCGCGAAGTGCAGCAGCAGGGCGACGAGGTCAATCTCGGTCAATGGCCGATCCAGACCTGCTGGCCGGGCGATGCCGCGCCGCTGATCACCTGGGGTTTGGTGGTCACGCGCGGACCGCAGTCGGTCGATCGGCCCAGGCAGCGACAAAACATCGGCATCTACCGCCAGCAGGTGATCGGGCCGCGCGAGGTGATCATGCGCTGGCTGGCGCACCGTGGCGGCGCGCTGGATTTCCGTGACTTTGCACTGGCCAATCCGGGTCAGGCCTTTCCGATGGCGGTGGCGCTGGGCGCCGACCCGGCGACCATGCTGGGCGCCGTCACACCGGTGCCCGATAGCTTGTCGGAGTACCAGTTTGCCGGCCTGCTGCGCGGCAGCGCCACCGAGTTGGTCGACTGCGAGGTGGGCGAGGCCGGCCGCTGGCTGCAGGTGCCGGCCACCGCCGAGATCGTGCTCGAAGGCCATATCCCTACTGCCCAGGCCGGCTTTGCGGGCCGCAGTGAGCACGGCGTGCCGGTCAAAGAAGTCGGTGGCTATCTGCATGCGCTGGAAGGGCCTTACGGTGACCACACGGGTTACTACAACGAGCAGGACTGGTTCCCGGTGTTCCGCATCAACCGGCTGACGCACCGCCGCGATCCCGTCTACCACTCCACCTACACGGGCAAGCCGCCGGATGAGCCGGCCATGCTGGGCGTGGCGCTGAACGAGGTCTTT
>JBBQJN010000057.1:0-16012 GCA_038325945.1 Burkholderiales bacterium | reverse complement strand
TGCGGCTGATGCGCGGCGATGCCGAGGGCCGCTTGCGACCGGCGACGACCGACGCGCCTTTTGAGCTGACGCTGTGCGGATGAGCGCGCCGGGCCGCTGCCAAACGCGAATGCCGCAGCGTCGTGCTCGGGGCCCGGAGCCAGTCGGGCTTGGGGAGCGTCGGCTGCGAATCGACCGCGGCGGTCCATTTCTCACCGTCTTTTTGCCCCATAGCTGGGCTATGGGGCTGCAAATCCGGCAAGAACTGTCCTCGCTGGGGCCGATTCTCGCTTTTCGACGCCCCAAGTCCGACAGGCTCCTAGTCCGATGACCGCGCCTGCCCAAGCCCTCCGTCGCGTGCCCTGCCCCACCTGCCGGCGGCCCGCGCTGTTTGCGCCTGACAACCCCTGGCGACCGTTTTGCAGCGAGCGTTGCCGCGGCGTTGACCTGGGTGCCTGGGCCAACGAGCAGTACCGCGTCGAGGTGGCGCCGGTCCGCGAGGACGACGACGACCTGCCCGATCCGCCAGCGGCGCCACCACTGCGCTGATCTGGGCGCCGCCGGGCGCCGCCGGGCGCCAAGTGCCGGCCATCGGCCACCGCTGCGGTGGTCTCAGCGCCGGCTCTTTCACTCGGACAAGGGTAAACCCGCAGACTCGACTGGCTCTTGAAACGCAGCAGTCCGCCCCTATAATTAGTTTGCTAGCACTCGTTCCAATCGAGTGCTAACAACCGCTAGGGCTCGGCCGCTGCGGTGCAACGACATGTGAACTGACGCAGACCGCGCCGTCCCACCGTCAAATCCGATTTTACGAACCCACTAACCCACTAATCCACTAATCCATTAGGAGCCACGATGAAACTTCGCCCCCTGCATGATCGCGTGATCGTCAAGCGTCTCGAGCAAGAAACCAAGACCGCCTCGGGCATCGTCATCCCCGACAACGCCGCCGAAAAGCCCGACCAGGGTGAAGTGCTGGCCGTCGGCCCGGGCAAGCGCAACGACAAGGGCGACTTCATCGCCCTGAACTGCAAGCCGGGCGACCGCGTGTTGTTCGGCAAGTACTCGGGCCAGACCGTCAAGGTCGACGGCGACGAGTTGCTGGTGATGCGCGAAGAAGACCTCTTCGCCGTCGTCGAGAAATAAAGCTACTGCGCGACGCGCTGACGTCGTTGCGCGGTGCTCGGAATCCTCACCTAACTCGGCTACGTTGCGACTCCGCAGCTCCGCGCGCCTAGCCAGCACGCCGCTCGCTACGCTTTCTTTCCCGACGACCTGTGCGGTGAACGAGAGCGTGGACCCCCTACTGAATTCGGAGATTTACACATGGCAGCAAAAGACGTTATTTTTGGTAGCGACGCCCGTCACCGCATGGTTGAAGGCGTGAACATCCTGGCCAACGCGGTCAAGATCACGCTCGGCCCCAAGGGCCGCAACGTGGTGCTCGAGCGCTCCTACGGCGCCCCCACCGTCACCAAGGACGGTGTCTCGGTGGCCAAGGAAATCGAGCTCAAGGACAAGCTGCAGAACATGGGTGCGCAGATGGTCAAGGAAGTCGCTTCCAAGACCAGCGACATCGCCGGTGACGGCACCACCACCGCCACCGTGCTGGCCCAGTCGATCATCCGCGAAGGCATGAAGTACGTTGCCGCTGGCATGAACCCGATGGACCTGAAGCGCGGCATCGACAAGGCCGTGATCGCCCTGGTCGCCGAGCTGCAAAAGCAGTCGAAGGCCACCACCACCAGCAAGGAAATCGCCCAGGTCGGCACCATCTCGGCCAACAGCGACGAAGAAGTGGGCCGCATCATCGCCGAGGCGATGGACAAAGTGGGCAAAGAAGGCGTCATCACCGTTGAAGACGGCAAGAGCTTGAACAGCGAGCTTGAAGTGGTTGAAGGCATGCAGTTCGACCGCGGCTACCTGTCGCCCTACTTCATCAACAACCCCGAGAAGCAGTCGGCGTTGCTGGACAACCCCTTCGTGCTGCTGTTCGACAAGAAGATCAGCAACATCCGCGACCTGCTGCCCACGCTGGAGCAGGTGGCCAAGGCCGGCCGTCCGCTGCTGATCGTCGCCGAAGAAGTTGAAGGCGAAGCGCTGGCCACCCTGGTGGTCAACACCATCCGCGGCATCCTGAAGGTCTGCGCCGTCAAGGCCCCGGGCTTTGGCGACCGCCGCAAGGCCATGCTCGAAGACATCGCCATCCTGACCGGCGGCAAGGTCATCGCCGAAGAAGTGGGCCTGACGCTGGAGAAGGTCACGCTCGCTGACCTGGGCCAGGCCAAGCGCGTCGAGATCGGCAAGGAAAACACCATCATCATCGACGGCAACGGTGCCGCCGCCGACATCGAAGCGCGTGTCAAGCAGATCCGCGTGCAGATCGAGGAAGCCACCAGCGACTACGATCGCGAAAAGCTGCAAGAGCGCGTGGCCAAGCTGGCCGGCGGTGTGGCGCTGATCAAGGTTGGTGCCGCCACTGAAGTTGAGATGAAGGAAAAGAAGGCCCGTGTCGAAGACGCGCTGCACGCTACCCGTGCCGCCGTCGAAGAAGGCATCGTGGCCGGTGGTGGCGTCGCGCTGCTGCGTGCCCGCCAGTCGGCAGGCGCAATCAAAGGCGACAACCACGACCAGGAAGCCGGCATCAAGATCGTGCTGCGCGCGGTTGAGCAGCCGCTGCGCGAGATCGTCGCCAACGCCGGTGACGAGCCCAGCGTGGTCATCAACAAGGTGCTCGAAGGCACCGGCAACTACGGCTACAACGCCGCCAACGGTACCTATGGCGACATGATCGACATGGGCATCCTGGACCCGACCAAGGTGACGCGCACCGCGCTGCAGAACGCCGCTTCGGTGGCCGGCCTGATGCTCACCACCGAGTGCATGATCGCCGAGTCGCCCAAGGATGACGCGGCTGGCGGCGGCATGCCCGGCGGCATGGGCGGCATGGGTGGCATGGGCGGTATGGACATGTAACTCCGCTGGCCCGACGATCCGGCGTGGCGGCTTTTGTCCGCCAACCTTATCTCAGGCCACAAGCGGTTTGTCAAAGGCCACCTCCGGGTGGCCTTTTTCAATTGACCGTGCAAGCGCCCTCTCTTCAGGACTTGGCGCGGCCGTTGACGCAGGCATCGGCGTAGATAATCCAGCGCCATGTCATCGCCGCCAACCTTGCTCGACTTCATCGACGACGAGATGCTTCGTGTGCCGATGACCGTCGACCAGGTGACCGACGCCGTGCTTGAGCAATGGCGCGTGCGCATGCCGGCGCGTGCGCGCGCTGACACCGACCCGGCGCGCTTGCTCAGCCTGCACCGAGGCGACCTGGTGACCCATACCCTGGTCGCGCTGCGGACCTCGGCGCTGGTCGACCTGAAGGACCTGACGAGTGGCAGCACCACCAGCCATCGTCAGCCTGGCGAGACGCAGCAGCAATCGCTGTCACTGTCGTTGTCGCTGATCGACGAAGCCGATGTGACGCTCGACATCGAGATCGCCCGCTGCACCGAGAACCTCAAGACCAAGGCCGAGATCGCACTGCGCGAGCTGCAGACCTTCACCTCGGCGCTGGCCAATGACCTGAACGTCTCGCGCGACTCCAACCCCTTCCGCCCCGAGCGCTTTGTGCGCGCCCTGTGGACGGGGCTGCAAAAGCTGCCACTGACCAATGCGCTGCGGGCCACCTACCTGCGCGACGCCTCAGAGCCGCTGGCCAAAGCGCTGCGAAGGGCCTATACCTCGGCCTGCCAGCGGCTCGAGGAGCAAGGCGTCACGCCGGCGGCTTATCGCACCATCGTCGTCAACGGCAATACCGGCTGGGGTGCCAGCGTTTCGCGCTACCAGCCGCCCAAAGACCTGCACAAGCTGCGTGACAGCATGCCGGGCGGCTTCGACGGCTTGCCGCCAGTCAAGGCCATGGCGCCGATGGACATCATGGCGCGCTCAGCGGCCTTGCCGAGCTTGCCTACCGTGCCCGCCCATCCTGCCGCGCCTGCCGCAACGGCAGAGCCCAGCGGCCCTGACCCGCAGCTCATCGAGTTGCTGGCGCGTTTGTTCGAGGCCATCCAGAACGACTTCAAGCTGCCAGCTGACACGGTGTCGCTGCTGCAGCGGCTGCAGCCCACGGCGCTGCGCATTGCGCTACGCGACCCCAGCCTGCTCGACCGCTACGACCATGTGCTGTGGCGCTTCATGGACCAACTGGTGCATGACATCGAGATCAGCCCGTCGGCGCAGCGCATGCGCGTGCTGGGCCTGGGCCGCAACCTGATCGACCACCTGGCGCAGCCCGATACCCGCGAACAGCAGGGCTTTGGCTGGGCGCTGGAACGTTTGCTGGCGGCCCAGCGCCAGGCGCTGAACCAGGCCGTGGTGCGCGCCGGCGCCGACATCGCCAAACTCGAGCGCATTGCCAGCGCTGAGGCCACGCCCACCACGCGCACCATGCCACTGGACATCGCCCATCTCGACACCGTGCGAGCCGATCTGCTGAACGGCCCGCCGGCCGATGCTGCGGTGGCGGTGATGCCTGCGGCCGGCGTGCCGCCTGGCAGCACCTTCCGCATCTACCTGCAGGGCGAGTGGCGAACCTTGCAGGCGCTGTGGCAGGACGATCACCACGAGTACGTGATGCTCGACGACCCGGTCGGCGACCAGCGCTGGGCACTGCACCAGCGCGCGCTGGCCAGGCTGCTCAGTGAGGGCCTGGCGCACCGCTACAAGATCCGATCACTGGTGCGCCGGGCGGCCGACAAGGTGCTGCGTGCGCTCTAGGAGGCTGTCGGGGGTGTTTTCGCCGATCGAGCCCGGCCCCCCAGAGGGGCGACGCCAGTGGCCCGGCGGAGCCGGTTCCACGGCGTTCGCTTGCGGACCGCCCCCGTTGCTCAGTCTGCGGCCAACACCGCCTGCAACTGGCCGATCACCCACTCGGGCTGCTCGTGCACCAACCAGTGGCTGGCATCGGGCCGACGGTGGATCTGCACACCGGGCACCCAGGCGTCCAGGCCGTCGAGCAACGCGGGCAACAACGCGCGGTCGGCCTCGCCCCACAGCACGGTGGTGGGCACGGCCACGTTGAGCACGGCAGGTGGCAGCACCAGATCGCGCAGCGCGGTGTCGTGCGGCCCGGCGGGCGGGCGCAGCGGTGTCTGGCGGTAGTAGTTCAGCGCGGGCTCTAGCCCGCGCTGCCAGACCTCACGGTATTGCTGGCGCACAGCCGGCGTCAGCCAGGGCGCGTCGCCATGCCGTGTCAGCACATGAAACAGGCCGGCAAAGTCATCCGCCGCCAGCCGCGCCGCCGCGTCTGGTTGCCTCAGCGCCAGCATGTAGGCACTGGCGGCCTGCTGCGCCGGGTTGTCGCGCAGTTCGCGCTGGAAGGCGCCGGGGTGCGGCGCGTTGATGATCACCAGTTGCTTGACACGCTGCGGCTGCAGCGCTGCAAAGGTCCAGGCCAGGCCGCCGCCCCAGTCGTGCGCCACCAGCAGGTCGATCGCCCGGCCCGGCCCGGCCACCACGTCGATCAGCGCTGCCAGGTCGGCCGCCAGGTGCTTGGCCTGGTAGGCCAACGCATCAGCCGGTGCGCTGCTGCCGGCGTAACCGCGCAGGTTGGGCGCCACACAGCGTAGCTGCGGCGCCAGCGCGGCCATCACCTCGTCCCAGACAAAGGCGGCCTCGGGAAAGCCATGCAGGAAGATCGCCCGCTGCGCTGCATCCACCGATCCGGCCGCGCGGCAAGCCAAGGTGATGCCGTTCGGCAGCGGCTGATCGAACAGGTGGATGCTCATGCTTCGGCCTGCGGCAAAGCCTCGGGTGACGCGGCCGGATCAGCGGCGGGCAACGCCGCCGCATCAGCCTCGGCAGACAACCTGGGCACCCAGTTGCGCAACACCAGCGCGGCATCACCCAGACCCTGGCGCGACAGCGCCGAAAACAGCGTGATGCTGATGTCGGCAGTGTCGGTCGCCAGCTCGGCCAGCACCTTCTGCGCTGCGGCCAGCGAGCGCGCGGCCTCGTTGCGGCTGAGCTTGTCAACCTTGGTCAGCAGCACCAGCAGCTTGACCTCACCACTGCCCACACGCTGCGAGACAAAATCGAGCAACTGCTTGTCCAGCGGCGTGAAGCCGTGCCGGCTGTCGACCAGCATCACGATACCGGCCAGCGCGTGGCGGTGCGCCAGGTAGTCGGCCATCACCTGCTGCCAGCGCAGCTTGGCGCCACGCGCCACCGCCGCATAACCATAGCCCGGCAGATCGGCCCAGCGGGCATCGGGCGCATCGGCTGGCCCCAGCTCAAACAGGTTGATGTGCTGGGTACGGCCGGGCTTCTTCGAAGCAAACGCCAGCCGGCGGTGCTGGGCAAGCGTATTGATCGCCGTCGACTTGCCGGCATTGCTGCGGCCGACAAAAGCCAGCTCGGGCAGGCCGGGTGGCGGCAACTGGTTGAGCAGGCTGGCGGTGGTGAGAAAGCGGGCGCTCTGGGTCCAGGACAAGGCCTCTCGAACGGCGGGATCGGAGGGAATATCGGAGTCCTTGCCCCGGGCGTGTGCAGCAGTGTTCATGGCGCATTGTAAAATCCTTGGGTTTATTCCGTTCATGTCCGCCTTCGGCCCGATCTGCAGGCAGGCGCTTCACCCCAAAACACCGGTCGCCGGCACCCGCTGCCAGGCTGCCGCCCACTCCAAGGTTCCACGACATGAAGTCGCTGCTTGCCCTGACGCTGTCTGCCCTGATCAGCCTGCCTGCCCTTGCCGCCGATGCCAAAGCGCCGGCCAAGCCCGACCTGGCCCTGGGCCAGGAAAAAGCCACTCAGGTCTGCGTGGCCTGCCACACCGCCGACGGCACCCGCGGCAGCCCGGCCAACCCAATCTTGCAAGGCCAGCACAGCGACTACCTGGTCAAGCAACTGACCGAGTTCAAGTCAGGCAAGCGCGCCAACGCGGTGATGTCGGGCATGGCTGGCATGCTCAGCGAAGCCGAGATGAAGAACATCGCCGCTTACTACAACAGCAAGCAGGCCAAGCCGGGTGCGGCCAAGAACAAGGACCTGGTGGCGCTGGGCGAAAAGATCTACCGCGGCGGCATCGCCGCCAAGCAGGTGCCCGCCTGTTCGGGTTGCCACAGCCCCAACGGCGCCGGCATCCCAGCCCTTTACCCGCGCATGGGCGGCCAGCATGGCGACTACACCGAGGCGCAGCTGGTGGCCTTCCGCTCGGGTGCGCGCGCCAACTCGGCGCAGATGACGGCCATCGCCGCCCGCCTGAGCGACAAGGAAATCAAGGCCGTCAGCGACTACATCGCCGGCCTGCGCTGATCGGCTTGATGGGCCGGCCGGCCGCACCGGCATGGCCCTGCTGTAACCATTGCGGGGCCGACAACGTAAGGTAGAAGGTCGTCGGCGGTTCTGCCGGCATTGCCTGTGGAGTACCCATGCCTCACCCTCCCGATCACGGTTTTCAGCACAACGTCCCCTCCGAGATCACGCCGCGCGCGATCTACCAAGGCCGGCGGCGTTGGCTGGCACAGCTGGCCAGCGGCGCACTGGGCGGCGGCCTGGCGGGCTGGGCCGGTCGTGAGGCCCTGGCCAAGGTGCCGGCCAAGGGCACAGCCCTGCCGGGAGCCAAGTCCATGCTGGCCGGCGCCCAGGCCAGCGACCGCGCCACGCCGCGCAACCTGGCCACCACCTACAACAACTTCTACGAGTTCGGCACCGACAAGGCCGACCCGGCGCGCAACGCCCACACGCTGCAGACGCGGCCCTGGCGCGTGGCCATCGAGGGGGCGGTGAACAAACCCGGCGTCTACAACATCGAGGATCTGCTCAAGCTCAGCGCGATGGAAGAGCGCATCTACCGCATGCGCTGCGTTGAGGGCTGGTCGATGGTGATCCCCTGGGTGGGCTACTCGTTGTCCGAGCTGATCAAGCGGGTGGAACCGACGGCCAACGCGAAATACGTCGAGTTCCATACCCTGGCCGATGCCAAGACCATGCCCAATCTCGGCTCACCCGTGCTCGACTGGCCTTACGTCGAAGGCCTGCGCATGGACGAAGCGATGCACCCGCTGACGCTGCTGTCGTTTGGCATGTACGGCGAAGTGATGCCCAATCAGAACGGCGCGCCGGTGCGGCTGGTGGTGCCCTGGAAGTACGGCTTCAAGTCAGCCAAGAGCCTGGTCAAGATCCGCTTTGTCGAGCAGCAACCCAAGACCGCCTGGGTCAAGGCTGCGGAGCAGGAATACGGCTTCTACAGCAACGTCAACCCCAAGGTCAGCCACCCGCGCTGGAGCCAGGCCACTGAGCGCCGCCTTGGCGAGGACGGCCTGTTCGACCGCAAGCGCGAAACCCTGATGTTCAACGGCTACGAGGCCCAGGTGGCATCGCTCTACACCGGGCTCGATCTGCGCAAAAACTTCTGATGGCTGCTGTCGCCACCATCAACCGGTGGCTGCTGCACCCTGCTGCCAAGCCTGCGCTGTTTCTGCTGGCGCTGTGGCCGCTGGGCCTGCTGGTCTGGGGCGCCGCGACCAATACGCTGGGTGCCAACCCGGCCGAGGCGCTGATCCGCGGCAGCGGCGACTGGGTGCTGCGCTTTCTTTGCCTGACCCTGCTGGTAACACCGCTGCGCGTGATCAGCGGCCTTAGCGCGCTGGCGCGGCTGCGGCGCATGCTCGGCCTCTTTGCCTTTTTCTACGGCGTGCTGCACTTCTTGTGTTACGCCTGGCTCGACATGGGGCTGGACTGGCCGGACATCGTTGCCGACATTCCAAAGCGGCCGTTTGTGCTGGTCGGCACGCTGGCCTTGCTGCTGATGCTGGCGCTGGCCGCAACCTCGTTCAACCGCGCCATCCGCACGCTGGGCGCGGCGCGCTGGCAGCGGCTGCACCGCGCCGTGTATGCCATCGTGCTGCTCGGCCTGCTGCACTTCTTCTGGATGCGTGCTGGCAAAAACGACTTTGGCGAGTGGTCGATCTACGCTGTGATCGTGGCCATGCTGCTCGGCTGGCGGCTGTGGCGGGCGCAAAAGCGACGCAGCGCACGCCGCCTGCTTACCGCCTGACTCACCCCATGAGACTGGGCAGCCACAGCGCCAGCATGGGGAACTGCAGCACCAGGCCCATGGCGATCACCAGCATCAGCACAAACAGCCAGACGCCGCGAAAGATCTGACCCAGCGCTACGCCGTCGAGCAGCGCATTGAGCACAAACAGGTTCATGCCCACCGGCGGCGAGATCAGGCCGATCTGCACCACAAAGACGATCAGCACGCCGAACCATACCGGGTCAAAGCCGAGTTGGGTGACGATGGGAAAGAACACCGGGATGGTCAGCAACACCATCGACAGCTCTTCCATGATGGTGCCCAGCAGCACGTAGATCAGCATCATTGCGCCGACCACCATCACCGACGACAGGCCGAGGTGCAGGATCCAATCGCGCAGATCGCCCGGCATCGTGGTGTAGTTGATGAAGTTGCTGAACATCATCGCGGCGATCAGGATGGTGAACAGCATGGCCGTGGTGCGTGCGCTCTCCACCAGCACCTGCAGCAGCACTTTGGGCGGCAGCGCGCCGCGCGCCAGCGCAAAGAAGAACGCGCCCGAGGCGCCGATGCCCGCGCCCTCGGTGGCGGTGAAGACGCCGCCGTAGATGCCGCCCAGCACCACCACCACCAGCACCGCCACGCCCCAGATGCCGCGCACCGCGTGCCAGCGCTCACCCCAGCTACTGCGCTCGCCGGCCGGGCCGGCAGACGGATCACGCCAGGTGATCCAGGCCACGCCCAGCATCATCATCGCCGCGCACAACAGGCCCGGGATGATGCCGGCGGCGAACAGCTTGCCGATGTGGGTCTCGGTGACGATGCCGTAGATCACCAGGATGGTTGACGGCGGAATCATGATGCCCAGCGTGCCGCCGGCGGCGATGACGCCGGTCGAAAGGTAATCGGCATAACCCAGCCGCTTCATCGACGGGTAGGCCACCTTGCTCATGGTGGCGGCGGTGGCGATCGACGAGCCGCAGATCGAGCCGAAGCCGGCGCAGGCCAGCACCGTGGCATGGGCCAGGCCGCCGCGCACATGGCCGACAAAGGCATACGCAGCACGGAACAGCTCATGCGCCAGCCCGGCCTTGGCCACAAAGTTGCCCATCAGGATGAACAACGGCACCACGCTCAGCGTGTAGGCAAAGCCGGTGTCGTAGACCACCTGCACGGCCGAGGCCGCAGTGGGCCCCCAGCCGCGCATCAGACCGAGGCCGATGTAGCCGACAAAGCCCATCGCAAAGGCCAGCGGCACGCGCAACAGCGCCAACACAAAGACTGCGGCAAAGCCCAGCAGCGCCTCGATCATGCGACGCCCCGGCCCGGCTCGTCGACGCCGATGTGGTGGTGCACCGCTGGCTGCAACATCAGCAGCAAATGCACCAACGCGGTAACGCCGCACAGCACCGCCATCAGCGCCACGAACGGGCTTAACGGCAGCAGCAGCTGCGCCGTGGTGTCGCCATAGCCGGCCATGCGCTCGGCCTTGTCCCACATGCGCCAGGCCAGCGCCGCCAGCGCGCCGGCGCAGAACAGATCAACCAGCGCTTGCTGGACGCGGCGCAGCCAGCGCGGCAGCAGATGATCGAGCGAGTCAAAGACCACATGCTCGCCGTGCAGCGAGACCAGCGGCAGCGCGGCGAAGATCACCACCACCATCAGGATCTCGGTCACTTCCAGCGAGCCGGTGATCGAGTGGTTGAGGAACTTGCGCCCCAATACGTCGAACAGCGTCAGGCCCATGATGCCAAACAGCGCCAATGCAGCCAGCAGGCCGCAGAGCCAATCAAGCAGGCGTTTCATCACAAAGCCAGTCAAAGCCATGCGTCTACCGTATCAAGCGGCCGCCGCAGAGCCGGCTCCGCCGGGCCGCTGGCGGCGCCGCCTGGGTGGGGCTGAGACCGGGCACAAACGGCGCTCCGTTTGTGCCTGACGAAGGGCTGGGCCTCTGGCCCTGCGCGGCCTGCAACGACGCCGCAGGCGCTTCGGGGGGTCACTTCAACTTCGCGATCTCGGCGCGGTAGTCGGCCAGCACCTTCTTGGCGTCCTTCAGGCCCTTGGCCTCGGCCGCCGTAGCCCAGGCCTGCTCGAGGCCTGCGGTCTTGGCCTTGACCTCGCTGACAAAGGCCGCATCGGCCTTGGTGAAGCTCACGCCGGCGGCCTGCATGAAGGCCATGCCACGGCGGTCGACCTTGTCCCAGCCACGGCCCATCATGCGGGCCGCAAACTCGCCCGACATCTCGTCGACGATCTTCTTCACATCGGCCGGCAGGCCGTCGTACTTGTCCTGGTTCATCATCAACACAAAGCTGGTGTTGTACAGGCCGCCCGGAAAGGTGGTGGCGTGCTTGATGACCTTGTCGATCTTGAAGCCCTCGACCGATTCGGCCGGGAACAGCGTGCCGTCCATCACCCCGGTGGACAGCAGTTCGTAGCTCTCGGGCGCGGGCTTGAGCGTGACGTTCATGCCCAGGGTCTTGGCGATCTCATTGACCATGCCGCCGCCGACGCGGAACTTCATGCCCTGCAAGTCGTCAGCCTTGGCGATCGGCCGCTTGGTGTTGAAGACGATGCCGGGGCCATGCGTGAACACCGCCAGCACCTTGACGCCCTTGTGCTCGGTGGCGAAGGCCGGGTACTTGGCGTACATGCGCTGGAAAGCCACCGAGGTGGCCTCGGCCGAATCCCCCATGAACGGAAACTCAACCATCTGCGGCATCGCAAAGCGGCCCGGCGTATAGCCATGCACGGTGAACGACAGATCGACCAGGCCGTTGCGCACCGCATCGAAGGTGCCGGGCGGCGCGGTGACGGCACGCGGCAGCACCTGGCACTTGATCTTGCCCGCCGCCCTCTGCGCCAGCATCTCGCACCACTCGATCTGAGTGGTGGTCAGTGTGTGCGCGGGCGGCACCCAGGACGACAGCGTCAGCACCGTCTGGGCGACGGCCGTCTGGCCAAGGCCGAGCAGGCAGGTGGTGGCGGCCGCGGCCAGCAGTGGCTTGCGAAGCGAAATCATCATGAGGTTTCTCCTGAAGTAGCGGCCGGTGCCAGGTGGCAGCCGATGCGGGGCGACCGATGGTGCTGCAATTGACCCTGGTGCGATAGGGCAGAAAACGCGTGCAAGGCTGCACCGACTGCGTATTGTGGCAGCGGCGCGAAGGCGTCCGCTCGGCACCCAAGCCGGCTGCGCTGCGACAATCCGCGCCTGCGTGCGGCGGAGGGCCACCGGCGCCTGACAGCCGCCGGATAGCCGCCGGATAGACGATGAACCGCACCATCTTCACCACGCCGGGTGTCAACACCTTGCTGCGCGCGATCTCGCTGGGCGTGCTGCGCCTGACCGGCTGGAAGCTCGATGGCCAACTGCCGGCAGACCAGCCCAAATGCGTGCTGATCGCCGCGCCGCACACCAGCAACTGGGATCTGCCGTACACGCTGATGGTGGCGTTTGCGCTGCGGCTCAACATCCGCTGGATGGGCAAGCAGCAGCTGTTTCGCGGCCCCTTGGGCCCGCTGATGCGCTGGCTGGGCGGCATCGCCGTTAACCGCGAGCGTGCCGGCAACCTGGTGGCGGCCTCGGCGCAGGCGATCCGCGATGCCGACGGCCCGCTGCAGCTGGTGGTGCCGCCCGAAGGCACGCGCAGCAAGACCCGGCACTGGAAGACCGGCTTCTACTGGATCGCGCTGCAGGCCGAGGTGCCCATCGTGATGGCCTACATGGACTACCCGCGCAAGCTCAGCGGCCTGGGGCCGGTGTTCAAGCCCAGCGGCGATGTAGAGACCGACATGGCGCAGATCAAGGCCTGGTATGGCCAGTTCAAGGGCAAGAACTGGCAGCAGTTCACCCACGAGTAGCGCCGCGGCTGCTGCCCCCACCGCCCCCACCGCCATTCAGGGCGCATAGGGGTCGTGCAGGCCCAGCCCGGCCAGGATGCGCGATTCCAGCGCTTCCATCGCCTCGGCCTCGTCGTCCTGCTCATGCGCATGGCCTTGCGCATGCAGCGCGCCGTGCACCAGCAAGTGGGCCACATGGTCGGCCACCGGCAGGCCGAGTTCGGCCGCCTCGCGCTGCACCACACCGCTGGCCAGCACCAGGTCGGCCAGCACCACCGGCGCGCGCTGGTAGTCGAAGGTCAGCACATTGGTGGCGTAGTCCTTGCCGCGGAAGTCGCGGTTCAGCGCCCGGCCCTCGTCGTCGTCGACCAGGCGCACCGTGATCTCGGCCGGCGCCGTCAGCGCGGCGCACAGCCAGCGCTGCACCTTGTGGCGCGGCAGCAGCGGGCGCAGTCCGGCATCGGCGAACTGCAGTGACAGGCTCAGATCGGCGCGGGCGATCACGGCTTCTTCACCGCGTCATAAGCCTCGACGATGCGCGCCACCAGCGGGTGGCGCACCACGTCGACAGAGGTAAAGCGGCTGAAGGCGATGCCACGCACCTGTTGCAGCACCTCGGCGGCGTCGACCAGGCCGCTGCGGCTGCCGCGCGGCAGGTCGATCTGGCTGGTGTCGCCGGTAACCACCGCGCGCGAGCCGAAGCCGATGCGGGTGAGGAACATCTTCATCTGCTCGGGCGTGGTGTTCTGCGCCTCGTCGAGGATGATGAACGCGTGGTTGAGCGTGCGACCGCGCATGAAGCCCAGCGGCGCGATCTCCAGCAAGCCCTTGTCGAAAGCCGCTTGCACGCGGTCAAGGCCCATCAGGTCGTAGAGCGCGTCGTACAGCGGCCGCAGGTAGGGGTCGACCTTCTGCGTCAGATCGCCGGGCAGAAAGCCCAGCCGCTCGCCGGCCTCTACCGCCGGGCGGGTGAGCACGATGCGTTGCACGCTGCTGCGCTCGAGCGCATCGACCGCGCAGGCCACCGCCAGAAAGGTCTTGCCGGTGCCGGCCGGGCCGATGCCAAAGCTGATGTCATGGCTGAGGATGTCGTGCAGGTATTGCACCTGGTTGGGCGTGCGGCCGCGCAGGTCACTGCGCCGGGTATGCAGCACGATGGCCTCGGCGCCGGGCGGCAGCGCCGGGGCATCGGCGCCGGCAGCGGCGTTCGGCGCGCTGCGGGCCTCCAGCAGCGCCAACTGCAGCGTCTGCGGCTCGATCGGCCGGGCCGCGCGCTGGTACAGCAACTGCAGCAGCGCCATTGCCCGCGCCGCTTCGGCGCGACCGCCCTCGACCCGAAACGCCGCGGCGCGGCGGCTGATGCGCACCTCCAGTGCCGCCTCGATGGCGCGCAGGTGCTCGTCGAGGGCGCCGCTCAGATGCGCCAGGCGGCTGTTGTCGGTAGGTTCGAAGACATGGCGAAGAATCACGGCGGGCCGCGCCGCCAGGCGCGCAACAAGTGGGCAGATGCCGGCGATTCTCCGCCGATTGGCCGCACGCCGCATCCCGCACAATCGGCCAACATGCCAGCGCAAGCCTCGAACGCCCCGCCCGGCGCCCTCATGCGGCGCATGCCGTGGCGCAGCCGCTGCAGCGTCTGGCTGCTGGCGCTGGCCTGCATTCTCGGCCTGCTGGCGAGCCCGGCCGGCGCTGCACCGGCATCGGTGATGGTGCTCGAGCAGGCCTTGGTCGGCGCCGAGCAGGCCGGCAAACCACCCGATTGGACACAAGCCAGCGCCGTGCGCCTGCCCGACGACTGGGCCGACCGGACGGCCAGCCGCAGCGGCGTGATGTGGTACCGCTTGTCGCTGCCGGCCGCAGCCTCTGGCGGGCTGCTGGGCCTCTATGTGGAGCGCGCCTGCAGCGTGCTGCAGGTCTGGCTCAACGGCCAGCTGGTGCATGACGGCGGCCACTTTCTTGAGCCGGTGTCACGCAACTGCCACCAGCCGCAACTGGTCACCTTGCCCGCTGAACTGCTGCGCGAAAAAGACAACCTGCTTGAACTGCGGGTGCGCGGCTATGCACTGGCCGAGGTCAGCTCGCGCCATCGCGCCGGTGGCCTGTCGGTGGTGGCGTTCGGCCCTTACGAGCAAGTGGCAGCACAACACGCCCGGCGCTCGGTGTGGACCACCCGGCTGCCCGAGGTGCTGAGCGGCGCGCTACTGCTGATGGGCAGCTTCATGTTCGTGCTGGGCTGGTTCAACCGCGCCCAGAGCTACCTGGCCTATTTTGGCGCGTTGATGGTTGGCTGGTCGCTGCTGCTGGCCCGGCTATGGGCATCCAACTTGCCGGTCTCCAACCCCGTCGCCGAGTTGTTGCTGGCTGCATTGATGGCCTTCATCGCCATGGCCGCAGTGCAGTTTCTGATGCGCTACGCGTCGTGCCGCCTGCGCTGGCTGAACCTGGCGCTGCCGCTGCAATGCCTGCTGATGCCGGCCACGCTGCTGGCTGCTGGCAGCCATCGCCTGCATGCCGCGGCGTCGATCTGGTACGTGCTGCTGGCCCTGCAGATGAGCGCGGCGGTGGTGTTCTACCTGATCCAGAGCCATCGCCAGCGCAGCCGCCAGCTGTGGCCGATGGCCGCGCTGCTGGGCATGGTCGGGCTGTCGCTGGCCTGCGAGGTGATCGCGCTGACCTGGCCGCTGGACAGCCGCATCCTGCATGTGGCGCAATTGCTGCCGGCGCTGGGCTTTCTGGCGCTGGGCCTGCGGCTGGTGCAACAGTACGGGCGCGCCTACCAGAACGTCGAGCAGAACCGCGCCGAGCTTGAGGTGCGTATCCGCGAGGCCACGGCGCAGATCGAGCGCAACTTCGCCCAGCTCAGCGAGCTGAAGGTTGAGCAGGTCACCGAGCGTGAACGCAAGCGCATCGCCGCCGACTTGCACGACGACCTGGGCGCCAAGCTGCTGACCATCGTGCACACCAGCGACAGCGAGCGCATCAGCACCTTGGCGCGTGAGGCGCTGGAGGAGATGCGTTTGTCGGTGCGCGGCCTGACCGGCAAGCCGGTCAAGCTGATCGACGCGCTGGGCGACTGGCGCGCCGAGGTGGTGTCGCGCCTGACGCAGTCGGGGGTGCAGGGTGAATGGAGCTCACCGTCCGACGAAGAAGTGCCGCACA
>JBBQJN010000056.1:0-16275 GCA_038325945.1 Burkholderiales bacterium | reverse complement strand
GCCCAGGTGCTGTTCTTCGAAGGCAGCGCGGTCTGCCAGACCAGCTACAAGGACCGTGGTGGCAAGTACCAGGGTCAGGTGGGTGTCACCCTGCCCAAGGCCTGAAGCGTTTCAGGAAAAACGGCTCCTTCAGCCCGGGTGGCAACCCGCTGGTCGCTGGGCCCTGTGCAGCCCAGAATCCACGGCCAGCAGCGCATCTCACAAGCACGTCACAGGTCAGCACGTCACAGGTCAGCACGTCACAAAACCGCACGTCACAGCACCGCCGGAGCCGCAACATGAAGTGGGAAGACCAGGAACGCAGCAACAACGTCGAAGACCGGCGTGGCCAGGGCATGGGTGGTGGCAGGCCGCGCATCGGCGGCCGTGGCATTGGTCTGGGCAGCATCGTGATTGCACTGCTGGCGGGCTGGATCTTCGGCATCAATCCACTCACGGTGCTGGGCATTTTGGGCGGTGATGGTGGCTCGGGGTCGCCCCAGACGCAGCAAGCTCCCGGCCCCGCGAAGGCGCCGCCGCCGCAGGACAAGGCAGCAGCCTTCGTCAGCGTGGTGCTGCGCGACACCGAGCAGGTGTGGGGCAAGGTGCTGCAGGCGTCGGGCTCACCCTACAAAGAGCCCAAACTGGTGCTGTTCCGCGGCGCGACGCCTTCGGCTTGCGGCACCGGTGAATCGGCGATGGGCCCGTTCTATTGCCCGGGTGATGCCAAGGTGTATCTCGACCTCGAATTCTTCGACACGCTGTCCAAGCGCATGGGCGCACCCGGCGACTTCGCGCAGGCCTATGTGGTGGCCCACGAGGTTGGGCACCACGTGCAAAACCTGATGGGCATCACCGCCAAGGTCGATGCCATGCGGGGCCGTGTGTCCGAGTCGCAAATGAACGCGCTGTCGGTGCGCGTGGAGTTGCAGGCCGACTGTCTGGCAGGCGTCTGGGCCCATCACTCCCAGAAAGGCAAGGGCTGGCTCGAGCAGGGCGACATCCAGGAAGCCATGAATGCCGCGGCACAGATTGGCGACGACACCTTGCAGCGCCAGTCCACGGGCCGGGTCAGGCCCGAGAGCTTCACCCACGGCAGCGCGCAACAGCGCATGACCTGGTTCAAGCGTGGCCTGGATACAGGCAACGCCAACCAGTGCAACACCTTCGACGGCAAGCTGTAACGGCTGCCGCGGCGCACAGGAGCAGCAAGCGATGAGGGCGGTCGACCGCATGGCGGGCTTGCGGGCCGGCGGCAGGGGCAAGGTGGTCAGCGCGGCGCAGGCGGTGCAGTTGATCCGTGACGGCGACACGGTTGCCAGCGGAGGCTTCGTCGGCATCGGTTTTGCCGAGAACCTGGCGGTCGCGCTGGAAGACCGTTTCAAGGCCACGGGCACGCCGCGCGGGTTGACGCTGGTCTATGCGGCCGGCCAGGGCGATGGCCGCGACCGCGGCCTGAACCACCTCGGCCACGAGGGATTGGTGGCGCGGGTGATCGGAGGCCACTGGGGCTTGGTCCCCAAGCTGCAAAAACTGGCGGTGGACAACCTCATCGAGGCCTGGAACCTGCCACAGGGCGTGATCTCGCACCTGTTTCGCGATATCGCCGCCGGCAAGCCGGGGCACCTGAGCCGCATCGGGCTGGGCACTTTCGTCGACCCCCGCCAGGGTGGCGGCCGCATCAACGGCCGAACGCCTGCGGGGCTGGCCGTGGCTGGCGGCGCACCCCTGGTGCGCCTGATGCAAGTCGACGGCGAAGAGTTCCTCTTCTACAAGGCCTTTCCGCTGCAAGTGGCGCTGATACGGGCCACCACGGCCGACCCGGAGGGCAACCTCACGATGGAGCGCGAGGCCTTGACGCTGGAAAGCCTGTCCATCGCCACTGCGGTGCACAACAGCGGCGGCATCGTCATCGCGCAGGTGGAGCAACTGGCCGAATCGCATTCGCTGTCGCCGCGGCAGGTGAAGGTGCCGGGTGTGCTGGTCGATTGCGTGGTGGTCGCCGAAAAACCGGAATACCACCAGCAGACCTTTGTCGAGCCCTACAGTGCGGCCTTCGCCGGGGCTCTGCGGGTGCCGGCCGCCAGCGTGGCGCCGATGGCCCCGAGTGAGCGCAAGACCATCGCCCGCCGCGCCGCGCTGGAGCTGCGTGCCAACAGCGTCGTGAACCTGGGCATCGGCATGCCCGAAGGCGTGGCTGCCGTGGCGGCCGAAGAACAGGTCATCGACCTCATCACCCTCACCGCGGAGCCCGGCGTGATCGGCGGCACGCCGGCCGGGGGATTGAATTTCGGTGCGGCTGTGAACACCCAGGCCATCATCGACCAGCCCTACCAGTTCGATTTCTACGACGGCGGCGGCCTGGACATCGCCTTCCTCGGCCTGGCCCAGGCCGATGCCGAGGGCAACGTCAACGTCAGCAAGTTCGGCAGCCGGCTGGCGGGGGCGGGCGGCTTCATCAACATCAGCCAGAACGCGCGCACGGTGGTGTTCGTCGGCACCTTCAGTGCCGAGAGCAAGTCGGGCGAGCACAACCCGAAGTTCGTGCGCGAGGTCGAGCAGAGAACCTTCTCCGGCCGCGAGGCGCTCAGGCGCGGCCAGCGTGTGCTCTACGTCACCGAGCGCTGCGTCTTCGGCCTGCATGCGCAGGGGCTGGCGTTGCTGGAGATCGCGCCGGGCGTCGACCTGCAGCGCGACGTGCTCGACCGCATGGCCTTTGCGCCGGTAATCGAGGCGACGCCGGTGACCATGGACCCGGCAATCTTCCGCAACGAGGCCATGGGCCTGCGCGCGCGCCTGCTGATGCTGCCGCTGGTCGAGCGCTTCCACTTCGACGAGGCGCAGAACACCTTGTTCATCAACTTCGAGCACTTGACGGTGAAGAACCGCATCGACGTGGATGCGGTGCGCGGCGTGATCGAGCGCCAGCTGGCGCCGCTGGGCCGCAAGGTCTACGCGGTGGTGAACTACGACCATTTCTCGCTCGACGCCGATGTGGCCGACGACTGGGCGGCGATGGTGCGCGCGCTGGTTGACCGCCACTACCTGAACGTCACGCGCTACTCCACCTCGGGATTCCTGCGTGCCAAGCTGGGCCCGGCGCTGGCTGCGCGCGGCGTGGCACCGCACATCTTCGAGAGCGCCGACGAGGCGCGCACCGGGCTGAAACCAGGTTGAAACGCGGGTGAAGCAGACGCCGCAGAACCGGTTTTGCCGGGCCGCTGGCGTCCGCTCCCTTGGGGGGCTGAGCCTGCGCGCCGGGACGTCCCTGCGGCCGTCTCGGCGGCTGGCGAAGCGGCCGAGCTCCTGCGAGGTCGTGGACAGCCGCAGGCGCCTCGGGGGGTTACCCGGTGTTACGCAAGCCGGCCGCCACGCCGTTGATCGAGATGTGGATGCCACGCTGCAGCCGCTCGTTGGCCGGGTCGCCCTCTTTGCGGGCGCGGTAGCGGCGCATCAGCTCAACCTGCAGGTGGTTGAGGGGGTCGATGTAGGGGAAGCGATGCTCGATTGATCGGGCCAGCGCCTGGTTGCTCTGCAGCCGGCCGGACTCGCCGGTAATCAGCGCCAGCGCGTCGTGGCTGCGCTGCCACTCGGCCTGGATCGCGGCAAAGATGCGCTTGCCCAGCTTCTTGTCCTCGACCAGCTCAACATAGCGCGAGGCGATGCGCAGATCACTCTTGGCCAGCACCATGTCCAGGTTGGACAGCAGGGTGCGGAAGAACGGCCATTGCTTGTTCATCTTCTGCAGCAGCTTGAGCCGCTCGGCGCGCTGAGGCTCAGCGCCCAGAAAAGCCTCGATCGCCGAGCCAAAACCGCACCAACCCGGCAACGCGATCCGGCACTGGCCCCAGCTGAAGCCCCAGGGGATGGCGCGCAGGTCTTCGATCTCATGCGTGGCCTTGCGTGAGGCTGGCCGCGATCCGATGTTGAGCTCGGCGATCTCGCGGATCGGTGTGGCCGAGAAAAAGTATTCGGTGAAGCCCGGCGTCTCGTAGACCAGCTTGCGGTAGGCGGCATAACTGGCGTCGCTGATCTGCGCCGCCGCAGCCAGAAAGGCCTTGGGCGCGGCGGCCGCGCTGCCGTGCAGCAGCGTGGCCTCCAGCGTGGCGGCGACCAGGGTCTCCAGGTTGCGGCGGCCGATCTCGGGGTTGGCGTACTTGCTGCCGATCACCTCGCCCTGCTCGGTAAGCCGGATCTGACCATTCACCGTGCCCGGCGGCTGCGCCAGGATGGCCTGGTAGCTGGGGCCGCCGCCACGGCCCACGGTGCCACCGCGGCCGTGGAACAGCCGCAACCGGATGCCCGCTTGCCCGTCAGCAGGTTGGCGCAGCGGGCCAAACAGGCCCACCAATGCCAGCTCGGCCCGGTACAGCTCCCAGTTGCTGGTGAAGAAGCCGCCGTCCTTGTTGCTGTCGCTGTAGCCCAGCATGATGTCTTGCTCGCCGCCGCTGCGCTGCACCAGCGCGGTGATGCCGGGCAGGGCATAGAACTCGCGCATGATGGGTTCGGCCTGGCGCAGGTCGCCGATGGTTTCGAACAGCGGCACCACGATCAGCGCGGCCACCGCGTCGGCGTCCAGCGTGCCGCCATTGGCGCCTGCCAGCAGGCCGGTTTCCTTCATCAGCACCAGCACCTCGAGCAGATCGCTCACCGACTCGGTGTGGCTGATGATGCAGTGGCGCAGCGCCTCGCGGCCGTAGCGCTGCAGCATGGTGCCTGCGGTCTCGAAGATCTCCAGCTCGCTGCGCGCCAGCGCGCTGTAGTCGGCGCCCTGCACACGCAGCGAGCGGGCATCGTTGAGCAGTTGCAGCAGCAGCGCGCGCTTGGCCGGCTCGTCCAGCGCCGAGTAGTCCTCATGCAGCCGCGCCGCGCGCAGCAATTCGGCCAGCACGGCCTCATGCTTGTCGCTGCTCTGGCGCAGGTCGAGTGTGGCGAGGTGGAAACCAAACACCTGCACCGCACGCATCAGTGGCGCCAGCCGCGGCGCCACCAGAGCCTGGGCATGGTGCGATTTCAGACTGGCCTCGATCACCCGCAGGTCGGCCAGAAACTGTGCCGCTTCGGTGTAGGGGTCTTGCGGCGTCACCGCGTGGCGCAGCGCCTGGGTACCGGTCAGCGCCAGCAATGTGGCCGCCAGCCGGGCGTAGATGCCGATCAACGCGCGGCGGTAGGGCTCGTCCTCGCGGTGCGGGTTGCGGTCGGGCGAGGCATCGGCCAGCGCCTGCATGGCCGGCGTCACACCGGCCAGCATCTGACTGATCGACAGCTCGGCACCAAGCTCATGCACCTCGGTCAGGTAAAAGCGCAGTGCCACTTCGCTTTGGCGCGACATGGCCATGCGCAGGGTCTCGGCACTGACGTTCGGGTTGCCATCGCGGTCGCCGCCAATCCATTGGCCCATGCGCAGAAAGCTGGGTAGCTCAAAACCCGGCAGTTGCTCCTCGATCTGCCGGTAGAGCTTGGGGATCTGGCGCAGAAACGTGCTCTGGTAATGAGACAGCGCGTTCTCGATCTCGTCGGCCACCGTCAGCTTGCTGTAGCGCAGCATGCGCGTTTGCCACAGCTGGGTGATGCGCGCGCGCATCAAGGCCTCGTTGTCGCGCCGCTCGCGCTCGACATGCAGCTCATCGCGGGCGCCGATCAGCACTGCGATCGCCCGCTCGGCGTCGAGGATGCTCTTGCGTTGCACCTCGGTGGGATGGGCGGTGAGCACCGGCGAGATGTATGCCTGTGACAGCATCTGCGCCACGTCGGCGGCGCGCACGTCGGCCTTGTGCAGGCGGTCGAAAGTGACAGCCAGCGAGCCTTCTTGCTGATGGCCCTGGCGCTCGTGGTGCAGGCGGCGCCGCACATGGTGGCGGTCCTCGGCGATGTTGGCCAGGTGCGAAAAATAGCTGAAGGCGCGGATCACGCTCACCGTCTGGTCGCCCGAGAGGTTCTTCAGCAGGCGGTCGAGCACGCGGCCGGCCGAGGCGTCCTTCTTCAGCCGATACGCCACCGACAGCTGGCGTACCCGTTCGATCAGCTCGAAGGCCTCTTTGCCCTCTTGCTCGCGGATGACGTCGCCCAGCAGCCGGCCAAGTAACCGGATGTCCTCCATCAAGGGCTTGTTCTTGGCCGCGGCGTCGCTGGCTTCGGCCTCGGCTGCCGGCGCAAAGGCCTGGCTGCGGCGGCGGGCGGCGGCTCCGAGTCTGGGCTTGGTCTTGGGCTGAACTGTTGGCATGAAGGGATCCTTTTGTGTAACTAAATTACCCATCGTGGTCCTGGCCGGCATCCTAGCAGGCACGGCCGGGCCGCGTTGGCGGCGCTGCTCAGTGGTCTGGCAGCGGCCTGGCTGCTGGCGATAATCGGGCCACCATGACGTCAACCTCCGCCACCTCAGCCATGCCCAACGCCACCACCCTGATCGCCACCCGCGAGAGCCGGCTGGCGCTGTGGCAGGCCGAGCACGTGCGCGATTTGCTGGCTGCGCGCTTCGGCCTCAACGTGGGCCTGCTGGGCATGACCACGCGCGGTGACCAGATCCTGGACCGTGCGCTCAGCAAGGTGGGCGGCAAGGGCTTGTTTGTCAAAGAGCTGGAGGTGGCGATCGAAGAGGGCCGCGCCCACCTGGCGGTGCATTCGCTGAAAGACGTGCCGATGGAACTGCCGGCCGGCTTTGTGCTGGCGGCGGTGCTTGAGCGCGAAGACCCGCACGACGCCTTTGTCTCCAACCGCTATGCCTCGGTGGCCGAGCTGCCTGTGGGTGCGGTGGTGGGTACCTCCAGCCTGCGCCGCGTGGTGCAGTTGATGAACCTGCGGCCCGATCTGCGCATCGAGCCGCTGCGTGGCAACCTCGACACCCGGCTGCGCAAGCTCGACGAAGGCGGCTACGACGCTATCGTGTTGGCAGCAGCCGGCCTCAAGCGTCTTGGCCTGCCTGAGCGCATCCGCAGCACTTTTAACGCGGTGTCGATGATCCCGGCTGCCGGCCAGGGCGCGCTGGCCATCGAGGTGCTCAGCGATGCCGCTGAGCTGCGCGCCCAGTTGGCGCAGCTGGTGCACGCGCCCACCTGGCAGGCGGTGCATGCCGAGCGCGCGGTATCGCGCACGCTGGGCGGCAGTTGCAGCATGCCACTGGCGGCGTTTGCGGTCTGGCAGGGCGATCAGCTGGTGATCGAAGCCGCGCTGGGCCATGCCGGTGATCCGGCGCGGCCGCTGCTGCGCAGCTCGGCGCGGGCCAAGCTGGCGCTGGCCAGCGATGCCGACAGCACGTCGCAAGCCACGCGCTTGGGCGAGCAAGTGGCGGCGCAGTTGCGTGCGCTGGGCGCCGACGCTTACCTGGCTGCCGCGCCTGCCTGACACTGCCGAGCGAGATTGCCGCAGGTGAACACGCCAAACCCGGTCGCGGGCCAGCCCGCGCGGCCGCACCTGTTGATCACGCGGCCGCAGCCTCAAGCCGGCGAGTGGGTGGCGCGGCTGCAGGGGCTGGGTTGCGCCGCCAGCGCCTTGCCGCTGCTTGGCATCAGTGACGCGGCCGATCCGGCGCCGGTGCTGGCCGCCTGGCAAAGCATTGCGCGCCGCGCCCAAGGCGGCGAGGCGCAGCTGGCGATGGTGATGTTTGTCAGCCCCAGTGCGGTCGAGCGCTTCTTTGCGCTGCGGCCGGCAGGGCAAGCCTGGCCCGCCGACTTGTTGGCCTGCGGCACCGGGCCGGGCACCCGCGCTGCCTTGCAAAAAAACGGCGTGCCCGAGAACCTGCTGCGTACGCCGCCCGCGTCCGGCGGTCAGTTCGATTCGGAAGCGCTGTGGACCTTGCTGCAGCCGCAGCTGCACTGGCAGGGCAGCCAGGCCTTGATCGTGCGCGGTGAAGGCGGCCGCGACTGGTTGGCCGAAACCTTGCGCCTGCAGGGTGCCGAGCCACGCTTTGTAGAGGCCTACCGCCGCACCGCGCCGGTATGGGACGCGGCGGGCCAAGCCATGTTGCAGCAGGCGCTGGCGCAACCGGATTGGTTCTGCTGGGTGTTTTCCAGCAGCGAGGCGGTGGGCCAGTTGCCGGCATTGGCGCCGCAGGCCGATTGGTCGCGAGCGCGGGCGTTGGCCACCCATGCGCGCATCGCCGAGGCGGCGCGGCGGCTGGGCTTGACCGAGGTGCGGCTGGTGTCGCCGTCGCCCGAGGCCGTGGCCGCCGCTGCGGCCGATTGGCCGGGCGAAGCTGATTGAACCTGCCGCGCCGGGGGCGCGGCCGGCGCGGCCGGCGCTGATGCGGTGAATACAATGAAGTCAACCGTGACTGACAACGCCAAACCCGCCGTCGACGCCGCCGCGAACTCCGCTTCAGCAGGCGTTCCGGCCGCCCCGGCCGCCGCACCCGCTGCCGCACCAGCTTCCAGCGGCCCCGCCGCTGTCTTGTCCAACAGCTGGTGGATCGTGCTGGCGCTGCTGGGCGCCATCGGCGTGGCAGCCATCACGCTGGCCTTGCTGAGCCAGCAGCGCATCAAGTCACTTGAGCAAGAGCTGGTGCGCCGGCAGCAAGACAGCCAGGGCCAGGCGATCGAAGCCCGGGCCGTGGCCCAGCAGGCGCAGGAAGTGGCGCGCTCGGTGGAAACCAAGATCGGGCTGATCGAGGGCCGGGTCGCCGAAACCGCCTTGCAGCGCAGCCAGCTCGAAGAGCTGATCCAGCAACTGTCGCGTTCGCGCGACGAGAACATGTTGGCCGATGTCGACGCGGCGATCCGCGTGGCGATGCAACAAAGCGCCATCACCGGCAGCGCCGAGCCGCTGGCCGCCGCGCTGCGCCAGGCCGAGGAGCGGCTGGCGCGCGTCAAACACCCGCGCATCGAGCGCGTGCGGCGCGCGCTGGCGCGTGATCTGGAGCGGGTGCGTGCGGTGGCGGTGTCCGACATCGCGGTGCTGACGTCAAAGCTCGACGACGTGGTGCGTGCCATCGATGAGTTGCCGCTGCTGGCCCATCCCGAAAGGCAGCAGTCCGCAGTGCCGCGCAAAGCGGCCACGGCCACGGCACCGGCCGCTGCCTCGGCGCCGCCCACCGAGGGCGTGGCCTGGATCAACTGGTTGCAGACCCGGGGGCTGCAGCTGGGTGGACGAGTCTGGGACGAGATCAAGGGTCTTGTGCGCGTCAACCGCATCGACAACCCCGAGGCCATGTTGGTGGCGCCAGAGCAGGCCTGGTTTCTGCGTGAGAACCTCAAGTTGCGGCTGCTCAACGCCAGGTTGGCGCTGCTGTCGCGGCAGTTTGATACCGCGCAATCGGATCTGCGCGACGTGCAGGCCGCGCTGGAGCGTTATTTTGATCGCAGCGCGCGGCGCGTTGTGGCCACCTTGACGCTGGTGCGCCAGGTGGCCGGGCAATCGCAGCAGGTGAGCCTGCCGCGGCCGGATGAAACCCTGGCCGCACTGGCCGCCGCACAGGCCGGCCGCTAGGCCAGGCGACACCCAGCATCATGCGCAACGTCGTCTGGCTGGTGCTGCTGTTCACGGTGGCGGTGGTGGCTGCGCTGACGCTGGGTGACAACGACGGCATCGCTTCGTTTTACTGGCAGGGCTGGCGGCTTGAGCTGTCGCTGAACTTCTTCATCGTCGGCGCGCTGCTGGCTGGCTTTGTGCTGATGACTGCGGTGCAGGCGGTCAACGCTTTGATTGGCCTGCCGGCGCGTGCGCGCGAGTGGCGCTTGCTGCGGCTTGAGCGGGCCGCGCAGGCCGCCCTGCGCGAAGCGCTGGCCGAGTACTTTGCCGGCCGCTACAGCCGCGCGCACAAGGCGGCGCTGCGGGCGATCAAGTTTCGTGACGACGTGCTGGCGCCGGCCGGCGACCATGAGCAGCGCACGCTGGCCTTGCTGCTGGCTGCGGGCAGCCTGCACCGGCTGCAAGACCGTGGCCGCCGCGATGAGATGCTGCGCCAGGCGCTGCGGCCGGCACGCGGCATGGTGGCGTCTGCGGCCGATGAGGGCGCCAGGCTGCTGGCCGCCGAATGGGCGCTGGACGACCGCGACGGCCCACGCGCCAGCAGCCTGCTGGCCGAACTGCCACCCGGCGTGGCGCGTCGTACCCAGGCCTTGCGGCTCAAGCTGCAAGCCGCCCGGCTGGAACAGCGCCCGGTCGACGCGCTGCAGACAGCGCGGCTGCTGGCCAATCACCAGGCATTCTCAAGCACCGCTGCGCAAGGCTTGCTGCGCTCGCTGGCGATCAGCGCGCTGGATTCAGCCTACGACGCCGACCAACTGCGCCGCACCTGGCTGGCCTTCGACACGGCCGACCACCGCGATCCCTTCGTCGCGGCGCGCGCCGCGACACGGGCCGGGCAGCTGGCTGCGGCGGACGAAGGCCGCGCCTGGTTGCGGCCGCTGTGGGACAAGCTCGACACGCTGAGCCCAGAAGGCCGGGCCGAGGTGGCGCTGGCCTTGGTGGACATCGTCGGCGGCCTGGGCAGCGACTGGCTGCCGCGGGTCGAGGCCGCGCAGCGGGCCCATCCTGCCGAGCCGGCGGTGCAGGCAGCAGCGGGCGCGGTGCTGGCCGAGCAGCAACTCTGGGGCAAGGCCAGGCGGCCGCTGGAACTGGCCGCAGCCGATCTGCGGCTGATGCCGCGCGCACGCCGCCAGGCGCTGCGATCACTGTCGCGACTGGCCACCGAGCAGGGCGACGAAGGCAAGGCGACCGATTACCTGCGGCAAGCGGCGGCGATTGACTGAGTGATGCCGCTGTCGGAAAGCCGGCCTGCTGCAACGCTGGCCGAACCGAGACGACGAGTCTCTAAAACTCGCAGGAATACTGGAAAATACGATGTATACTGCGAGGCTGCGCGGCTGTAGCTCAGTTGGATAGAGTACTTGGCTACGAACCAAGGGGTCGTGGGTTCGATTCCTGCCAGCCGCACCAGAACATCGGTTCTAGAACAACGGGTTAGCTCCACAAGGGCTAGCCCGTTTTTCTTTGTGGCGCGCGCGTCGCAGGGTGATCGACTCGGGCGGTGCTGCTGCTTCTGGCCTCGTGCAATCGAGTCGCTCCTTGGCGCACCCAGTCCATCAGGCTCTCTTCACATTTATCGTCCGATAGCCGGCTGAAATGGGTGTAAATGGGGATGGAATTGGTGCCAGCAGGGCTGCGGCTGCTCCCGAATCGCGACTCCTGTAATGCCGTGAAACGATGGAGCGACCGGCGCATCGAGATCAAGGATTGAGCGCCATGCTCGCCGCGATGGCGGCGGGCTGCGCAAGGCCGGTGCACGCAAGCATTCTTTCATAGACTCGGCGTGAATTAAAGAATGATTTAATATGTAGCGCAGTCAATCAAGTCCGATGGCACACCATGCGCACCACCGGAACCTACCTCACCACCAGCACGCTGGGCGAACTGGTGCGTGCGTTTGTGCCACTCCCGCTGCCGCCAGCCGAGCCGGCATTGGCTCCCGAGTGCTACGACGCCGCCGCGCGCCGCGCCGAGATGGCACTGGCCCGCCTCTCGGCGATGGCGGGCCTGGTGCCGTCGGTGGACTGGTTGCTGTATAGCGCCATTCGCAAAGAGGCGCTGCTGACCTCGCAGATCGAAGGCACGCAGGCCACTCTGATCGACTTGTTCGACGACGAGGCGGGCCTGACCGTGGCCAATACCGACGATGTCGAGGAGGTGAGCAACTACCTGCGCGCCTTTCGCCTGGTGCGCGACAACCTGCGCAGCCCAAAAGGCCTGCCGATCTCGACACGCCTGCTGTGCGATGCCCACCGCTTGCTGCTGGCAGGCGCGCGCGGCGCGGGCAAGCAGCCCGGTGAACTGCGCCGCTCGCAGAACTGGATTGGCGGCGCGCGGCCGGGTCGGGCCGTTTTTGTACCTCCGCCGCCTGAGCAGGTGCCGGTGCTGCTGAGCGACCTGGAGCGCTTTATCCACGGGGCTGAACCTGACTCGCTGGCTCTGCCTCCGCTGGTGCGCATCGCGCTGGTGCATGTGCAGTTCGAAACCATCCATCCTTTCCTGGATGGCAACGGTCGCATCGGCCGCTTGTTGATCGCTGCGTTGCTGGAACTGTGGGGTCTGCTGCCGGAGCCGCTGGTTTACCTGAGCAGCTATCTCAAGCAAAACCAGGGCGAGTACTACCGGCGTCTGTGGGCAGTGCGAACAGCAGGCGACTGGGAGGGCTGGATCGCCTTCTTCCTGGACGGCGTGGCAACCGCCGCCGCCGATGCCGAGCGCGGCATCGTCGCCATCGCCAGCCTGGTGGCGGCTGACCGCCGAAGCTTGCTGGCGGCGCCGCGTGTGGGTGCCGTGGCGCTGCGTTTGTTCGAGTTGTTGCCCTTGATGCCGCGCTTCACGATCGAACAAGCGCGCCAGAAGCTGGCCACCACCTTTCCCACGGCAACGGCCGCGGTGAAGCTGCTGCAAGAACTCGGCATCGTTACCGAGCTGACCGGCCAGAAGAAGAACCGCTGCTTCAGCTACGCGGCTTATGTCGAGTTGCTGGTGGGCGGGATGTAAAAAACGGACGAAGGCGGCTCACCCCGCCACCAGGCCCAGGGCCACCGCCGCCTGGCGCCGCAGCCATTCCGGCGAGCCCAACAGCTGCCGGTTCATGCCGATGCGCTTGAACCAGTAATGCAGGCCCAGCAGATCGGTAAAGCCAATGCCGCCATGCACCTCGGTGGCAGTCTTGGCGACAAATTGGCCAACCTCGGCGCAATGCGCCTTGAGCTGGCAGCTGAGCACAAAGGCCTCGTCGGCCTCGTATGCCTCGCATGCCGAATGGCTGAAGGCATGGCCAGTGGCCCAGACGAAGGCGCGGGTCGGCTCCAGTTCGGCCGCCATCTCGGCGCACATATGCTTGACGGCCTGGAACGAGGCGATGACGCGGCCAAACTGCTCACGCTGGCCGGCATAAACCAGAGCCTGATCGAGCATGGCCTGCGCCGCACCCAGGGTGTCGGCCGCCAACATCGTGCGGCCGATCGCCAGCAGTTGGCGGATGACGACCCCATGGTTGGCGCCGGGCAGCGGCTCGGTGGCCACGCTGTCAAACAGCAGTTCGCCGATCGGCCGCGTGCGGTCAACGGTTTCCAGTCGGCGGCGCTGCAGGCCAGCGGCGGCGGCGGCCACCAAATGCAGGCCGCCTTGCGTGTCGGCCACCAAGTAGGCGTCGGCCTCGAAGTCGATCACCTGCATTGCCCGGCCGCTGAGCCGGCCGTGGCGGCAGACCACGCCGGTGCCAGCCCGGGCGCCGCTGTGCTCAGACAGCGTAGCGCCCAGGCTCACCTGGCCGGCGGCGATGCGCGGCAGCCAGTTGCTGCACTGCGCCGGGCTGCCGGCCAGGCGCAGCGCCATCGGCACCATCACCGTGCTGGCGACAAAAGCCACTGGCGTGACATGGCGGCCCAGGCATTCAGCAACCAGGCAGGCGTCGAGCACTGTGCCGCCGATGCCGCCATGTTCGGGCGCGATCAGCAGCGCCGGTACGCCCAGCTCGGCCAGGCCGCTGGCCAGTTCAGTGGCGCGGCCTTCGTCCATCTCGGCAAAGCGGCGCACACGGGCCAGCGGTGCACGATCACGCAAAAATTGATTCAAGCTGTCTTGCAACAGCCGCTGTTCGGATGACAGGCCAAATTGCATCAGGCGCTCACTGGCTTGGGTTCTCGCGGCATGCCCAGCCCTTGCTCGCTGATGATGTTTTTCTGGATCTGGCTGGTGCCGCCGCCGATGATCAGGCCCAGGTAGTACATGTACAGCGTCTGCCAGCTGCCGCCGTCGCGCAGGTAGGGGTGGCTGCCGAAGGCCAGGCCGTTTTCGCCCATCACGTCGATCGCCAGGCCTTCAATTTCATGGCGCAGTTCGGTGCCCTGAAGCTTGGTGATCAAGCGCGCCAACCGGGTGTCGTCGTCGCCGTTGAGCCGCGATGACAGCACGCGCAAATCGTTGTACTTCAGCGCGGTCAGCCGGCCTTGCAGCCGCATCAGCCGGTCGAGGAAAGCCGGCTGTTCGATGATCGGCACGCCGTCCACCGTCTCTTCGCGCATGATCGCCACCAGCTGGTTCAGCCGCGCCTGGGCCTGGTTGGCGTCGGCCAGTGAGTCGCGTTCGTTCTTCAGGATCAGGTTGGCCACCTGCCAGCCATCGCCACGGCGGCCAACGATCTGCTGCGCCGGCACGCGCACATCGTTGAAGAAGACCTGGTTGAAGTTGGGCTGCATGGTCATGTCGACCAGCGGCCGCACCTCGATGCCGGGGCTGTCCATGCGAAACAGCAGGAAGCTCAGGCCCTGGTGTCGCGGCTTGTCGGCCTCGGTGCGCAGCAGGCAGAAGATCCAATGCGCCAGCTGGGCCGTACTGGTCCAGATCTTCTCGCCGTTGACCACCCAGTGCTCGCCGTCCAGCACCGCCTTGCTGCGCAGGCTGGCCAAATCGCTGCCGGCGCCGGGCTCGCTGTAGCCCTGGCACCAGATCAGCTCGCCACGCAGCGTGGGGCCGATGAATTCAAGCTTCTGTGCCTCGGTGCCCAGTTCAAGCAGCGTCGGCACCAGCATGGCAATGCCCTGGCCGCTGAGGCCAGGGCTGACGCCAGCGGCGGCAAACTCGTCGGCCAGGATGCGTGATTTCAGCAGGTCGGGCGCCAGACCGGCGCCACCGTACGCCACCGGGATGCTGCGCGCGGCGTAACCCTGCGCTATCAGCAAAGCTTGCCAGGCGCGGGCCTGGGCATCTACCGCGCCACGCGCCACCGGCGCCAGGTGGCGGTGACGGGCGATGAAGCCGCGAACCTGCTCGCGGAACGCGGTGTGCTCGGGGCTGTCGTTGAGGTCCATGGCAGCTGCTCGGGCCGGATCGTTGCGCGCGACTGCGGGCCTTCAGGCCGAGCTGGGCTCGAAGGCCACCAGCAGCGCACCGTTGGCCACCTGGTCGCCGGCGGCGATCTTCAAGGACTGCACCACGCCGTCGGCGGGCGCCGTGATGCGGTGCTCCATCTTCATTGCCTCCAACACCAGCAGCAACTGGCCGGCCACCACGGTCTCGCCATCGCTCACCGCCACCGACAGCACCTTGCCGGGCATCGGCGCCACCAGGCCGCCGGCCAGGCCAGCGCGCTCGGGCAGCGGGTGGCGCGGCAGTTCCAGCAGCTCAAGGTCGCCGCCAGGGCCGTGCACCAGCCGACGATCACCCAGCGCGGTGACGCGGTGGCGCCAGCGCTGGTCGTCGATCAGCAGGTCGATGGTCTCGGCGTCGCAGGCCAGCAACTCGGCGACGGCGCTGCGTTGCGCCAGCGTGATGTCGAAGCGGCCGTCGCGGCGCAAACGGTAGGCCAGCGCCAGCGTTTGTGTGTCGTGCCCATTGGCTTGATAAGACACCGCCTCGGGCGGCATCACCGAGTTGCGGAAGCCGCCCGGAATGCCGTTCTGCAGCCTGGCCGCAGCGCGGCGCTGCGCCCGCGACCACAGTGCGCAGGCGATGGCAGCGCAGCCCAGCTCGGCATCGCTGGGCTGGCGTTGGGCTGCGGGCTGCACACGCTCGATGAAATCGGTACAGGTATCGCCAGCCAGAAAGGCCGGCGTGCGCAGCGTGGCCACCAGAAAATCGCGGTTGTGCCGCAGCCCTTGCAGCCTTGTTGATTGCAGCGCGCGCGCCAGTTTGGCGGCGGCCTCACGCCGGGTGGGCGCATGGGCGATCACCTTGGCGATCATCGGATCGAACTCGACACCGATCACACTGCCCGACTCGACGCCCGAGTCAAAGCGCAAACCTGCACCGGCGGCCGGCTGCCAGACATCCACCTTGCCCGGCGAGGGCAGAAAGTTGCGCGACGGATCTTCGGCGCACAGCCTGGCCTCGATGGCATGGCCGTGGATGCGCAGATCGGCCTGGCCATAGCCCAGCGGCTCGCCCTCGGCGATGCGGATCTGCTCGCGCACCAGGTCGATGCCGGTGATCATCTCGGTCACCGGGTGCTCTACTTGCAGCCGGGTATTGACTTCAAGAAAGAAGATCTCGCGGCCGCTGAGCAAGAACTCGGCGGTGCCAGTGGAGTGGTAGCCGATGGCGCGCGCGGCGGTCAGCGCGGCCTGGGTGAGTCGCTCGCGCAACTCGGCATCAACCGCCGGCGAGGGCGCCTCTTCGATGATCTTCTGGTGGCGGCGCTGGATCGAGCATTCACGCTCGAACAGGTGCAACAGCGTGCCGTGACGGTCACCCAGCAACTGGATCTCGACATGGCGCGATCGCGCCAGCCAGCGCTCGATGAACACCGTGCCGTTGCCAAACGAGGCCGTGGCCTCGCGGCGCGCGCTGGCGATGGCCGCCATCAGGCCGTCGGGCTGCTCGACCACCCGC
>JBBQJN010000055.1:0-16318 GCA_038325945.1 Burkholderiales bacterium | reverse complement strand
TTGCGGCGCCCGCCCGCCGCGAGATCAAGGAAAGTGGCGAAGCCACATTCTCTCGGGAGATCTTGCCCCGTGCCTGCTCTGCGAGGCAACTGCGAAGCCAAACAGCGAAGGTGATGAGCCGGCGAGAGAAGTCAGCAGCGCTTGCAGTCGTCGACCCAAGCCGAGACGGCCGAAAAAACGCGGCGAAAGGCCCAACGCGTCGGCGTGTGCAAAGCCATGTCGATGCGTCAAGCGCTGCGTCAGATGCCCGTTCCGCGTCGGTTGGCCCCTGTCCCAATGACCGCTGCGCCCGCCATCTCTCGATCCAGCACAATTGCCAACACCCACTGCCGCCAGGACATCCGTCGCCATGAGCCAAGCCTTCAACTACAGCAACCCCTATCCGTCGACCCGGGTGCCAGTGTTCGCGCGCAATGTGGTCTCCACCTCGCATCCGCTGGCGGCCCAGGCGGGCCTGCGCATGATCGCCGCCGGCGGCAATGCGGTAGACGCGGCGGTGGCGGCGGCCGCCGTGATGACCATCGTCGAGCCCTGCAGTAACGGTCTGGGCTCGGACGCTTTTTGCATCCTCTGGGACGGCCAGCAACTGCACGGCCTCAATGCCTCAGGCCCGGCGCCTGTGGCCTGGACGCTGGATTACTTCAAGCGCAAGCATGGCGCCGAGGCGCGCCGGCCGCCGATGCGCGGCTGGGATTCGGTCAGCGTGCCGGGTGCGGTGGCCAGCTGGGTGGCGCTGAGCGAGCGCTTTGGCAAGCTGCCGTTTGCCGACTTGCTGGCACCCGCGATCAACATCGCCGAGCGTGGTTACGCGGTGCCGGTGGTGGTGCAGGACAAATGGCGCGCGGCCAGCCAGGTGCAGGGGCTGGTCTCGCAACCGGGGTTTGCAGAGACCTTTTTGCCGCGTGGTCGCGCACCGGCGGTAGGCGAGCTGTTCCACATGCCGGGCGCGGCGCGCTCGCTCAAGTTGATCGCCGCCAGCCGTGGCCAAGCCTTCTACAGCGGCGAGATCGCCGAGGCGCTGGCGCGCCAGGCTGCCGCGCAAGGTGGCGCGGTGACGCTGGCCGATCTCGCCAGCTTCAAGCCCGAGTGGGTGTTGCCCCTTGGCCAGGATTACCGCGGCTCGCGGTTGCACGAGATCCCGCCCAATGGCCAGGGCATCGCGGCGTTGATCGCGCTGGGCATCCTGCAGCACTTTGAGCTGGCCGATCTGGGGCCCGACAGTGTGGCCGCGCAGCACCTGCAGATCGAGGCCATGAAGCTGGCCTTTGCCGATGTATATCGCTATGTGGCCGAGCCGTCGGCCATGCCGGTGTCGGCCGAGCAGATGCTCGATCCGGCCTATCTGGCGTCACGCGCCCAGTTGATCGACCGCAGCAAGGCGCAGGATTTTGGCGCCGGCAACCCAGCCAAGGGCGGCACCATCTACCTGACGGCGGCCGACGAGAGCGGCATGATGGTCAGCTTTATCCAGAGCAACTACATGGGCTTCGGCTCTGGCGTGGTGGTGCCTGACTACGGCATCAGCCTGCAGAACCGCGGTTATGACTTCAGCCTGGACGCCGGCAGCCCCAACGTGGTGGCGCCAGGCAAGCGGCCGTTCCACACCATCATCCCGGCCTTCCTGACACGCGGCGGCCAGCCGCAGATGAGTTTTGGCGTGATGGGTGGCCATATGCAGCCGCAGGGCCATCTGCAGACTCTGGTGCGCATGCTTGACTTCGGCCAGAACCCGCAGGCCGCCTGTGACGCGCCGCGCTGGCGCGTCAATGACGGCCTCTCGATCAATGTCGACCAGCACATGCACCCGGCGCTGGTGCAGGGCCTGATCGACCTGGGCCACCGGCCCGAGAAGCTGACCGACAGCTACATGGACCTCGGTGCCGGCCAGTTCATCTGGCGTCTGGGCGATCCGGCCAGCGAAGGCTATGTGGCCGCCAGCGACCCGCGACGAGACGGCCAGGCTGCGGGGTTCTGATCAAGCACTCAAGCTGTCATCGATGGCCCTGAGCGTGGCTTTGGGGTCGAGCGGCTTGGTCAGAAACTGCGACGCACCGGCGTCGAAGCATTCATCGATGCGCTGTGGCCGGCTTTCGGCCGAGACCACGATCACCGGCGTGCTGCGCAGCCGGGTATCGGCCTGCAGGGCGCGCAGCACCTCGATGCCGGGGCGATCAGGCAGGTCCAGGTCGAGCAGCACCAGATCGGCCTCGGCGGCGCGCGCCAGGCCTTCAGCGGCGCGGCGCGCGCAGATCAGTTGGATGCCTGGACGTTGCTGCAGTAAATCGCGCATGGCCTCGGCGTCGGCGTCGTTGTCCTCGATGTAGAGCACGGTGCCGATGCTGACCTGCGGCATCAATGGCCTCGCGGCGCTGACCACCGTGCGGCCGGGCTCGCCGGTCGGCCGCGGCAGGCGCAGGTTGAACACCGAGCCTTGGCCCTCCTGGCTGCTGACGCTGAGCTCACCGCCCATCAGCAAAGACAGCTTGCGGCAGATGACCAGGCCGATGCCGGTGCCTGACGTGCCTGGTTGGCCGGTAGCGCCCTGGCGATCACGCCCGAGCCGGTTGAAGGGCGTGAACAGCTCGCTCATCTGCTGCTGGCTCATGCCGATGCCGTTGTCCTCAACCTCGATCTCAAGCTCGCCGACGCCGCCTGGCCGCGTGCGCAGCAGCACCCGGCCGCCGGCGCGGTTGTACTTGATGGCATTGCCCAGCAGGTTGATCAGCACCTGGCGCAAGCGCACCGGATCGGCTTGCACATGTTCGGCCTGTGGAGACAACGACAGCGACAAGCTGACCTGCGCCTGCTGCGCCAGCGGCTCGACCATGGCCACCGCCTCCTGCGCCAGATCGGGCAGCGACACCGACTCCAGTGTCAAACGCAGGCTGCCCGCCTCCATGCGGGAGAGGTCGAGCACGTCGTTGATCATGTCCAGCAGGTGCCAGCCGGCCTGGCGAATCTGCGCCAGCCCATGCTGCTGGTGCGGGTTGTCGGCCTCGCCGTCGCCCGAGTTCTGCTCGAGCATCTGGGTGAAGCCCAGGATGGCATTCAGCGGCGCGCGCAACTCGTGGCTGAGGTTGGCCAGAAATTCGCTCTTGGTGCGGCTGGCGATTTCGGCCTGCTCGCGCTCGCGTTCGGCCTCGCGCAGGCGCAGCACTTGTGTCAAGTCTTGCAGCGCGCCCAGCGTGGCCACCGCTGCGCCGGTGGCATCGACCAGCGTGCGCAAACTTGCCGCCACCTGCAGCACACGGCCGTCGGGCGTGAGGTAGCGCTGGCGCCGTGCCTGGCCGCCGCCCAGGGCTACTGCGGTGCCGTCGTCCTCGCTGACATCGGGCAGGCGGATGTCGGACAGCGGGCGCCGCAGCAGATCGGCCGCGCTGCACCCCATCATGCTGCAGAAGGCCGGGTTGACATCGGCGATGCGGCCGTCGCTGTCGACCACCGTGACACCGATGCTCATGTTGTCGAAGATGGCGCGAAAACGTTGCTCGCTGACCAACAGTTTTGACTCGGTCTGGCGGCGCTCGTCGATCTCGGTCTGCAGCGCGGCGGTGCGCTCATTCACCCGGTCCTCGATGCGCCGCAGCCGCCCGCTCAGCGCCAGCAACAGCGCGCTGAGCATCGCCAGCCCCACCGCAGTGGGCAGCGCCAGCAGCCAGACGGCGGTGAACAAGCGGTTGTCGGCGGTGGCGGGCTCGGTCACCAGCAGGCCCAGGCGCTGGTCGGCGAACATCACCGTGAACGGCATGGCGCGCAGTGCCTTGGCCGCCATGTCGCGCTCGCAGCCGGCAGGCCCAGCCAGCCGCAGTGCGCTTGCGCCAGCCTCGGCAGCCACGCCAGTGAGGCAGGCGTGCAGGTTGGGATCACCGGCCTCGGGAAGCGCAGGCGCCACCAGCGCGCCAAAGTCGACCAGCGCAAACACCAGTCGGCGCGCGGCGTCTTTGCCGGCTGGCACCGATTGCAGCACCAGCGCGCTGGCGCCCACGCTGGCCTGCAAGCCGCCCGCTGCGCCGTAAATCACCACCGGCGCGCTGCTGGCCAAGGTCTTGTCCACCGCCTGACGCAGCACAGCATCGATCAGCAAGCGGCCATCGGACGCCAAACGTGCGCCAGGCAGCGCACTGCTGCCACCGCCCGGCGCCGCGCTGACATGGCGCAGCAGCAGATCGGCGTCGGCGTTGGCCGTGGCCGGGCGCGCCTCCAGCCAGCCGGTGCTGCGCAGCCCCGGCGTGCGCTCTATCCAGCCGGCCGACAACTGGTCGAACAGACCCGAGTCGAGCGCGGGGCCGGCTGCCGCCAGCACACCGCGCAAGGCCATCACGGCGTTCAGCGGGTCGAGCGTGAGCTTTTGCAGCCGCACTTGGCGCAGATTGGCCTCGCGGTCGAAGTGCACCTGCAACCGCAGTTCATCGCGGCTTGCCACCTGGTCGAAGCCCGGCAACATCACCGCCACCACCAGCAGCAAGGGCAGGGCCACCACGCGGCGGCGCTGGCGCCAGACACCTTGCGGTCTGGCCAGCCAGCACAGCAGCACCGGCGCGGTAACGATGATGCCGGCGCTATCGGCCAGCAAGCGGCCAACCGCCGCCGCCAGCTCAGGCCGCCACTGCCACAGCGCCGTGCTCGGCTCCAGGCCCCAATGCAGCAGCGGCGTGGCCAGCACACCGAGCAGCGCGGTGGCCGGCGCGATCAGCAGCACAAAGCGGCGCAGGCGCGTATCGCTGTCGAGTTGCAGCAGGTCGTGGTCATCGGCATGGCGCACCAGCCAGCCGGCCAGCAGCGCCTGCAGGCCCAGCACAAGTGCGCCGCCCAGCGCCTGGGGCAGGGCGATGCCAGTCAGCCAGTCGGCGATCAGCACGCCGACCATCGCCGCCGGCACGGTCCAACGGCCGCGGGATATCGCCGCCGCCACGGCCACGCCCAGAACCACCGACAGCGGCGGCAATTCCACCGTGCCCAGGGTGTAGCCGGGCAACAGCGCTTGCAGCAAGCCGCACAGCAGGGCCAGCGCCACCGTGCGCAGCAGTACGCGCTGCCAGCTGGCATCTGCGGAGTGGGCAATGGCGGGTGGCTGCATCAGTAAGCTGAGTCGGGCGGCGCCCAAGTATGGCCCAGTGCCTGCCCGCCCGATATCCGGACTCACGGGGGGTTGAGTGCCGATCTGATGCTGGCTGGTCGATTCGATTTCAACAGGCTGGCCGTGGGGCCGCTGCAGGGCCGCTGCGGCGCGGCTTTCTACAATCGCTGCCATGTTGCCGCCGCTGCCCGTTGCCGCGTCGCCAGGTCCGTGGTCAGCGGCCTGGGTCGGCCCGCTGCTGGCGATGGTCGGCGCGGTGGCCTTTTCGGGCAAGGCCATCATCGTCAAGCTGGCTTACCGCCATGAAGTTGATGCGATCACCCTGATCATGTTGCGCATGGCGGTGGCGCTGCCGTTTTTCCTGTTGATGCTGTGGTGGGCCGGGCGTGGCCGGCCGGCGCTGCCGGCACGCGACCGGCTGGCGGTTGCGGCGCTGGGCTTCTCGGGCTATTACCTGGCCAGCTTTCTCGACTTTCTCGGCCTGCAATACATCAGCGCCAGCCTGGAGCGGCTGATTCTCTACCTCACGCCGGTGGTGGTGTTGCTGCTGTCCTGGGCGCTGTACGGGCGGCGTGCGAGCAGGCGGCAGTGGCTGGCCATGGTGCTGGGCTACTTTGGCCTGCTGCTGGTGTTTGGCCGCGAGCTGACGATAGAAGGCCCGCGTGTGGCGCTGGGTAGCGCGCTGGTGCTGGCCAGCACGCTGAGCTATGCCGCCTACTTGCTTTACAGCGGCGAGGTGGTGCGGCGCATCGGCGCGCTGCGGCTCACTGGCTGGGCCAGCTGCGTGGCCTGCGCGCTGTGCCTGGCGCAGTTTGCGCTGCTGCGGCCGCTGGCCGGCGTGCTTGAGATCGCCACACCGGTGCTCTGGCTGAGCCTGCTCAACGGCACGCTGTGCACGGTGTTGCCGGTGCTGCTGGTGATGATGGCGATCGAGCGCATCGGCCCGGCCCGCACGGCGCAATTCGGCATGGTCGGCCCGATCAGCACCATCGTGCTCGGCGTGCTGCTGCTTGGCGAGCCTTTTGGCGCCTGGCTGGCCGCCGGCAGTGCCTGCGTGCTGGCCAGCGTGACGCTGTTGGCGCGCTCGCGTTAGTTTTGGCGCGCTCGCGTTGGCGTTAGGCTTGCGTCACTCAACCCCCCTCAATCAATCGAAGGAGACAAGCACATGGACATGGGCATCCAAGGCAAGTGGGCGCTGGTTTGTGCCGCCAGCAAGGGCCTGGGCCGCGGCTGCGCCGAGGCATTGGCGGGCGAAGGCGTCAACCTGGTGATCACCGCGCGCGGTGACGAGGCCTTGCAGGCCACGGCCGCCGCGCTGCGTGCCGCTGCGCCCGGCATCGAGGTGCGCACCGTCACCGGCGACATCACCACCACCGAGGGCCGCGCCGCCGCGCTGGCCGCCTGCCCGCAGGTCGACATCCTGATCAACAACGCTGGCGGGCCGCCGCCGGGCGACTTTCGCGATTGGACCCGCGAGCATTGGCTCAAAGCCATCGACGCCAACATGCTGACGCCGATCGAGCTGATCAAGGCTACCGTGGATGGCATGGCCGAGCGCGGTTTTGGCCGCATCGTCAACATCACCTCGGCGGCGGTGAAGGCGCCGATCGACATCCTGGGCCTGAGCAACGGCGCGCGCAGCGGGCTCACCGGCTTTGTTGCCGGTGTGGCTCGGCAGCCCAGGCTGGCCGGCCGCAACGTCACCATCAACGGCCTGCTGCCAGGGCCCTTCGACACTGATCGTTTGAAGACCACGCTCAAGGGCGCGGCAACTGCGGCGGGCGTCAGCATCGAGGAAATCGCCGACCGCCGCCGCAAGCTTTTGCCGGCGCAGCGCTTTGGCAACGCCCAGGAGTTTGGCGCGGTCTGCGCCTTCATGTGCAGCGTGCATGCGGGCTACATGACCGGGCAAAACCTGCTGCTTGACGGCGGCGCCTACCCTGGCACGTTCTGAGCCTGCTGAGCGCCAGCCGGCCGGCAGCGGCCTGTCGTGGCGGCCGGGCGCGCCGATACACTGACGGCCCCTTTTCACCGCCGCCGCCGGCCCCGCCATTTTGTCCGACCGCCTTGCCGTTCTGCCGCAATACCTGCTGCCCAAGCAGGCCTTGACCCTGTTCGCTGGCGTCGTCGCGCGCTGGCAGGGCGGCACCCGCACCACGGCGCTGATCCGCTGGTTCATCGGCCGCTATGGCGTCAACATGGCCGAAGCGGCCGAGCCGCAGCCCGAGGCCTACGTCAGCTTCAACGATTTTTTTACCCGTGCGCTCAGGCCCGACGCACGGCCGCTGGCCGACGCGCCACTGCTGTGCCCGGTGGACGGCGCGATCAGCCAATTCGGGCCGATCACCAGCGGCCAGATCTTCCAGGCCAAGGGCCACGCCTACAGCGCCACCACACTGGTCGGCGGCGATGCCGCGCTGGCCGCGCCGTTTGTCGATGGCGCCTTTGCCACGCTCTACCTGAGCCCGCGTGACTACCACCGCATCCACATGCCTTGCGCCGGCACGCTGCGCCGCATGATCCATGTGCCGGGTGATCTGTTCTCGGTGAATCCCACCACCTCGCGCGGCGTGCCGGGGCTGTTTGCCCGCAACGAGCGCGTGGTCTGCGTGTTCGATGACGCGCAGGGCCGGCCCTTTGTGCTGGCGCTGGTAGGTGCCACCATTGTCGGTAGCATGGCCACGGTGTGGCATGGCCTGGTCAACCCGCCGCGGCCGGGCCAGGTGCGCGACTGGGTTTATGTCGAGCAGCCGCCGGTGCAACTGGCACGGGGCGCCGAGATGGGCCGCTTTCTGTTGGGCTCGACGGTGGTGATGCTGTTCACCCGCGAGACCATGGCCGACCTGCGTTTCAACCCGGCTTGGGCGCCCGGCGCTGCCATCCGCCTGGGCCAGGCGATGGCGCTGCGCTGACGCGCTTCAGCCGTCGGTCGAGAGCGCCTCGGGGCAGTGCCAGGGCATCATCAGCCGGCCGTCCGCTCCGGGCAGAGCCTCGATGCTGATGCGCGGCGACGACGGCAACACCGGGCCGAAGATCGTGGCAAAGGCCGCATCGGCCGCATCGTGGCCAGTGCCGAAGCGCACGAAGCCCATCGGGATCGCCCGTCCCGACGGATCGAACATGTACCAGCGCCCGCCCAGGTAGGCTTCGACGTAGGCATGGAAGTCGGTCGGGCCCAGCGACGGTTCAGCGCCGTAGTCGATGCCGGTGGCAAAACGGGCCGGGATGTTCACTGCGCGGCACAGCGCGATCATCAGGTGGGCAAAGTCGCGGCAGACGCCCACGCCTTCGATCAGCGTATCCAGCGCCGACGTACTGGCGGTGCTGGTATTGGGTGTGTACAAGGTGTGCTGAAGCACCCAGTCGCGAATGCCCTGCACCCGGCTGTGGCCTTGCTGGCGCTGGCCGAACTCCCGCGCCGCCAGATGCAGCAGGCGGTCGCTCTGGCAGTAGCGGCTGGGGTTGATGTAGCCCAGCACCGAAGTGGGCAACTGCGCCACCGGCACCTCGGCAATGTTGGCCGGTTGTTCGGTATGGTGCATCAGGTCGACTGTGGCGCTGTAGGCCACCCGCAGTGGGCCGGGCCGCGCGCTGAAGCGCAGGTAGCGGTTGAGCGTGACCGCATCGGTGTCGATGGTCAGCGGCAGGTTCTGGCTGACGTCCAGACGCTCTTGAAGCACCCACTGCCTGGCGGTGTGCGCCGCATGGATGTTGAAGATGAAATCACAGCCTGGGCTGGAGACCAGGTAGTCGAGTTCCAGCGAGAGGCGCAGCCGGATCATGTGTGACCGATCAGTGGTGACGGATGGCAGCTGAACAGCTGCACAGGGTTTTCGCCAGTGGTTCACGATATCACCGCGTCGCTCTGGCGATGCCCGCGTTCGATTGACCTGGCTGGCGCGCGTGGGCTACGGCCAGCAAAGCGGCCGCCCCGGCTGAAAGACTGTCTTCATGCTGGAGGACGCCGCTTTGGTGCAGCAGGTGGCATCGAAGTGGTGCTGATCAGCCGCCTCAGCCAGGCCATGGGCACCGATCTGTTCACTCAGCTGGGCTGCGATCTGCCGCAGTGGCGGCTGGTGGTCGTCAAGTCGTCGCAGCACTGCCAAGGCCGCGCTTGCGCCCTTGGCGGTGCAGATCCGCTATGCCAGCGCGCCTGGTTCGGTAGCGCCAGATCCGCGCCTGCTGGACTGGCTGGACTTGCTGGACTTGCCGGGCCGTCACCACATCCAGCGGCCCAAGTGGCCGATCAATGCCTGAATGCCCTGCACGCAGAGAGCGCCTCCAGACCTGCCGCTTCGCGTCAGGCCCCCCAAGGGGGATGAGGAAACTTGGGGCGGCCCGGCGTTTCCTCATGAACGCCCCCAGACCTGCCGCTTCGCGTCAGGCCCCCCAAGGGGGATGAGGAAACTTGGGGCGGCCCGGCGTTTCCTCATGAGTTCCATGCCCTGGCCCGCTACTTGCATTGTGCAAACCCTGATTAGGCATGCCTTGTATTTGGGTTAGCCTAGCAGCTGGGTTTTTTACTCAGCGCAGGGTTGTTGGCCTGCGCATTTTTTTGGAGAGAACACACCATGAAGTTCACACGTCGCCTGGCCACTGCGGCCGTTCTTTCGGCCGTGGCCCTGGCCACCTCGCTGCCGGTGCTGGCGCAGAACAGCGTGCTGCGCGTGGTGCCGCACTCCAACTTGGCCATCCTCGACCCGATCTGGACCACTGCGTACATGAGCCGCAACCACGGCTACATGATCTACGACACGCTGTTTGGCACCGACGAAAACGCCAAGATCAAGCCGCAGATGGTGGAGAGCTGGACCGAGAGCGGTGACCACCGGCTGTGGACCTTCAAGCTGCGCAAGGGCCTGGAGTTTCATGACGGTAAGCCGGTCACCGGTGAGGACGTGATCGCCAGCCTGCAGCGCTGGGGCAAGCGCGATGCGATGGGCTCGGCGCTGTTCCAGTTTGTCTCGCGCATGGATTCACCCACGCCCGACACCTTCCGCATCTTCCTGGGCGAGGCCTGTGGTTTTGTGCTTGAGGCGCTGGGCAAGCCCAGCTCCAACGTGCCCTTCATCATGCCCAAGCGCATCGCCGAGACCGATGCCTTCAAGCAGATCGAGGAGCACATCGGCTCCGGCCCCTATGTTTTCAAGAAGGAAGACTTCAAGCCCGGTGACCGCGCTGTCTACACCAAGTTCGCCAAGTACGTGCCGCGCAGCGAACCGCCGTCGGGCACCACGGGCGGCAAGCGGGTGTATGTCGACCGCGTCGAGTGGAACCTGGCGCTGCGTGATGCGCAGGCCCAGGTCAATGCGCTGAGAAACGGCGAGGTCGACATCATCGAGGCGCTGGCTTTTGACCACTTCGAGACGGTCAAGGCCGATACCAGCCTGCAGATGCCCAAGTATTCGAACTTCGGCCTGCAGTACATGGCGCGCTTCAACCACCTGCACAAGCCCTTCGACAACCCCAAAGTGCGCCAGGCAGCGCTGGCGGCGTTTTCGCAAGAGCCCTTCCTGCGCGCCCAGGTTGGCGTCAAGGAGTTGTACAAGACCTGCGCCAGCATGTTCATCTGCGGCACACCCTACGGCACCACCGTGGGCAGCGACATTCAGTCCAAGAGCAACATGAAGAAGGCGCAAGACCTGCTCAAGGCATCGGGCTATGACGGCACGCCGGTGGTGCTGATGAAGCCAACCGACCTGGCCTCGATCCAGAAGCTGCCCGATGTGGCCGCCCAGTTGCTGCGTCAGGCCGGCTTCAAGGTTGACCTGCAGGCGATGGACTGGCAGACCCTGGTTGGCCGCCGCGCCAAGAAGGATGCGCCGGACAAGGGTGGCTGGCACATGTTCCTCACCGCCTGGCAGACCTTCGACGTCTGGAGCCCGATCGCCAACCCGACGATGGACACCCGCGGCGAGAAGTCAGGCTGGTTCGGCTGGGCCTCTGACGACAAGATGATCGAGCTGCGCAACCAGTTCATGCGCGCCACCGACGAGGGCGTCAAGAAGAAGCTGGCCGAGCAGATGCATGTGCGGGCCTTCGAGGTGGCCACCCATGCGCCGCTGGGCGAGTACATGCAGCCGATGGCCGCCGGCAAGAGTGTCAGCGGCTTCTTCGTCACCAACGGCAACATCTACTGGAACCTGAAGAAGAACTGATCTGACTGCGGCGAACCGGCAGCCATTGCCGGTTCGCCCTGATCACCGTCCACGCGATGCTCACTTTTCTTCTTCGCCGGCTGCTGTCGACGCTACCCGTCCTGCTGATCGTTTCGGTGTTGGTATTCCTGCTGCTGCGCTTGTCGCCAGGCGATCCGGCGGCGGTGCTGGCCGGTGACGCCGCCAGCACCGAGCAGATTGCCCAGATCCGCACCAGCCTGGGCCTGGACCGATCTATCCCTGAGCAGTTTGCGATCTGGTTCGGTCGCGTGCTGCAAGGCGATCTTGGCCAAAGTTACTACTACAAAACCGAGGTCACCACGCTGATCGGCCAGCGGCTGGAGCCCACGCTGTCGCTGGCGCTGACCACCATCACGCTGGCGGTGCTGATCGCGGTGCCGCTGGGTGTGCTGGCGGCCTGGCGCTTTGGTGGCTGGCTCGACAAGGGCCTGATGGGCTTCTCGGTGCTGGGCTTCTCGGTGCCGGTGTTTGTCAGCGCCTACCTGCTGATCTGGCTGGTTTCGCTCAAGCTGGGCTGGCTTCCGGTGCAGGGCTACCGCCGCATCAGCGGCGGCCTGGGGCCCTGGGCTTACCACCTGGCGCTGCCGACCATCACGCTGAGCCTGATCTACATCGCGTTGATCGCGCGCGTCACCCGCGCTTCGGTGCTCGAGACCCTGGGCGAGGACTACATCCGCACCGCGCGCGCCAAGGGCCTGCCCGAGTCCACGGTGCTGATGCGTCACGCACTGGCCAACGCCGCGGTGCCTATCGTCACGGTGATCGGTATCGGCATCGCGCTGCTGATCGGTGGTGTGGTCGTCACCGAGTCGGTCTACGCCATTCCCGGCCTGGGCCGGTTGACGGTGGACGCCGTGCTGGCGCGCGATTTCCCCACCATCCAGGGTGTGATCCTGCTGTTCTCCTTTGTCTACGTGATGGTCAACCTTTTGGTAGATCTTTCGTACGTTTTCTTCGATCCCCGCATCCGCTACTGATGTCGACCCCCTCCGATTTCGAAGCGCTGTCGGTCGAAAGCGCCACCGTCTTTGTCCAGCCTACGGCCTGGCAGCGTGTGCGGGCCAATGTGTCGGTGCGCATTGGCGGCACGGTGATGCTGCTGCTGGTGCTGATCTCGCTGGCCGCGCCCTGGATGGGCACGGTCGATCCGTCCTTGTTCGATCCCGCCAGCCGCGACCTGCTGCCCGGTGCCCACGGCGAGATCATCACGCTGGAGGGCGAAACGCTGGTGCACCGTTTTCTGATGGGCAGCGACAGCTTCGGCCGCGACATCTACAGCCGGGTGATCTTTGGCACCCAGGTGTCGCTGATCGTCGGCCTGTTCACCGCCGTGGTGGCGCTGGCCATCGGCATCCTGCTGGGCCTGCTGGCCGGCTTTCTGCGCTGGCTGGACGGTCCGCTGATGCGGGTGATGGACGGCCTGATGGCGATCCCCGCGATCCTGATCGCGATCGCGCTGGTGGCGATGTGGCGCGGCAGCCTGATCACCGTGGTGATCGCCATCGCTATCCCCGAGATCCCGCGCGTTACCCGGCTGGTGCGCGCGCTGGTGCTGAGCATTCGCGAGGAGCCTTATGTCGAGGCCGCGATCTCGCTGGGTACGCCCACCTGGAAGATCATGCTGCGCCACATTCTGCCCAACACGGTGGCGCCGCTGGTAGTTCAGGCTACCTTCATCTGCGCCTCGGGCATCCTGACCGAGGCCATCCTGTCCTTCTTGGGCGTCGGCCTGCCGCCCGACATCCCGACCTGGGGCAATGTGATGGCCGAGGGCCGCGGCCAGTTCAACGAGTACCCGCACAACATCTTTTTCCCCGGCATCTTCCTGGCGGTGACGGTGCTGGCGGTGAACATCCTAGGTGATGGGCTGCGCGACACGCTCGATCCGAAGATGGCGAAACGATCATGAGCAGCGACACCGGGCCGAGCGCCGGGCCGCCCCAAGCCGGCCCGCGTCCCCCCAGGGGACCGGCCGGCGTACCCGCCGGACGAGGGGCAGATGACGTGCCCATTCTCGAAGTCAAGAACCTGACCATTGCGCTGCCCGGCGGCGCCGACCGCGCCACCGCAGTGCGCAAGGTCAGCTTCAGCGTCGGCCGTGGCGAGATCGTCTGCCTGGTCGGCGAGTCGGGCTCGGGCAAGTCGGTGATCGCGCAGAGCGTGATGGGGCTGCTGCCCAAATCGCTGCCAGTCACTGCCGGCCAGATCATCCTGCAAGGCGAGGACATCACCCACGCGCCGCTGTCGCGGCTGCGTGAGTTGCGCGCCACCCGCATGTCGATGATCTTCCAGGAGCCGATGACGGCGCTGAACCCGGTCATGACCTGCGGCGACCAGATCGACGAGGTGCTGAGCCAGCACACCAGCCTGTCGCCGGCCGAGCGCCGCGAGAAGGTACTGGCCATCGTGCGCGAGGTGCTGCTGCCCGAGCCCGAGCGCATGGTGGCGAGCTACCCGCACCAGCTCTCGGGCGGCCAGCGCCAGCGCATCATGATCGCGATGGCGCTGGTGCTTGACCCGGTGCTGCTGATCGCCGACGAGCCCACCACCGCGCTCGACGTCACCACCCAGGCGCAGATCTTGAAGCTGGTGCTCGACCTGCAGCGCCGCCATGGCGCCGGTGTGCTGTTCATCACCCATGATTTTGGTGTGGTTGCCGAGTTGGCGCACCGTGTGGCGGTGCTGCGATTGGGCGACCTGGTTGAACTCGGTGCCAAGGACGAGGTGCTCAAGCGCCCGCAGCATGCCTATACCCGCATGCTGATGGCCGCCGTGCCCACGCTGCACTTGAAAGAGCGGCCCAGCGATCCGGCGGCGCCGGTGGTGCTCAGCGTCAAGGGCCTCGACAAGACCTACCTCGACAAGCGCTGGTTCGGCCCGAGCCGCAGCGTGCATGCCGCGCAGGATGTCAACTTCGAGATCCGCCGCGGCCAGACGCTGGGCATCGTCGGTGAATCGGGCTCGGGCAAGAGCACGGTGGCGCGCTGCATCGTGCGGTTGATCGATCCCAGCGGCGGCACGGTGATGCTGGGCGGCGACCGGCCCGGCGAAGCCGCCGAGGACATCGCGATGATGTCGGCGCGCCAGTTCAGGCCGCTGCGGCGCCGGGTACAGATCGTGTTCCAGGATCCGTACCGCTCGCTCAACCCGCGTCGCACCGTGCTCGAGGCGATGATCGAAGGGCCGATGAACTACGGCCTGCGCCGTGCCCAGGCGCTGGAACGTGCACACGAGCTGCTGGCCCTGGTGCGCATGGATGCCAGCGCGATGGAGCGTTACCCCCACCAGTTCTCGGGCGGCCAGCGCCAGCGCATCTGCATCGCCCGCGCGCTGATGATGGAGCCCGAGCTGTTGATCGCCGACGAGGCGGTATCGGCGTTGGATGTCTCGGTGCAGGCCCAGGTGTTGCAGCTGTTCGAGGAGATCCGCAGCCGCCTCAACCTGGCGATGCTGTTCATCACCCATGACCTGCGTGTCGCCTCGCAGGTCTGCGATCAGCTGGCGGTGATGAGCCAGGGCCGGGTGGTCGAGTACGGCCCGGCGCACCAGGTCTTCAGCGATCCGCAGCACCAGTACACCCAGGCCTTGTTCGCCGCCGCGCCAGGGCGCGACTTCGCGTTCGGCGTGGCCTGAGAAATCGTGCGTGGCCCGAGGGCCAGGCCGCCAAGCGCGGCGCAGCACCGACCCATCTGCCTAACCGACTCCCGCCATGCCCCGCATCCTGATCGCTGGCTACCAGCACGAGACCAATACCTTCGCCCCCAGTCTGGCCGACTGGGCCGCCTTCACCCGCGGTGACTCGTTCCCGGCCTTCAGCCAGGGCCCGGCGATGCAGGCGCTGATGAAGAGCGTGAACATCCCCATCGGCGGCTTCATCGAAGCGGCCAGGACGCGCGGCTGGACGCTGCTGCCCTCGTGCTGGGCCGGCGCGATCCCGTCGAGCTTTGTCACCCGCGATGCTTTCGAGCGCATCGCCGACACCATCTGCGCCGATGTCGAGGCCGCGCGCGCCGGCGGCCTGGACGGCATCTACCTCGATCTGCATGGCGCGGCCGTGGCTGAGCATGCCGCCGACAGCGAGGGTGAGCTGCTGCAGCGGCTGCGCACCATCGTCGGCGCCAAACTGCCGATCATCGCCAGCCTGGACCTGCATGCCAATGTCACGCATCGCATGCTGCGCGAGGCCGACGCGCTGGTGAGCTACCGCACCTACCCGCATGTCGATATGGCGGCCACCGGCGAGCTGTCGGCCGAGCTGCTGGCGCGCCGCCTGCAGGCTGGCCAACGCGAGCCACAGCATGCGCGGCGCCTGCCCTTTCTGATCCCGCTGAATGCGCAAAGCACCTGGCTGCAGCCGGCACAAGACTTGTACCAGGAGCTGGCGGAACTGGACCAGCGTTATGGCACGGTGCTGAGCTTTTGCATGGGCTTTCCGGCGTCGGACTTTGACGAATGCGCGCCGATGGTCTGGGGCCATGGCGAGCAGGCCGAGGCCGCAGTGGAGCAGCTGTTCGCGCGGGTGAGTGAGCCGACGCAGTGGCAGCTGGAGATCCTGCCCGCGCGCGAGGCGGTGACGCAGGCGCTGGCCTTGGCAGCCACTGCCGCCAAGCCGGTGGTCATCGCCGACACCCAGGACAACCCTGGCGCCGGCGGCGACAGCAATACCACCGGCCTGCTGCACGCCTTGATCGCCCAGGGCGCGGGCCGGCGCTTTCCGGGCCAGGTGGCGCTGGGCATGATGTACGACGCCGCCGCTGGCCGGGCCGCGATGGAAGCCGGCGTCGGCGCCGAGATTGAGTTGGCGTTGGGCACCGCGGTGCCCACCATCAGCGGGCAGCTCAGCGACCCGCCGCTACGCGGCCGCTTCAAGGTGCGCGCGCTCAGCGACGGCCGGGTCACGCTGAAGGGGCCGATGATGCGTGGCCTGTCGGTCAATCTGGGCCCCAGCGCCTGTCTGGAGATCGACGGCATCCTGATCGCGGTGGTCAGCGGCAAGAAGCAGCTGCTCGACCGCGAGATGCTGCGCATGGTGGGCATCCAGGCCGAGCAGATGCGGCTGATC
>JBBQJN010000054.1:0-16360 GCA_038325945.1 Burkholderiales bacterium | reverse complement strand
ACAAACAGCGCGCCGTACTCGGTGCACAGCTCGCGGATGCGCCTCATGAACGGCACCTGGGCGCGCACGAAGTTCATGTTGCCGGCGATCGGCTCGATCATCACGCAGGCGATCTCGCGGCCTTGCGTGGCAAAGACTTCTTCGATCTGCGCCAGGTTGTTGTACTCGAGCACCAGCGTGTGCTGCACCACCTCGGCCGGCACACCGGCGCTGGTGGGGTGGCCAAAGGTGGCCAGGCCCGAGCCGGCCTTGACCAGCAGCGCATCGGCATGGCCGTGGTAGCAGCCCTCGAACTTGACGATCTTGCTGCGCCCGGTGGCGCCACGCGCCAGCCGGATTGCGCTCATGCCGGCCTCGGTGCCGCTGCTGACCAGGCGCACCTGCTCGACGCTGGGCACCTGCGCGATGATGGCCTCGGCCAGCTCGATCTCGCGTTCGGTCGGCGCGCCGAAGCTCAAACCGTCCAGCGCCGCCTTTTGCACCGCCTCGAGCACCGCCGGGTGGCCATGGCCCAGGATCATTGGGCCCCAGGAGCCGATGTAGTCGATGTAGCGCGCGCCTTCGGCGTCCCACATGTAGGCGCCGGCGGCGCGGGCGATGAAGCGCGGCGTGCCGCCGACGGCGCGAAAGGCGCGCACGGGCGAGTTGACACCGCCGGGGATGACGCGCTGCGCGCGCTCAAAAAGGGCTTGGTTGCTGGTCATTTCAAGTTTCGGCTTGGGAAGCTGCGAGCGGTGAACCCGGTTGCGGCATGGGTCAAGTGCCCGCCGCGCATCCGGCTCCGCCGCTCCGCCAGCGGCGCACCCTGGAGCGGGAAGCGCCGCTGCTGCTACGGGGTGGTCGACTAATGCATGCGGCGCGGTGGGGGGTTGGGCTTGGCTTCGGGGGTTTCGGCTGCGGGCGCGGGCTCCCCCTCGGCCGGCGCGTCGGCGCCCTCATCGGGCGGCGGCAGGGCCCAGAAGAAGCGGTCGGGCACGACACCGCCCATGCCTGGGCGAAAGCCCGAGTCCAGCGCCTGGTCCATGAAAGCCAGCGCCTCACCCACGGCGGCCTGCAGTTCGGCGCCCGCCGCCAGCAGCGCGGCCAGCGCCGCGCTGAGGGTGTCGCCGGCGCCGACAAACGAGGTTTCGAACATCTCGAACTTCTCGCCGGTCAGCGCGCCCTGCGGCGAGGCCAGCACGTTGTCGATGAACTGGTCGGTGCCCGCCTTGCCGGCCTTGGCCGCCAGCATCACGCCGGTGACCAGCACAAAGCGGGTGCCGCGCTCACCGGCGGCCACCGCCAGCTCACGCGCCGAGGCCGGCCGCTCGCTGTCCCATTCGGGCAGCAGAAAATCGGTCAACGTCTTGTGGCTGCCCACCAGCACCTCGGTGGCCGGCAGGATCAGTTCGCGGAAGGCCTCCAGGTAGGGCTGCGACTGGTCGTCGTCGAGCCAGCCCAGGTTGGGCAGGTAGCTGACCAGCGGCACGTCGGGGTAGTCGGCCAGCACCTCGGCGACCGCGCTGACGGCCTCGGCACTGCCGAGAAAGCCGACCTTCCAGCCGGCCACGGTGATGTCTTCGAGCACGGTGCGGGCTTGCTCGGCCACCACGTCGGCGTCGATCGGGTGGTGGTCAAAGATCTCGGCGGTATCGCGCAGCAGGATGCTGGTGACGATGGGCAGCGCATGGGCGCCCATCGCGGCCAGCGTGCTGATGTCGCCGGCCAGTCCGCCGGCACCGCTGGGGTCGGCGGCGTTGAAACTCATGACGCAAGCCGGCGCTGACGCTTCCTGCAGGGTGTCGGCCGCGCCATCGATGGCGATGTCGGTGAGTGGAGTGGGGCTGGAAGTCATGAACGGGTCCGATGCAGGGAAAGGCGGCATGGCCGGACGGGTGCCATCAGCGGGCCGAAGTGATTTGAAACAAGCCGCTTATACCCCGCCAACTGGCCCGATCCAGCCGGAAACGCGTGGCTACAATGCTTGCTTCATTGTAGTGAAGTACCCGATAACGTGACTGAATCGCGCACCTGGATGTGTCTGATCTGCGGCTGGATTTACGACGAAGCAGCCGGTGACCCCGAGCATGGCATCGCGCCGGGCACCGCCTGGGCCGACGTTTCAATGAACTGGACCTGCCCGGAGTGTGGGGCACGCAAAGAAGATTTCGAGATGGTGCAGATTTGATCTGTACCCTGCGCTGAGCCCGCGCCCGCTACGGCTACCGCTACCGCTACCGCTACCGCTTTCGCTGCCCAGCCACTACCCGTCCAGGAGCTGCCGAGATGGATGACACCCTTACCGCAGCCCAAGCGGTCGCCAACTTGATCGGCACCAAGGTTCTGGTGATCGACGACAGCAATACCATCCGCCGTTCGGCCGAGATCTTCCTGCGCCAGGGTGGCCATGAGGTGGTGCTGGCCGAGGACGGCTTCGACGCGCTGGCCAAGGTCAATGACCACGTGCCGCAGCTGATCTTCTGCGACATCCTGATGCCGCGGCTCGACGGCTACCAAACCTGCGCCATCATCAAGCGCAACCCGCGCTTTGCCCATGTGCCGGTGATCATGCTGTCGTCCAAGGACGGTTTGTTCGACAAGGCACGTGGCCGCATGGTGGGCTCGCAGGATTATTTGACCAAGCCCTTCACCAAAGATCAGCTGCTGCGTGCGGTGGCCCAGTTCGGCGTCGCTGCGCCGGCGGCCTGATCCGGCCGCTCGACACACCTTAGCGCCTCAGCGTTCCGGGAGCCTCAATCATGCCTGTGCACAAGATCCTGTTGGTCGACGATTCCAAGACCGAGTTGTATGTGCTGTCCGATCTGCTGATCAAGCGCGGCTATTCGGTGCGCACCGCCGAGAGCGGCGACGAGGCCATGAAGCGGCTGGCCGAGGACAAGCCCGACCTGATCCTGATGGACGTGGTGATGCCCGGCCAGAACGGCTTTCAGCTCACCCGCACCATCACCCGTGACCCGCGCTACACCGATTTGCCGGTGATCATGTGCACCAGCAAGAACCAGGAGACCGACCGCGTCTGGGGCTTGCGCCAGGGCGCCAAGGACTATGTCGTCAAGCCGGTACAGGCCGACGAACTGTTGGCCAAGATCAGGCGCTTTGACTGAGATTACCTCTCACACTCTGACGCCGTGATTCACCACTTCTGACCGCAGGCGACAGCCTCACTTCATGGCCAACAAGCAAGCCCTGCGCGAACTTCAGACCCGTTTGGCCAGGCGCATGCGGCAAGTGCGCAGCGAGACGCCCGGCCAATCCTGGCTGGCGGTTGAATGCGCAGGCCAGGGCCTGCTGCTGTCCTTGCGCCAGGCCGGCGAGATCTTTGAGCTTGCTGCGATGCTGCCGGTGCCGCATACCCAGCCCTGGCTGGCGGGTGTGGTCAACCTGCGTGGCGGCGTCTTCACCGCCATCGACCTGGCGCTGTTCCTGGGCCTGCGGCGCGGCATCGATGGGCCTGCGCCGCGTGATCAGGCCCGGCTGGTGGCCTTTAATCTGGCGCTGGGCATCAACGCGGCGCTGCTGGTCGACCGCCTCGCAGGCCTGCGCCATGCGGCTGACCTGCAGCGCGAGCCGGCGCAAGCCGACAATGTGGCGAGGCCCGGCTTTGCGCCGGCACGCTGGTTGGATGCGGCGGGCCGCGCCTGGCAGGAGCTTGATCTTGCTGCGCTGGCCAGGCAACCGCAGTTTCTGGCGATCACTGGCTGAAGGTCATGCCGCCTGGCTTGCCTTGGCGGGCCGGATTGACAAGGGGATGAGATGGGTTTGCTCGATCGACTGAAAAACAAGCACGCCGACGACGTCGCTCCGAGCGAGCGTGCGCCGACCAATTTTGACGAGTTGCAGGACGCCGCTGAGGCCGACGGCCGCAGCACGCCTGCGGCCGTCGATGCGCGCGTCTACGATGTCGCCGAGCCCACGGTCGCTGCCAGCCTGACACCGATGACCGATGGCCCGTCGATCATTTCCGAGCTGCCACCCTCCGAGGAACTGAGCGACTTTGCCGAGACCCGCCTGCCGGCGGCGGCCGGCGCTGCGGCGCTGGCCGCGCTGCCCTCGGCGGGCAGCGCGCTGCCGCTGATCGGCCAGCAGACGCCAGCCGCGCAGCAGCGCATCCTGGGCGCCCTGGTGCTTGGCGGCTTGCTGGCGCTGGTGCTGGCCACCGTGCTGGCGCTGACATCGGCCGGCCGCAACGCGGTGCAGTTGGCCGCCTCCGGCCAGGCCTTGATGCAGTCGCAGCGGCTGGCCAAGGCGGTATCGCAGGCGCTCGTCGGCACGCCAACGGCCTTTGCCGAGATCAGGGAGTCCGTCGACGTGTTGGCGGCCAATGCGCGGCAGCTGCAGGCGGGCGGACCGTTGGTCAGTGCCGCGCCCGCCGCCGTGCAGGCGCTGTTGGCCGAGACGGCGCCCTTGGTTGATCGCGCCGAGAAGCATGCCAACGAGGTGCTGGCCGAACAGGCCACGCTGGTGCAGGCGGTCAAAGCGTTGCGCAGCATCAACAGCCAGTCGGCTGAATGGCTTGAGACGGCCGAGGCAGTGGCCGCACTGAAGCTGCAGCAAGGCGCATCTGCGGCCGAACTGGCGCAGAGCGGCCAGCTGGTGATGCTGACCCAGCGCATCAGCAAGAGCGCCAACGAGTTGCTCAGCCGAGACGGCGCCAGCGCCGAGGCTGGCATGCTTTTGGGCAAGGACTTGAAAAGCTTTCGCGAGATCGCCGAGGGCCTGAGCAGCGGCAATGCCGAGCTGCGCCTGCCGGCCGCGCGCGACGTGCCCACCAAAGAGCGGCTGCAGTCGTTGTTGGCGCAGTACGAGCAGATCAGCGCGCAGGCCGGCGCGATGCTGGGCACGTTGCCGGGCCTGATCAAGGCGCGCCAGGCCGAGCTGGCGGTGTTGGCCGACAGCGAGCCGCTGCGCAAGGGCCTGCAATCGGCGCAAGACGAGCTCACCGCGCAGGGCGGCCTGCGCGCCGGCCATGGCCTGGCGATGCTGGCCGGGCTGCTGCTGATCGTCGCCGGTGGCTGGGGTCTGCTCAAGCTGTTTGTCGGCGATCAGGCCCAGCGCGCTGGCCTGGCCGAGACCCAGCGGCTGGAAGCCGAGCGGCAGGAGCGCGAGGCCAAGCGCGTCAACGATGCCAACCAGCTGGCGATCCTGCGCCTGATGAATGAATTGCAGACCGTGGCCGAGGGCGACCTGACCCAGCAGGCCACGGTGACCGAGGACATCACCGGTGCGATCGCCGATTCGGTGAACTACACCGTCGAGGAGTTGCGCAGCCTGGTGGCGCAGGTCAAGGGCACCGTCAGCCGCGTCACCGAAACCACCCAGCAGGTTGAGCAGACCTCGACCGATCTGCTGGCGGCGTCGGACGAGCAGCTGCGCGAGATCCGGGAGACCGGTGAATCCGTGCTGCAAATGGCCAGCCGCATCAACCAGGTGTCGGCCCAGGCGCAGCAGTCGGCGCAGGTGGCACGGCAGTCGCTGTCTGCCGCCGAGTCAGGCCTGCAGGCGGTGCAGAACTCGATCGGCGGCATGAACGCGATCCGCGACCAGATCCAGGAGACCTCCAAGCGCATCAAGCGGCTGGGCGAATCCTCGCAGGAGATCGGCGAGATCACCGAGCTGATCTCGGACATCACCGAGCAGACCAATGTGCTGGCGCTCAACGCCGCGATCCAGGCCGCCTCGGCCGGTGAGGCCGGTCGCGGCTTCTCGGTGGTGGCCGAAGAGGTGCAGCGCCTGGCCGAGCGATCGGGCGATGCGACGCGGCAGATCGCCGCGCTGGTCAAGACCATTCAGGCCGACACGCAGGACGCGGTGGCGGCGATGGCGCGCTCGACCCAGGGCGTGGTTGACGGCGCGCGGCTGTCGGATGCGGCCGGTTCAGCGCTGGGCGACATCGACCGCGTGACGCGCGAACTGGCCGACCTGATCGCGGCGATTTCGGCGCAGACCTCGAGCGAGGCCACCTCTGCCAACGTGGTGGCCGAGAACATCCAGCACATCTTTGCCGTGACCGCGCAGACCGGCGACGGCACGCGCTCGACCGCCGGCATGGTGCACGAGCTGTCGCGCACCGCCGAGGAGCTGCGGCAATCGGTGTCGCGATTCAAGATCGAATGACGGCCGTGCAGGTGCGACAAGCAGCATGAGCGTGGACATGGCGACGAGCGGCGGCGAACCCTCGGCTGCGGTGCTGCCCGGCAGCGACCTCAGCGCGCTGTCCTGGGTGCGCGACGAGCTGCGCCGATCACTCGAGCTGGCCAACAAGGCGCTGCATCGCTACCTGAAGGAGGCGGCCCAGCTGTCCGAGCTTGACTCGGTTGACCCAGGGGTGCTGCGCCAGGCGCGCACCCAGCTGCACCAGAGCGTAGGCGTGCTTGAGCTGGTCGGGTTTGGCCCGGCGGCCGAGTTGCTGCGAGCCGCCGAAGCCGCGCTGCACAAGCTGAGCGCACGGCCGCGGCTGATCACGCCGGCCAGCGTCGGCACGCTGGAACGTGGCTCGTTTGCGCTGCTTGACTTCATCGACCGGCGGCTGGCCGGCAAGCCGGTCTCCGCACTGGCGCTGTTTCCGCAGTACCGGGCGCTGCAAGAGCTGGCCGGCGCCAGCCGCATCCATCCGGCTGACCTGTGGGAGCAGACCTGGTCCTGGCGTGAACTGGCGCTCGATGGTGCCGTTGCCGTGCGTCATCCCGACGCGGCGACCTCAGGCCAGATCGAGGTTGACCTGCTGGCGCTGATGCGCGGCGCGCCACCCGCTGTCGCGGCGCGCATGTGCGAGGCCTTTGCCGGCCTGGCCGTCGGCGCGCAGGCGGCCGCCGAAACGGCCAAGCGGGCCGCAGGAGGCGCGGTCTCGGCGGCTGCGCCGCACAGCCGGCTGGCCACGCTGTGGCAGTTGGCGAGCGGATTTTTTGAGGCCCAGGCCGACGCGCTCTTGCTGCCCGATGCCTACAGCAAGCGGCTGGGTTCCAAGCTGCTGGCGCAGTTGCGTGGCGGTGAGCTGTCCGATCCCTCGCAGCGGCTGGCGCAGGACCTGTTGTTCTTTTGCGGCCAGGCGCGGTCGCGGCCAGGCCAAGCGCCCGGGCCGCGGTTGGCGGCGGTGCAGCAAGGCTATGGCCTGGCGACCGGCAGCCCGGTGGATTACGAGCAGACCCGGCTGGGCCGCTTTGATCCGGCCTGGGTGGCGCAGGCGCGTAAACGGGTAGCGGCGGCCAAGGAGGTCTGGTCGGCGGTGGCCGGCGGTGACAGCGCACGGCTGGCCGGTCTGCCCGAGCAATTTGCGCTGGTCAGTGATTCGCTGGCCCGGCTCTATCCGGACGGCGCGCTGCTCGGCCGCGCCCTGCAGGTGGCTGCTGCGCATGCCTCGGCGCTGGGCGGCGAGCCGCCAGCGGCGCTGGCGATGGAAGTGGCCACCGCACTGCTCTACCTGGATGCCTCGCTCGACGACGGCGAATTTGATCACCCCGACGGCGGCCTGCGCATCCAGCGGCTGGCCCAACGCATCGACGCGGTGCGCCAGCAGCGTGACCCCGGCACGCTCGATCTGTGGATGGAAGAGCTTTACCGGCGTGTCTCCGACCGCCAGACCATGGGCAGCGTGGTGCAGGAGTTGCGCGCCTCGTTGTCGGAGATCGAAAAGGACATCGACCAGTACTTCCGCGATCCGGCACAGCGCGACGGGCTGATCCCGGTGCCGGCCAAGCTGTCAGCGATGCGCGGCGTGCTGTCGGTGCTGGGGCTGGACCAGGCCTCGCAGGCCGTGCTGCGCATGCGAGACGACGTTGATGCGCTGGCCAACACCGAGGTTGATGCGCAGCGCGCGATCGAAACCGGCACCTTCGACCGGCTGGCTGACAACCTGGGCGCACTGAGTTTTCTGATCGACATGGTCAGCGTGCAGCCCCAGCTGGCCAAGTCGCTGTTCCACTTCGACCCGGTGACGGGCAGCCTGGCGGCGGTGATGGCCCGCGAGGATCGGCCCACCGGCTTTGATGATCTCGATACCCGCCCGCACGAAGCGCCGCCCGGTGCGGCCGATACCGATGCGCTGGCGGTCACACTCGATTTCGACCGCATGGTCCAGCAGGCGCGTGGCATGCAGCGCAGCGCAACCCCGGGCGCAGGGCTTGCAGCCGGGTCAGTTGGCACAGCCTCGCCCTTCGCAGCGCAGGGCACGGCGCCGACGCAGGCTCAGACCCTGAACCTGATCTCGCTTGACTCATTGGACGAGGCACTGCCGGCCGAACCAGACCCAGACTCTGCTGCCGGCGCTGCTGATCACGCGCCGCCCGCGCCGCTGCCCAGCGGCCTGGAGAACGATCCGGAAATGCGGCTGGTCTTCCTGGAAGAAGCCCTTGAGGTGCTGCAAGGCGCGCGCGAGGCGCTGGCTGAGCTGCAGCAGCGCCACGACGATGTTGACGCCATGACCCGCGTCAGGCGGTCGTTCCACAACCTCAAGGGCAGTGCCCGCATGGTCGGCCTGCTCGGCTTTGCCGAGGCCGCATGGGTTTGCGAACAGCTCTACAACAGCCGGCTGGCCGACCATGCCGGTGCCGATGCCGATTTGCGCCATTTCAGCGCTGAAGCCTGCCAGCAGTTTGAAGCCTGGGTGCATGCGTTGGAAGCCGGTGACGACAGTGGCCATGGCCCGCAGCAGATCGTGTCCGCTGCCGATGCGCTGCGCAGCAACCAGCGCCGCCCGCCGCACCCCATCACCGCGCCGACGCCGCTGGTCGACGCCTGGGTCGACTCGCAGATCGAGACGACGCTGGACCTGCGGCTGTCGGATTCGACACCGCGAGCCGCTGGCCACAGCCTTGGCCACAGCCTTGGCAACACCAAGCCCATCGCCCTTGCTGAGTTGGCGTCATGGCGTGACCTGCCGCTGCCGACACCGCAAAACGACCACCGGCTTCAATCAACGACGCCAGAGCCCACCCTGGAACTGCGCCGCCGGGTGCCCGATCTGCCGCTGGCCAGTGACCTGGATCTGTTGCTGTCTCCGGCCGTGCCGACACCGACACCGCCGCCGACACCGACACCGACACCAAGCGCGGCAGCAGTGCAGGCCGAGATCAGCCTGCCAGAAATCGATCTGTCTGCGCTCGACGACGAGCCTGCCGCTGCGGCCGAGCCGCCGCCTGCGGGCCCGACCGTGCCGGCCTTCGACAGCGGATCGGAGCCGTCGATGGCGCTGCCCGAGGCAACCGAGATCGACCTCGACTTTGGCGCACTCTTCGGCCCGCTGGCCGGGGCTGAGCCAACTGAGCTGGAGCTGGTCGAACCGATCGAAGTGTTCGAGCCGACGATCTTGCTGGCCCCGACGCCGGCCGCCGCGCCGCCGCACGCCGCGCCGTTGGACAGCCATTTGCCTGAGCCGACAATCCAGTGGGACAGACCGGCTGAAGCCGGACGGATAGACGCCAGTCGCACGGCGCAAGCAGAGGCCGACTCGACGGCCGTGGCTGGTGAGCGGCCGGTCGAGCCGTTGATCGACGCGCTTGACTCCGCGTCGCCAGCTGCGGCTGAGGCCACGCTTGATTTGTCTGAGGCCGCACCGGCGCTAACGCCGGAAACTGTGTCGAAGCCGATGCCAGCGCCAACGGCGCCGCTGCTGGCCGGTGAGGCCAGCGAGCCCAGCGAGCCCAGCGAGGCCGCTGCGGCCGGTGACGCCGCCGCGTCCGGCCCTGGCGCAGGCGCTGACGACTGCGAGGCCTTCCGCCAGATCGGCCCGCTGCGCATCAGCTTGCCCTTGTTCAACATCTACCTCGGCGAGGCCGACGAGCTGTCGCATCGGCTGGAACTGGAGTTGGCCGAGTGGACGTTGGAGCAGCATCGTCCGGTGGGCGAGGCGGCGGTGTCGCTGGCGCATTCACTGGCCGGCAGTTCGGGCACGGTGGGCTACGCCGGGCTGTCGCAGCTGGCGCGTACGCTGGAGCATGCGCTGGAGCGATCACAGGCGCGTGGCCAGGGCCGTGACGGCGAGGCCGATTTGTTCAGCCGCGCGGCTGACGAGATCCGCCGTTTGTTGCACCTGTTTGCTGCTGGTTTTCTGTACAGCGCGGATGCCGATCTGCTCAGCCAGTTGCAGACCCTGGCGCATGCCGCACCCGAAACCGTTGCCGATGTGGATACGGCCTGGTCTTTGCTCGACGGCGATGAGCCCGTTGCGGCCATCGGCGACGACTCCGCGCGCACAGCCTTGTCCGACCCGGCCGAGACCACGACGGCCGACTTGCCGCAGCCGCAGGCGGCGCTGCCCGAGCCCGAGCCCGAGCCCGAGCCTGCGGCGGCGGCGGCGGCAACAACGCCGCCGGTCGGCCCGCAGGCCTCGCCGCTCGCCGCGCTGGACGACGCGCTGCCTGAGCTGCCCGAGCTGCCCGAGCTGGGCGCACTGGGCCGCGCCGCCTTGTTGCCGTTTGCCGCCCTGCCCGAGACTGCGCCGCGACCACTGCGTGTGGATGCCGATGCCGCAGGGGCGCAGTTCGACGAGGACATCGACGAACACGACACGCTGGACGAAGAGCTGTTCCCGATCTTCCTGGAGGAAGCCCAGGAGCTGCTGCCCAGGCTGCACGCCGGACTGCGTGACTGGGCTGGTGCGCCGCCCGAAGGCCAGCGCGCCTCGGCTTGCATGCGCTGTTTGCACACCTTCAAGGGCGCGGCAAGGTTGGCGGGCGCGATGCGCCTGGGTGAACTGGCGCACCGGCTGGAGTCGGCGATCGAACGCCTGCTGGTGCCGGGGGCGACGCCCGGTGTCGGCGACATCGAGCGGCTGATGAGCCATGCCGACAGCTTGCAGGCCAGGCTGGACGGGCTGCAGCTGCCGGCCGCCATGGCGGCCCCGCTGCCACCCGCCGCACAACAGCGCGCGCAGGTCTCCTTGCCGGTGCTGCCGCAGGCGCTGTTGGCAGCGGTGCCGAGCTTGCTGCCGGCAGCATCGACCACCGGCCTGCCAGCCGCGGCCGAAGCGGCCCGGCCAGCCGAGCTTCCGGCCGAAGCGGCCCGGCCAGCCGAGCTTCTGGCCGAAGCGGTCGGCGCGCCGGCCTCGCCGACCATCGACTGGCAGCGCTTCATCGACCCAAGCGATGCGCCGGCCGGCTTGCTCAATGCTGACCAGGCACTGGGCGCAAGCACCGGCTCGGTGCGGGTGCGCACGCCGCTGCTCGACCGGCTGGTCAATCAGGCCGGCGAGGTCAGCATCGCGCGCTCGCGCATCGAGTCCGATGTCGGCCAGATCAAGGGCGCGTTGGTTGATCTGGCGGACAACCTGGATCGCCTGCGCAGCCAGTTGCGCGACATCGAGTTGCAGGCCGAGACCCAGATCGATACCCGCATGGAAGCGGCTCGGGTGGCGGCGCAGGCCTTCGATCCGCTGGAGCTTGATCGCTTCACCCGCTTCCAGGAGCTGACGCGCATGATGGCCGAGTCGGTATCCGACGTGGCCACGGTGCAGCGTGGCCTGCAGCGCACGCTGCAGTCCACCGAAGACGCGCTGGCGCAGCAAGCGCGCATGACACGCGACATGCAGGACGATCTGCTGCGCACCCGCATGGTGGAATTCGAGGGCTTGTCCGAGCGGCTGTACCGCGTCGTGCGCCAGGCCGCCAAAGACGCCGGCAGGCCGGTGCGGCTGGACATCGTGGGTGGCAGTGTCGAGATCGACCGCGGCGTGCTTGACCGCATGACGCCGGCTTTTGAGCACCTGCTGCGCAATTGCGTGGCCCATGGCATCGAGCCGGCCGAAGCCCGTGCTGCGGCCGGCAAAGATGCCATCGGCACCATCACGCTGGTGATCACCCAGTCCGGCAACGAAGTGGGCGTCGAGGTGCGCGACGACGGCGCCGGCCTGCAACTGGCGCGCATCCTTGAGCGGGGCCGCGCGCTGGGCCTGGTTGCGCCCTTCGCCGAGCCCGGCGCGGCCGAGCTGGCCAACCTGATCTTCCACCCCGGTTTCAGCACCGCCGCCGAGCTCAGCGGCTTGTCGGGCCGCGGCTTCGGCATGGACGTGGTGCGCACCGAGGTCAATGCCATGGGCGGGCGCATCGAAACCGCCAGCGCGCCCGGTCAAGGCACCAGTTTCCGTCTGGTGCTGCCGCTGACCACCGCAGTGACGCAGGTGGTGATGCTGCGCTGCGGCGAACGGGTTTTTGCCGTGCCGTCCACGCTGATCGAGATCGTGCGTCGGGTCAAGCTGCCTGAGCTGGCCCAAGCCTATGAAACCGCCAGCTACAACGAGGGCGGTCAGGTGCTGCCCTTCTTCTGGCTGGATGCACTGCTGCAAGGTTCACCGCGCGGCCTGATCGGCGGGCGCAGCGCCATGGCCGTGGTCATCCGCAGCGCCGCGCAGCGCGTGGTGTTGCATGTCGACGAGGTGCTGCGCAACCAGGACGTGGTGGTCAAGCGCCTGGGGCCGCAGTTGTCACGCGTGCCTGGGCTGGTGGGCATCACGCTGCTGCCCTCGGGCCTGCCGGCGTTGATCTACAACCCGGTGGCGCTGGCCACCTTGTATGGCGATGCGGCGCGCACGGCCACCGCTGCGGCACTGGCCGCTGCCGGCGGCGGCGCGGCGGCTTGGGTTACGGCGCAGGCGTTGCCACGGGCGCCGCTGGTGCTGGTGGTCGACGACTCACTGACCGTGCGGCGCATTACCCAGCGCCTGCTCGAGCGCGAAGGCTACCGCGTGCAGGTGGCCAAGGACGGGCTTGACGGGCTGGAGAAGCTGGCCGCCGAAATGCCCGTGATCCTGCTGACCGACATCGAGATGCCGCGCATGGACGGCTTTGACCTGGTGCGCAACATGCGCGCCGACAGCCGCTTGGCCGAGCTGCCAGTGGTGATGATCACCTCGCGCATTGCGCAGAAGCACCGTGACTATGCCGCCGAACTGGGCGTCGACCATTACCTCGGCAAGCCCTATGTCGAGGGCGAACTGCTGAGCCTGGTGGCGCGCTATGCCCGCCATTCGGCGCGGCCGCTCAACTGATCCAGGGGCCTTGCGCCGCCGCTGGCCTGGCTGGCGTGCGCCGGCCGGGCCGGGTGATCAAACGTTTTTGACCACCGCGTAGCGGGCCAGCGTGCGCTCGCGCGCTTCGTCGTGCGCCACCACCGGCAAGGGGTAGTCGCGGCCCAGCTCAATGCCGGCGGCTGCCAGCTCCAGCGGCCGCGCCAGCCAGGGTGCATGGATCAGCTTGTCGGGCAGGTCGGCCAGCTGCGGCAGGTAGCGGCGGATGAACTTGCCCTCGGCATCGAACTTCTCGCTCTGCGTCACCGGGTTGAAGATGCGGAAATAGGGCTGGGCGTCGCAGCCGCTGGAGGCTGCCCACTGCCAGCCGCCGTTGTTGGCCGCCAGATCGAAGTCATTGAGGTGCAGTGCAAAGTAGGCCTCGCCGCGCCGCCAGTCCAGCCCCAGATCCTTGGTCAGGAAGCTGGCCACCACCATGCGCAGCCGGTTGTGCATGTAGCCGGTCTGGTTGATCTGGTGCATCGCCGCGTCGACCAGCGGGTAGCCGGTGCGGCCTTCGCACCAGGCGGCAAACAAGGCGTCGGCGGCCTTGCCATGCGCCCACTTGATGGCGTCATAGGCCGGCTTGAAGCTGTGGCCCACCACACGCGGATGGTGGTGCAGCACCTGGTGATAAAAGTCGCGCCAGATCAGCTCGGACAACCAGACCTCGGCGCCGCGTGAGCCGCCTTGCATGCGCTGCCAGGCCTCGCGCGCCAGGCGGCGAATCGACAGCGTGCCAAAGCGCAGGTGCATGCTGAGGTAGCTGGGGCCCTTGATGGCGGGAAAGTTGCGGGTGGCCCCATAGGCGTCGATGCGGTCGAGAAAATCGTCGAGCAGTTCCCGCGCGCCGGTGCTGCCGGTGGGCAGCTTGAGCTGGTGCAGGTTGGTGGGCTCGAAGCCGATCTGCGACAGCGTGGGCACACCGCCGTCCAGCCCGGCCGGCGCCGACGCCAGCGCGCCGGCATGACGGGCCACCGGGTAGGCCTGCACAAAGTAGGGCGTCAGCTTCTTCAACCAGGCGTTTTTGTAGGGCGTGAACACGCTGTAGGCGCCGCCGGCGGCGGTAAGCACCTCGTCGCGCTCGAACACCACATGGTCCTTGCCGGTATGCAGCGCGATGCCGGCATCGGCCAGCGCGCCGCGCACCTTGGCGTCACGCGCCAGCGCAGCGGGTTCGTCGTCGTGGTTGGCATACACCGCCTGTACGCCCAGTTGTCGCGCCAGCGCCGGCATCTCGAGCCTGGCGTCGCCATGGCGCACGATCAGGCGCACGCCGTCGACGCCATGCGAACGGCCGAGGTTGCGCAACTGGGCGTCGAGATCGGCCAGGCTGTCGCGGATGAACTCGACGCGGCGGTCAGCTGATCGCCCCTGCTGCAGCAGCGGCTCGAGGATCTCGGTGTCGAAGACAAAGACGCACCAGACCTGGCGCGCGGCGCGCAACGCGTGGTAGAGCGCCGCCTGGTCGTCGCTGCGCAGATCGCGGCGAAACCAGACCAGCGCGCCGGCAAAGCTGGGGGCGGCGTGGTGGGCCGCGTGGTGAGCGGCGTGGTGGGCGGCGTGGGGCGGCATGATCGTGTGACGGCGCAGGGGGGGGGTCGCTGAGTGCAGTGTCACCGATCCACCGATCATTAGAATCAAGCCATGGCAACGGACCGCATCAACCTGACTAACCAGTTTCTGATGGCCATGCCCGGCATGGGCGACGACACCTTTTCGGGTGCGGTGGTCTACCTCTGCGAGCACACCGAGAACGGCGCGCTCGGGCTGGTGATCAACAAACCGATCGCGATCAAGCTGCGCAATCTGTTTGAGAAGGTCGAGCTCAACCTCGATTCTGAACAACTGGGCGAGCAGCCGGTCTACTTCGGCGGGCCGGTGCAGACCGAGCGTGGTTTTGTGCTGCATGAAGAAATAGCCAACCAGCCGCCCTACAACAGCACGCTGAGAATCCCCGGCGGCCTGGCCATGACCACCAGCAAAGATGTGCTGGAAGCGCTGGCCTCCGGCGCCGGGCCCAAACGACTGCTGGTAACGCTGGGCTACAGCGGCTGGGCTGCAGGTCAGCTTGAAGATGAACTCGGCCGCAACGGCTGGTTGACGGTCGAGGCCAGCCCCGAGATCATCTTCGACACGCCGATCGAGCTGCGCTATGAGCGCGCCGTGGCCTTGCTCGGCTTTGACCCGCGCATGCTCAGCCAGGACGCCGGGCACGCCTGAATCGCTGCACCGGCCGCCACCCCGCCCAGCATGCAGACCGCCGCCAGCCAGCGCACGCTGTCCTTCCTGGCCTTCGACTTTGGCACCCTGCGCACGGGCGTGGCCACCGGCAACAGCCTGCTGCGCCAGGCCAGCGCGCTGAGCACCGTGGCAGCCAAGGGCGACGCCCGCTTCGAGCCGATCGCGCGGCTGATCAGCGATTGGCAGCCCGATGCGCTGGTGGTCGGCGTGCCCTGCCATCCCGATGGCGCGCCGCACGACAATACCCGGCGCGCCCAGCGCTTTGCCCGTCAGTTGCACGGCCGTTTCGGCTTGCCGGTGCATGAGGTGGACGAGCGCTATAGCACCACCGAGGCGATCGCTAGCGGCGCCGTCGATGTCGATGCCGCGTCGGCCGTGGTGATCCTTGACCAGTTTCTGAGACAACTGCCATGACCCCCCTGGAACCCGATGCCGAGGCGCTGTACCGTGAACTGCTGGCCGGCGTGCGCGCGCTGTGGCGGCCCGGCATGGTCTTGATGGGCATCTGGTCGGGCGGCGCCTGGCTGGTTGAGCGGCTGGCGGCCGACCTGGCTGCTGACCCAGGCGACCTGCCAGGCATCGACAAGCCCGCCGTCATCAGCAGCAGCCTGCACCGCGACGACTTCTCGGCGCGCGGCATGGCCTCGGGCACCGACGCCACCAAGATCCCCTGGTCGGTGGACGGCGCCCACATCCTGTTGGTCGACGACGTGCTGTTCACCGGCCGCACCATCCGCGCCGTGCTCAACGAGCTGTTTGACTTCGGCCGCCCGGCCAGCGTCACGCTGGCGGTGCTGGTTGACCGCGGCGGCCGTGAACTGCCGATCGAGCCGGCCTTTGCCGCCACCCGCTTGCAACTGCCGGCTGAGCGCAAGCTGTCGCTCGAACGCTCCGACGACGGCCGCTTCAGCTTTGCGATCAAGGGCTAGTAGTTCGTTTCGCCAATGAGGTTACAAATGAAATTGATGCATTCGTTCGTCAGGCTAGGAGCCTGTCGGGCTTGGGGCGTCGATAGCGAGAATCGGCCCCAGCGAGGACAGTTCTTGCCGGATTTGCAGCCCCATAGCCCAGCTATGGGGCAAAAAGACGGTGAGAAATGGACCGCTGCGGTCGATTCGCAGC
>JBBQJN010000053.1:0-16511 GCA_038325945.1 Burkholderiales bacterium | reverse complement strand
CTCCTTGTGCAAGTTGCCGGTGGTGTCAACTCGCTCGGCGAGTGCGCCACACCGCCAGCCCGGCCAGACCCAGCGCCATCAACGCCGCAGCGCCGGGCTCGGGAATCGGTGCACTGAAGTTGCTGATCGTCAGGGTCGCACCGCCGAGCAGGTTGTCCGTGGTGCCGACCCAGAAGCCAATCACATCGCCCTGGTTGACCGCCAATGAGAACGACCCCGATTGGGCGACGGCACCACCGTTGTCGCTCAACTGGAACCTGCCGTTGCCGATGTAACCTGCTGGATCCAAGAACGGGTCAGCGTCCTGGTCGGTGGTGCTGTAGACCCAGTCGAAGCTGAACGTGCCGCCGGCCGCGGCAACTGCGGTGAGTTGAAACTCGGAAGCGGCGTCCAACCCGTTGTCAGAGCCGAACAGCGTGACCGACGCGGGCGCGCCGCTGAAGTCGGCAGAGCCCAAGTCAATGTCGGTATCGGACAAATGGTTTTCCACCCAGTTGGCCGGCGCATAAGGGCCGCTGAACTGGGCCGAAGCGGCCAGTGATGCGCCGAGCAGGATCGCGGCAACGGCGCTACGAAATTTGATTGATTTCATCTTCAAGTTCCTTCGAGTCAAGTCTGGCAATGAGACAAGCAACATTTGCGCCAGCGGAAGTAATGCCTGATCAGTCAACCACTTGGCGTGGACACCCCAAAAGCCGTTCGGCAGAATGTCAGATTTTTCGACACTCCTGACGCCGACGAGACCGCCGCTTAATTATGCTTGCATGGGTCGGTTTCGCGAGGCGCGCCCCCTCAACCCGGGGGGCCCGGCGGCCAGCCACAGCAGCAAACAGAGCAACCACAACAGCCTGGGCGTATCCGTCAGCGTGTTGACCAGCCCCGACACGCCGAACGCCACCAACGCGGCGAGCACACCGGCCGCGGACATGTCGCCCAGCCAAGCGCGGCGACCGGCACCTGCCAGCGCCATCGCCAGCACCACTGACCAGGCCAGCACGCCCAGCCAGCCCTGCTCGAACAACACCGTCACCGGCCAGCTGTGGATGTGCCAGGGGGGATCGACATCGGTGCTGAAGAACCAGCGATCCAGCCCCTGGCGGAAGTCGCCATTGATCAGCAACGGACCGCCCGCCTCGGCCGCCAACTGCACGTTGGCCACTTCAACGGCGCCGCCCTCGCCGCCGTGGAACAGCGAGAACTTGACCGGCCGCTTCAGCGGCCATGGGGCTGAAGTCCACGCCGTGGTGTCGAGCAGCCATTCCGCCCGCTGCCAACCGTTGCTGGCTTGCACCGGCCCCGGCTCGATGCGGGCGCATTGCGCCGAGGTAAGCATCCATTTCTCGCACAGCGCGATGCCCAGTTGCGCTCCGGGTGTGGCCCGCTGACTCAGCGTGAGTCGCAGCCGCTGGCCCTCGCCCACATCGACCACTTGCTCCACATACACCGGCGTCCCGGCGCCCAACCGCAGCACCGGCCCAGTTGAGGTCGCATCGAGGCTGAACAATCCGGCACGCGCGGGCTCGGTGCTGCGCCAGTAGTGGTAAGCGGGAAAGCGGCCGATACCGGCGCCCAGCAGCAAGGTGGTCGCGTTGTCGTCTCGCAAGGCCAGCGCATCGCGCCAGTGGTCCAGTCGAATGTGGAAGTCCTGAACCGTCTGCGCCAGGCGCTGTTGCGCAAAGCCGCCAAGCAGGATCGGGGTGGCAGCGGCCGTCATGGCCAGAACCACGGCAAGGCCGGCCAGACGCCTGCGCGTGGTTGCTGCAGGGCGCCGGGCCACGGCCAACACCATCACCAAACCCGCAGCCAACAACGCTGCGAAGCCATTGCGTGAATAGGTCACCATCACCGCATAGCTGGCCAGCACCAGCAGCACCAGCATCGCCGCCCGCGCGGCGTTGAGACGAAGCTGAAACAAGACCGCCATACCCAGCGCTGCACCGACGGCAAGAAAGCACTCGATGGTCGCGCCGCCGGTGTGCATCGCCGAAAACGGCCCCGTAATGCGGTAGTCGTCCTCGAAATTGAACAGACCCACGAACGCGGCACGCTCCCACAACACCAAGGCAATCGTGAGCGCCAGGCCAGCCACGAGCCCCAGGGCGACGCACCGGTGTTTGTCTGCATGCGTACCCGCCACGCGCCTGAAGACCAACACGAACGCAGTTGCCCAAAATGCACCCTTGACGATCCGCAACGCATTGAAGGGGCTGGCGTAACTGTTGAAGCTGTTGCCGTCCAACGCCTGCCATGGCAGCAAGCCGAGCCCAGTGCTGATGATCAGGCTGGTACCGAGCAGGCACCAGGCCACGATCCATGCTGGTGGCAAGGTGTCGCGTGCGCTCGACGTGCGATACCAACCAATGATCAATGTCACCGACAGCAGCAAGTCGAACTCGTCCCAGTAGAAGTGCCCGGTCCACGGTGCCCAGTCGAGCACCGGCATGGCCGCAGGCACAACGAACAGGACCGAAACGGGCCAGCGCCAGGCCAAAGCCGCGGCCGCGACCAGCACGACAGCGGAGGCCTCGGCTGCCGCGGGCAAGCGCCAGGCGGAGGCAGCGACAAGCCCCAGAATGGGCAAGGTGACGGCCCAAAGCCGCCAAGCCGTCGAACGTCGCGGACCGATTGGCATGGGCTCGGTGACGGGCGTCGTCATCGCGGCTGCGTTGCGCTGAGACTCAGCGGTGGAAATCAGGCGCCGCAGCACAAAGCAGGACGCCATGGCAATCAGCGGGTTACTGGGGTCGGGGTGCAACCCGTCCAGCCACAACTTTCCCGTCTCAACCATCAGCGCGAGCCCGCCAGCAATCAGCAAGTCGGCGCGCAGGGGCCGCCACCTGGCCCAGCCGATCAAGGCCACTGGTAAGTACATCAGCGCCACGCTGCCCAGGCTGAACAGCGCGATCGCTTCAGTGGTGAAGTAGTGGTAGTAGAACGGCATCAACCGCAATTGATCCCATTGCGCCTGCCAGGAGCCCAAACTGCGCCAGGGGTGATTGAACCAGCCGTTTGCCGCCAGCAGAAGCAGCAGGTAGACCGCCCCCAGGACACCGGCGCGGTGCTGCAAAAAGGCGCGCAGCCGGGGCAGGCCATATCCGGGCAGTGTCACCAGCCAGGCCCCCAAGGCCACGCCGGCAACCCGGGTGAGGATCGACGCGCCTTGGGTGATGCCGGAGGCAATGGCCAGTTGTCCACCTTCGATCAGCACGCCCAGCGCGGCGCCGCTGAGGCCAGCCAGCACGATGCGGGTGCGCACAGGCTGGCGCCCCAGTGCCAACAGCAGACCCAACGGCAAGGCCAGCGCCATTTCGACGCCCAGCAGAGGCAAGACCAGCCACTCTCGTTCAAGCGCGGCAGGTGCCAGCAGTGGTCCCCAGAGCTGCGAACCGAGCTTCGCCTGCCACTCCTGAGTCGATAGCAGCAAGTCGTATGGAAAGAGGCTCAGCCCGACATAGCAGGCTGCGTAGACTTCCAGCCCACGCAGCAGGCGCTTGGTTCCGCCACCTGACCAGCCCTCCATCAGGCGCGCGGCCCAAGGCTGGAGCATGGGCGCCACCAGAGCCCCGACCATTGAGCCCATGCACTCTGCAATGAGGTCGTTTTGCGAAACGGTCCGGGACGGAAAGTACAGCTGAGCAAACTCGACTGCGGCTGCCAGCAGCGTGCCGGCCACGATGGCCAGGATGACGGCTAACCACTGCATGCGAGCCGCGAGCGATGCCGCCAACCAGCGGAACCCCAGAAACCCGATCGGCAGGTAGAGCACGCCGTTGGCCACCCAGTCGGCGCGGGATTCGACCCCCAGCTTGAGGAACGGCATCTGCCTGAAGCCGGCCAGCGCGTTCTCCAGCGATTGCGGCTGGAAGTCGAACGGCAGCAGGCTGCCGTAGATGACGAAGACGACCCAAGCCAAAAACGGCCAGCCCGTCGTTCGGATCAGTGTCATGGGGCCAAGTCGGCCGTCGGCCAGCGTTCGTTCATCGCCAGCACCGGGCTGCTGAGGGCATTGCGCGCCGGAGTCGATTCACGTCAGGGCTCGCAGTTGACAGGGTTGCGGCGAACGGGCTGGGGCATTGCCGCCACCTTGCGCGTGCGCCAGTTCGCAGATCAGTGCTCATCTGCATGGGTGGCGCGCCCCGATTCAAACACCCTCAACTCTCCCTTGCCAAACGCCACCCAGCCCTCGCCGGCCGTCAGCGGCTGGGTGGCCACCAGTGCGACGCGGTCACCGGGCGTGGTGAGCGCAGCGAAGTCAACGCTGAGATCCTCGTCGGCCAGGCTGGCCGCGCCGAAGGGATGGCCGCGCACCAGCCAGTGCAGGTGCGTGCTGCAATGCGCCCACAGTGCCTGGCCGTTGCTCAGCAGGCAGTTGAAGGTGCCATGCGCAGCCGGCAGCGGCATCAGCTCAGCCAGCGTGCGGGTGAGTTCTTCGACCGTGGGCACGGCGGCATGGGCCTTGGCCAGCTCCTGCATCAGCCAGCAGAAAGCCAGCTCGCTGTCGGTATCACCCACCGGCTGAAAGTTGCCATGCAGTCGCGGCGCAAAGCCTTTGAGGTCGCCGTTGTGGGCAAACACCCAGTAGCGGCCCCACAGCTCGCGCACAAAGGGGTGGCAGTTCTGCAGCGAGACCCGGCCCTGCGTGGCCTTGCGAATATGCGCAATGACATTGCCACTCTTGATCGGATAGCGTTTGACCAACTCGGCCACCGGCGAAGCGCGGGCGCTCTCGGGGTCGATGAACAGGCGCACACCGCGGTCTTCAAAAAAGGCGATGCCGAAGCCGTCCTTGTGCTCGTCGGCACGCGTGGCCAGACCGGTGAACGAGAACATCACATCGGTCGGCGTGTTGGCATTCATGCCCAGCAGCTGGCACATGGTGGCGGCCTGGGCTAGCGGATCGGCAGGAACAAGCGGGTGATGCCGCGCAGCGACACCAGGTTGCCGGGGTTGCCGGTCTCCTCGAGCACGCCTTCCATGCGGCGCAGGATGCGCGGGCTGCGGTTGGCGCGCCAGATCAGCAGGTCAGCCAGCCAGGGGTGGGCGTTGACCTGGTTGGCGCGCTCGTAGAGATCGAAGCGCGGCTTGAGCGCCCGCAGCGAGGCCTCGTAGCGCGTGCGCACCGCAGCATCCGGCTCGCCATGCGCGCGCCCGGAAATCAGCGCCTCCGCGGCCAGCAGGCCGGTTTCCATCGCCTTGCCGATGCCCTCGCCGGTGAAGGCATAGGTGCTGCCTGCGGCCTCGCCGGTGACCAGCAGGCCCGGCCGGCTGAAACGTGCGCCGGCCAGCGAGCAGCGCAGCGGCGCGCCCTTGAAATCGCTGATCTGCTGGCCTTGCTGCATCAGCTCGCCGGCCGGCGGGTAGATGCGCGCAAACGCCGCCATCAGCTCACGCAGGTTGACATCGGCCATGGTGTTGCGGCCATCGGCCTGCTTGGCATGGCTGTGGGCCAGGCCGACGCCGATGTTGAAGACGCCGTCGGGGCAGGGGAATATCCAGCCATAGCCTTTGCGCAGTTGCTTGTGCCAGACCACCTCCAGCGCGCGCAGGCGGCCAGCCAGGCCGGGATGGCGCACATAGGCGCGCAGCGCGATGCCGCTGGGGGTGTGGCGCTCGCAGACGCCGGCGGCCATCAACGCGCGCGGCACCGCACCGGTGGCCAGCACCACCCAGCCGGCGCGCAGGTCACGCTCGCCCAGGGAGGGCGACTTCAGCCGCGCGCCGACCACGGTGGCGGCGTCGCCCTCGCCTTCGAGCAGCGGCGCCTCAAAACGCCAGGGCGCATGGAAGTGCGCGCCGGCGCGTTGGGCGGCGCGCTTGAGGATGTCGTCGAGCTGGCGCCGCGGCAAGACCGCCAGCCGCCCCGGCACATCGACGCGCCCGCCGCGCGGCGCGATGCAGCCAATATGGGCCGCCACCTGGGCCTGCGCCATCACCTCGGCATGCACACCCAGGCGCTGCAGCGCATGGTGGGCATCGGGGATCAGGCCATCACCGCAGACCTTGTCGCGCGGGAAATCATGCTGGTCGACCAGCACCACCTGCAAGCCCTGCCGCGCCAGCCACTGAGCACAGGCGCTGCCGGCGGGGCCCGCGCCGATCACCAGCACATCGCAGGCCAGTGGCAGTGGGTCGGACGAGGTCATCGAAGTGGGCGATTCAAGGGCGAGCGGCGGCGGATGCGCAGCGGCCAGGCTGCTTGCCGGGCCGCTTGCCGGGCGATTGTAGGCAGGGGTGGCGGGCTTGAGTCTCGGGCTTGAGTCTTGTCAAAGCGAGACTCGGCCCGCAGTGCCACCCTGCAGCAAGCACCCAGGAGAGGCCCATGACAGACTCGATCAGCCAAGACGATCTGAAGCAGTTGCAGCTCAGCCTGCAAACGCGCCGCCGTCAGCTGGCGCACCAACGAGACGCCCAGCTCGGCGGCCAAACCCGCGCCGAGCATGCGCGCGATGTACTGCTGCAAGACGGCGACGACGAAACCCAGCGTGACGCCGAACGCGAGGTCGACTTTGCACGCAGCGACCAGGACGCAGTGGCGCTGGTCAAGATCGACCGCGCTTTGCAACGCCTGTCGCTGGGCAGCTACGGCCTGTGCATCGCTTGCGGCGACGCCATCGCCATCGAGCGGCTACGCCTGGCACCCGAGGTGCCACGCTGCGTCGCCTGCGAAGCCCTGCTTGAGCGAGACCTGCCCAAGCCGGCCAAGCTCTGAGCGCAGGCAATCAGGCCAGCTGCCAGCACCTGCCTGACGGCGTAAACGACGCTCAGGCCGCTGCCTTGACCTTCAACCGCCAGGCATGCAGCAGCGGCTCGGTATAGCCGTTGGGCTGCGCCAGGCCCTTGAACACCAGATCACTCGCCGCCTGGAAGGCCGCGCTGTCTTTCAGCCGGCCCGACATCTTGCTGTAGGCCGCATCACCCGCGTTTTGCTTGTCCACCACCTTGGCCATGCGTGACAGCGTGGCCTTCACCTGCGCCTTGCTGACCACGCCGTGGTGCAGCCAGTTGGCCATGTGCTGGCTGCTGATGCGCAGCGTGGCGCGGTCTTCCATCAGGCCGATGCCGTTGATGTCGGGCACCTTGCTGCAGCCCACACCCTGGTCGATCCAGCGCACCACATAACCGAGGATGCCCTGGGCGTTGTTGTCGAGCTCTTGCTGGCGCTCCAGCTCGCTCCACTTGGGCTTTTTCACCACCGGGATGGTCAGCAAGCCTTCCAGCAGCACGTCGCGCTCGGCGGCGTCGTCGATCTTCTCCAGGTCCTTCTGCACCTTGAAGACCTCCACCTGGTGGTAGTGCAGCGCATGCAGCGTGGCGGCGGTCGGGCTCGGCACCCAGGCGGTATTGGCGCCGGCCAGCGGGTGGCCGATCTTCTGCTGCAGCATCGCCGCCATCAGATCGGGCATGGCCCACATGCCCTTGCCGATCTGCGCCTTGCCACGCAGGCCGCAGGCGAGGCCCACCAGCACGTTGTTGCGCTCGTAGGCCTGGATCCAGGTGCTGGACTTCATGTCGCCCTTGCGCATCATCGGCCCGGCTTGCATCGCGCTGTGCATCTCGTCGCCGGTGCGGTCCAGGAAGCCCGTGTTGATGAAGGCCACGCGGTCGGCCGCCGCCGCGATGCAGGCCTTCAGATTGACGCTGGTGCGGCGCTCTTCGTCCATGATGCCCAGCTTCACCGTGGCCTTGGGCAGACCCAGCATGGCCTCGACGCGGCCGAACAGCTCGCTGGCAAAGGCCACTTCGGCCGGGCCGTGCATCTTGGGCTTGACGATGTAGACGCTGCCCTGGCGCGAGTTGACGATGCCGCCAGCGCCCTTGCGCTGCAGGTCGTGCAGCGCGATGGTGGTGGTGACCACGGCGTCGAGCATGCCCTCGGGGATTTCCTGATCGTCGCCCCACAGCACCGATGGGTTGCCCATCAGGTGGCCGACGTTGCGCACAAACATCAGGCTGCGGCCGTGCAGGCTGACAACACCGCCACCAGGCGCGCTGTAGGCGCGGTCGGGATTGAGGCCACGGGTGAAGGTGGTGCCAGCCTTGCTGACCTGCTCTGTCAGCGTGCCTTTCATGATGCCCAGCCAGTTGCCATAGGCCTGCACCTTGTCGTCGGCGTCAACCACCGCCACCGAATCTTCCAGGTCGAGGATGGTCGACAGCGCGGCCTCAAGTACCAGGTCGGCCACGCCGGCCGGGTCGGCGGCGCCGATGGGCGTGCTGCGGTCGATGCGGATGTCCAGGTGCAGGCCGTTGTGCTGCAGCAGTACCGACGAAGGCGCCGCCGCCTCACCCTGCCAGCCGACCAACTGGGCGGGCTTCTTCAGGCCGCTGGTCTTGCCGTTGCTCAGGCTGACCAGTAGCGCGTCGCCCTCGATGCGGTAGCCGGTTGAATCAACATGCGAGCCCGACTTGAGCGGCGCACAGCGGTCCAGCACATGGCGGGCATAGGCGATGACCTTGGCGCCGCGCACCGGGTTGTAGCCGCCGGCGCGGCCGGCGCCATCGGTCTCGGGTAACGCATCGGTGCCGTACAGCGCGTCATACAGCGAGCCCCAGCGCGCATTGGCGGCGTTCAGCGCGTAACGTGCATTGGTGATCGGTACCACCAATTGCGGCCCGGCTTGCAGCGCCAGCTCGGCATCCACGTTCTTGGTGCGCAACTTCACCTTGGCCGGCACCGGTACCAGGTAGCCGATGGCCTCAAGAAAGGCGCGGTATTTGGCCATGTTCTTGATCGGGCCAGGCTTGGCCTTGTGCCAGGCATCCAGCTCGGTCTGCAGGCGGTCGCGCTCGGCCAACAGCGCGGCGTTTTTTGGCGCCAGATCGTGCACCAGGGCATCGAAGCCGGCCCAGAAGGCCTCACTGCTGACGCCCGTGCCGGGCAATACCTGCTGGTCGATGAATTCGGCCAGCGTGCTGGCCACTTGCAGGCGGTGGTGGGTGGTGCGTTCGGTCATGTGCGCCTTTCGGATCGGATGAAGTTCAAGTGGATGTGGGGAAAAAATCGAGCACCTCGCGCAGGCTGCTGGCGCTGCGCGTGGGCTGGGTGTCGAGCTGTTCAAGCGGGCCACCGGCACGGTTGACCCACAGCGTGGTGTAGCCAAACCAGGTGGCGCCAATGGCGTCCCAGCCATTGCTGGAGACAAACAGTATTTTCTTCGCCGGCAGCCCCAGCGCGTCGGGGCCAAGTTGGTAGACAGCGGCGTCGGTCTTGAAGCGCTGCACCGTGTGCGCGCTGAGCACCGGGTTGATCAGATCCTGCAAACCCGCACTCTTGATCGCCACCGCCAGCATCTCCGGATCGCCGTTGCTCAGAATGCCGGCGCGGATGCCGCGATCAGCCAGCGCCTGCAGCACGTCGCGGTTCTCGGGATAAGCCGACAAGTGCCGGTACTCGTTCATCAGCCGGTCTTCGGCGGCGCGGTCCAGTGGCAGGCCGAGTTTGAGCGCAGCAAAACGCAGGCCGGCGCGGGTGATGTCCCAGAACGGCCGGTAGCGCTGGCTCATTGAGCACAGCCGGGTGTAATCGATCTGCTTGTCGCGCCACAGCAAGGCCAGCCCATCGCCCCGGCCGGGCCACAGCTGCTCGGCGGCAAGGCCGACGCTGTAGACATCAAACAAGGTGCCGTAGGCGTCGAACAGCACCGCTTCGGGCGCGGGTATCGATGGTTTGCTGGTCATGCCCGACTGTATTACGAACCTGGCAGCCGATTAAGTAACAGAAATGCCGAAGATTCCGACCCGAACTCAATGTTGTGCAGCCCCGCTAAAGCCGTTGATCAGTGACCGTTCAGTCTGTAATCTACGTCAATGGACCGGCTAAAGCAGCTTGAATCATTCGTTTCGGTATCGACCAAGGGCAGTTTGACGGCCGCAGCCCGCATCGAAGGCGTGGCGCCGGCGGTGCTGGGCCGGCGCATTGACGCGCTGGAGCAGCGCTTGGGCGTCAAGCTGCTGCTGCGCACCACCCGGCGCATCACGCTGACGCACGAAGGCAGCGCCTTCCTGGAAGACTGCCAGCGTTTCCTGGCCGACATGGGCCATGCCGAGGCCAGTGTCTCGGCCGGCGGTGTCAAGGCCAGCGGCTTTCTGCGCATCACCGCGCCGGCGGGCTTCGGTCGCCGCCATGTGGCGCCGCTGATGCCGGGCTTCCTGGCCCGCCACCCCGACGTGAAACTCTCGCTCAACCTCAGCGACCGCGTGGTGGACATCGCCAACGAAGGCTTCGACTGCGCGGTGCGGGTAGGCGATCTGCCCGATTCCAGCCTGATCTCGATCCGCCTGGCCGACAACCGCCGGATCTGCGTCGCCGCGCCGGATTACCTCAAGCGCGCCGGTGAGCCGCGGCACCCCAGCGAACTCGGCCGCCATGAATGTCTGACGCTGTCGTCCGACGCCAGCCAGACCCGTGGCTGGGCTTTCCAGATCGACGGCGTGCTCAGCCACCAGCGGCCGAGCGGGCGCATCGATTGCAGCGATGGCCAGGTGCTGCATGCCTGGTGCCGCCAGGGCCTGGGTATCGCCTGGCGCAGCACCTGGGAGGCGCAGAGCGACATCGCCTCGGGTGCGCTGGTGGCGGTGCTGGAGGATTTTGCCGCGCCAGCCAACGGCATCTACGCCGTGCTGCCGCAGCGCAAGCACCTGCCGCTGCGGGTGCGGCTGTGGATCGACTTTCTCAAACACCATTACGGCGACGCCGGCTACTGGCGCGCCGCCACGGCAGTGGCCTGATCGGGATCGGCGCACGATTGAGCGCACGCTTGGTCACATAAGCGAAGGCGCCGCCCGCAGGCGGCGCGATCACGGTCTTGGGTGCTTCAGGCCTTGGCGTCGGCGACGCACTTCTTGACGAAGCTGTTCTTGGCCGCGCCAGCCAGCTTCTTGTCGGCGGCCTGCTTGTCACAGGCGGCGGCCGGGTCGGCCTTGGCCGGGACCGCAGCGGTGGCTGCCGCAGCGGCCGCAGCCGCAGCAGGGGCACCGCCGGCATCGGCGACGCACTTCTTGACAAAGCTGTTCTTGGCGGCACCGGCCAGCTTTTTGTCCGCCGCCTGCTTGTCGCAGGCTGCAGCGGCCGGCGAGGCCGCAGCGCCATCGGCATTGCACTTCTTCAGGAAGCTGGTCTTGGCCGCACCAGCCAGCTTCTTGTCGGCAGCCTGGACATCGCAGTCACCTGCGGCATGGGCGAAGCCGGTGCAAAGGAACAATGCCACCACAGCGGCAGACAGTTGCTTGATCATGAGGTCTCTCCTGGTCCTTGGGGATGGCCGCTAGCGGCCGGAACCGCGTGAAGGTGAGATCCTCCGCGCTGGCTCAGCGATCAACGCGCCAGGGCCTCAGCCCGTGGACAGGCAGCCGACGGGTCGTGCAAAAAGTCGCGCTCAGGCCAGTGACGTGCCCGCCGGCTCAGAGGCTGAGAGGCTGAGAGGCAATTGTCGCCTGGCAACTTTGCTTGACCGCCACGGCGGCGCTCAGAGAATGCGCCGCGGGTGGGCCAGCTGCTCGTGCGCGGCATGCAAGCGGCGTACCAGCACGCGGATGAAGGCGGCGTCGAACAAATGCCGGGTGGCCGGGCTCAGCGCCACTAGCGTGTCGGGCGTGAAGGCAATGGTGGTGGCCGGGTCGGAGACGATCACATCAGCGGCGTGGCAACGCAGGTCGGGGCTGGGCGCCAGGTAGGCCATTTCACCCACCGACGTGCCCGCGCCCAGCTGCGCCACCCGTTGGCCGTCGCGGTACACATCCACCTTGCCCAGCGCAATGATGTGGAAGGTATTGCCCAATTCGCCCTTGCGAAACAGCGCGGCACCGTACTTGTGGCGCAGCCACTGGGCACGGCGCACCACCTCCCACAGCGCGACATCGCCGAAGTCGTTGAAGAACTCCAGCGAGCGCAGCAGGCCAAAGCGCTCCGAGTCCAGCACATCCTGCAGATTGGCCTGTGGCAGCTCGCCGTTGGCCACCAGCTGCGACAGCTCGCGGGCGAAATCTTGCCAATTCGCCGGGCGTTGCTCGGGCCGCTTGGCCAGGCCCTGGCGCAGCAAGGCCTGCAGACGCGGCGGCACACCTTCACGCAGACCGCCCAGCAGCGGCGCCTCGGCGTTGTAGATCTGGTGCATCAAGGCCACCTGGTTGCCAGCGTCGAAGGGCGGCCGCCCGGCCACCAGGTGGTAGAGCACCGCCGACAGCGCGTACATGTCGGCGCGGGTATCCAGCGTGCTGCCGTCAAGCTGCTCGGGCGACATATAGGCCAACGAGCCGACGCGGTAGACCTGGGTGCGGTCACTGGTCTGGTCGAAGGCGCTGCCAAAGTCGGTGATCTTGATGTCGGCGATCAAATCGTTGCGCAGCACCGCCAGGATGTTGGCCGGCTTGACGTCGCGGTGGATCAGGCCGTGGCGGGCCACATAGTCCAGCGCCATCGCGCACTTGAAGCCCACCTCGACCACCTGGTCCAACGGTAGCAGCGCGTCGGGCCGGCAAAACCGACGCAGCGTGACCCCGCTGACATACTCCATCACCAGGTAGGGCTGAGCCGCGTCGGCCACGGCGTCGAAGATCTGCACCACGTTGGGATGCTTGAGCTTGCCGGCCAGCGCCGCCTCGGCGGCAAAGAAGTGCACCCGGTAGTGGTTCTCCAGGCTCTCGTCAGCGCTGGCCTCGCGCACCCGCTTGATCGCCACCTTGCGTTGGTGGAATTCGTCGAAGGCCAGGTAGACCTCGCTGGTGGCGCCTTCGCCCAGCCGCGACAGGATCTTGTACTTGCCAATCTGCACGGGCAGGCTGGCATCGACCGCGCTGTCTGCGCCGGTCGGGGGAATAAAGGAGGAGTGGTCGGACATGGCACAGGCTGAGCTTGCATCCCTTATCGGCAGTTGCGGAGCAGGACTGAGGCCGATGTGCGGTGCGGCCGGCCGCGAGCGCCGCGAGGACCGAACCGTAGAATCGGCGCCATGATCCAAGCCAAACAGGACTTGCTCGCCGCACTTGAGGCCGCCGTACGCCAGATCGCGCCCAACGCTACAGCAAGCCCGTCGCAGTCGCTGGCCTTCGAGTCGCCCAAGCAGGCCGCCCATGGCGACCTGGCCATCACCGTGGCGATGCAACTGGCCAAGGCGCAAAAGCGCAACCCGCGTGAACTGGCCGCCGCGCTGGTGGCCGCGCTTGAGGCCCAGCCCGCCGTGGCCCGCTGGGTCAGCGCGCTCGAAATCGCCGGCCCCGGCTTCATCAACCTGCGCCTGAGCGCTGCGGCCAAGCAGGCGGTGGTGGCCGAGGTGCTGGCCGCTGGCGAAACCTTCGGCCGGGCCGCGGCCAACGGCCGCAAGATGATGTGCGAGTTTGTCTCGGCCAACCCCACCGGCCCGCTGCACGTCGGCCATGGCCGCCAGGCCGCGCTGGGTGACGCGATCTGCCGGCTGCACCAGAGCCAGGGCTGGGACGTGACGCGTGAGTTCTATTACAACGACGCCGGTGTGCAGATCAACACGCTGGCGCGCAGCACCCAGGCCCGCATCCAGGGCGTGAAGCCGGGCGACGAGGGCTGGCCGGCCGACGCCTACAACGGCGACTACATCGCCGATATCGCCGCCGATTTCATGGCCGGCAAAACGGTGCACGCCGACGACCGCGCCTTCACCGCCAGCGGCGATGCGGCCGATCTCGAATCGATCCGCCAGTTCGCGGTGGCCTATCTGCGCCACGAGCAAGACCTGGATCTGCGGGCCTTCGGCGTTCAGTTCCAGAACTACTTTCTCGAATCCAGCCTGTATGCCGACGGCAAGGTTGAGGACGCGGTGGCCCGCCTGCGCGCCGCCGGCAAGACCTACGAAAGCGAAGGCGCGCTGTGGCTGCGCAGCACCGACTACGGTGATGACAAAGACCGCGTGATGCGCAAGTCTGACGGCAGCTACACCTACTTTGTGCCCGACGTGGCCTACCACATCAACAAATGGCAGCGCGGCTTCGACAAGGTGGTCAATGTGCAGGGCGGTGACCACCACGGCACCATTGCCCGTGTGCGCGCCGGGCTGCAGGCCGCCGCTGTCGGCATCCCGCAGGGCTGGCCCGACTACCTGCTGCACAAGATGGTCACCGTGATGAAGGGTGGCGAAGAGGTCAAGATCAGCAAGCGCAGCGGCGGCTACGTGACGCTGCGCGACCTGATCGACTGGACCAGCCGCGACGCGGTGCGGTTTTTCCTGATCAGCCGCAAGGCCGACACCGAATTTGTCTTTGATGTCGACCTCGCGCTGAAGGCCAGCGACGAGAACCCGGTGTTCTATGTGCAGTACGCCCATGCCCGCATCTGCTCGGTACTGGCGCAGTACACGGTGCGCACCGGCGCCGCCACCGACGCCGCTGCGCTGGCTGCGGCTGATTTGTCGCTGCTGACCGCGCCCACCGAAACCGCGCTGATGCTCAAGCTGGCCGCCTATCCCGAGATGCTGGCCGGCGCCAGCGCCGACTTTGCGCCGCACGACGTCGCCTTCTACCTGCGTGATGTCGCCTCAGCGCTGCACAGCTGGTATGCGGCCGAGCGCTTCTTGATCGACGACGCGGCGCTGGCCGCCGCCCGCATGGCCTTGCTGGCCGCCACCCGGCAGGTGCTGCGCAATGCGCTGGACATGATCGGCGTCAGCGCACCCGATGCCATGCAGCGCGCGCCCGCCGCTGACCCTGTGCCGCCCATGGAGATTGTTGGATGAAGTCGAAACAAACCGGCAGCTTCGCCACCGGCCTGGTGATCGGCCTGCTGATCGGCTTGGCTGTGGCGCTGGCGGTGGCGCTCTACATCACCAAGGCGCCCGTGCCTTTCATCAACAAGCTGCCACAGCGCAGCGCCGAGCAGGACGCGGCCGAGTTCGAGCGCAACAAGGCCTGGGATCCCAACGCGCCGCTGGCCGGCAAGAACCCGGCTCGGCCGACCACAGTGGCCAGCGGCGCGGTGGTGGACAACCCACCGGCGGGCGCTGCGGCATCGCAACCCCCAACGGCTGCCCAGCCGGCACCCGACCCGGCGGCGATCCTGGCGGCACAGCCCGGCGCCGCGACGCCGCCGGCCTTGCCTGCGGCCGCGGCACCAGCGGCACCGGCGGCACCGTTGACGCCTTCCGCCGGCGCCGCCGGTACGGTCGCCGCCGCGCCCACGGTCTTCTTTGTTCAGGCCGGTGCATATGCCCGGCCCGAGGACGCCGACGCCCAACGTGCCAAACTGGCCTTGCTGGGCTTGGCCGCCAAGGTCAGTGAGCGCGAGCAGTCTGGCCGCACCGTTTACCGTGTGCGGCTGGGGCCGTTTGAGCTGCGCGCACCGGCCGAGGATGCCCAGGCCAAGCTGGCCGGCGCCGGCATTGAAGCCAACCTGGTGCGGGTCGAACGTTGAACTCCGAGTCCACCATCGCACTCCATCCAGCGTTGTGACTATGAAACCAGAGAGAACCTGACATGAATCGACGTGAATGGGCGCTTGGCGCCACGGCGCTGACCCTGAATGGCCTGTCGCTGCCGCTGCTGGCGCAGGGCGGGCCGGTTGAAGGCCGCGACTACACACGCCTGGCGCAACCCATCGCCATGCCCGAGGGCAAGATTGAGGTGGTCGAGTTCTTCGGCTACTGGTGCCCGCACTGCAATACCTTTGAGCCCACGCTCGATGCCTGGGCCAAGAAGCTGCCGCCAAACGTGGTGTTTCGCCGCATGCCGATCGCCTTCAACCCGGCGCAAGAGCCGGCGCAGCGCCTGTACTTCGCGCTGGAAGCGCTGGGCCTGGTCGACACCTTGCACCGCAAGGTCTTCAATTGGCTGCATGTCGAGCGCAAGCGTCTGAACAACGACGCCGACGTCCAGGCCTGGGCGGCCACCGCCGGCGCCGACTCGGCCAAGATCCTCGAGGCGATGAAGAGCTTCTCGGTGGCGACCAAGACGCGCCAGGCGCGCCAGCTGTCCGAGGCCTACCGCATCGAGGGTGTGCCCACGCTGGGCATCCATGGCCGCTGGCTGACCAGCCCGTCGATCGCCGGCTCGCCCGAGCGCGCACTGGCCACCGCCGATGCGCTGCTCAATCAGCTGCGCAAGAGCTGAGAGACCGAGAGGCTGAGAGGCGGCGGGCGGCTCCTGCCGCCAGTGGGGTGGAGCTGGCCGGCGCCGATCACAACATCCAGCACTGCATTGACCGCTGCCGGCAGGCTTTGCGCCAGGCCCTGGCGGCGCAACACGCACCGGTAGGTTGTCGGACTTGGGGTCGTGCGCGCGCGGGGCCATAAAGTGCTGCCGATTGCGTCCTTGTTGGCAGTTCAGCCGGCCAAAAGCCCCGCCATCGCCGGGCGCTGCGCCTAGAATGGCATGCAAGTTCTGTGCCGATAGATGTTTACCCTTAGCCCCCCTTCCCTGATCCTGCTGCTGGCGCTTGGCGTTGGCGGCGGTTCTGCGTTGGCCGAGAAGGCCGACCGCAGCCGCCCGATGACGCTGGAATCCGACCAACCCTGCACCGTCAACCTGCTCAAGCAGACCAGCGTGTGCAGCGG
>JBBQJN010000052.1:0-16604 GCA_038325945.1 Burkholderiales bacterium | reverse complement strand
GCCATAGAGCTGCAGCACGGCTTCCAGCGCGGCCAGCGTCAGCTTGTCGCAGCGCAGCGCGCGCTTGAACGGGTTGCGCTTGAGGCGCTGCACCAGATCAGCGCGGCCGACGATGATGCCGGCCTGCGGCCCGCCCAGCAGCTTGTCGCCCGAGAACAGCACCAGGTCGGCGCCCTGGGCCAGGGTCTCGGCCGGCGTGGTTTCGTGCGGCAGGCCCAGCTTGGCGAGGTCGATCAAAGCGCCGCTGCCCAGATCGACCACCAGCGGCAGGCCGTGATCGCGGGCCAGCGCGGCCAGCTCGGCGGTGCTGGCCGCGGCGCTGAAGCCTTCGATGCGGTAGTTGCTGGTGTGCACTTGCAGCAGCATCGCGGTGCGCGGGCCGATCGCCTCGACATGGTCGCGAAGATGGGTGCGGTTGGTGGTGCCGACTTCGCGCAACTGGCAGCCGGCGGCACGCATGATGTCGGGCAGCCGGAAAGCGCCGCCGATCTCGATCAGCTCGCCGCGCGAGACGATGACCTCACGCGCCCTGGGCGAGCGCGCCAGTGTCGCCAGCACCAGGATCAGCGCAGCGGCGGTGTTGTTGACCACGGTGGCGGATTCGGCGCCGGTCAGGCGCTGCAGCAACCCTTCAACCGCGTCATCGCGATCGCCACGGCCGCCGCTGGTCAGGTCGAACTCCAGGTTACAGGCGCCGCTGGCCACCGCGCTGATGGCGGCGATGGCCTGCGCCGGCAATGGCGCCCGGCCCAGGTTGGTGTGCAGCACTGTGCCGCTGAGGTTGAAGACCGGCCGCAGCCGGGGCTGCGCCAGCGCCAGCGCACGTTCGCTGATGGTTTGAGTCAGCTGCGCCTCATTGGGCAGACCGGCAGCGGGGTCGGCCGCCAGCGCGCTGCGCCATTGCGCCAGTTCGGCGCGCGCGGCTTCCAGCAAACGGGCGCGGCCAACTTGCTCGGCCAAGGCCGCCAACGCCGGCCAGGCCAGCAGCTTGTCGACCGCCGGCAAGCGGCGCAAGGCGCTGTTCAGCGCCATCGCCGCAGGCCTTGGGTCTCAGGACCCCGGTGGGACGACGGCGAGCAGGCGTTGCAGGATGGCGGGCAGGGCCTGGTCGGCGAGGGCGCGCAACTCGTCATCACTGCGGTCCTGGATCGGATGGGCGACGAACACCATCGCCGGGTCGAAACCCAGCGATTGCGACTGCGCGGCCGCTGCCTGCATAAATTCACTTGACGCAACACCGACTCCCGGCAGGCCGCGTGACTCCAGATCCGCGATGTCATGCATACAGCACGACGTGCAGGATCCTCAGTCGGCCAGACCTTCGATGACGAGCTGGTTTTCGGCCGCGATCTGCTGTCGCAGTGCGGCGGGCGCCGGGCGGGTGAAGGTGGGCTTGCGGTAGCGGTTGACGGTGAGGCCCTGGCCGGCCAACAGCACCGCCAGCCGGTCGAGGAAGACATTGCCGCGCGCCTTCGAGATGTCGAGGATGGCGACCGCCAGGCCGCTGAGCGCTGCCGGCCGCGCTGTGAGTGCGCGCGCCACCGGCGATCGCTCTGAAGTGGGGTCGAGCAGGACCATGGTGTGACTCATGTTGAGATCTCCTTGGTGACAGGGATGGAGCCGACCGGACCCGAGGCGGCCCAGCCGGCAATGATTGCCGAGAACAGGCCGGCAGTGCCGCCGGCGCGCACGATCAGCAAGCCGCCGGGGCGGAACTTGGGCACCGGCTTGCCGGCCATCGAGGCGGGCACACCCTCGGCAATGCCGCCGGCGCCGACCACCATCTCGTCGCCGGGCAGCAGCAGCAAGCGATCGAGTTCTTCGCGCAGCCGCGCCTTGGACCAGCCGGCCTCGAGGAACACCCGGCAATGGTCGGGCGAGACCACCAGCACCGCGTCGCCGGCCATCGCCAGCTTGGGATGGTCGACCGCGCGCAGGCACAGCGCAAAGCTCTTGGCCAGTGATTCGGGCGTGCGCGATTTCTGGTCGACCACGCCTTGCACGCCCTCGCCGGCAAACAGCGTGACGGTGGAGGCATCCGGCGCAAAGCCGCGCTCGACCGCCAGCGATTCCCAGCCCGGATGCTCGGCCTCGGCAAAGCAGAAGCTGTATTTGCCGGGCGTGCCCAGCGTGGCGCGGTCGACCTCGCCGGGCCGGCCGCCGCCGACGTTGCGGATCACCAGCTGCAACGCGCGGCCGATGCTGGCATTGGCGCGGTGGCCCTGGCCCAGCGCATTGACGCCCGAATTGACGCCAACACGCCGGCCCAGCGGGCCGTTGACGATGACCAGCGGGCCGCAAAACATGGTGGTGCACAGGATGCCGTGCATGCCGAACTCGTCGATCAGCGCGGCCTCTACCGCGGCCAGCACGATGGGCAGGTACTCGGGCTTGCAGCCGGCCATCACCGCGTTGATCGCCACCTTCTCGACGGTGCAGGCTTCGAGGTCGGGCGGCACCAGGCCCAGTACCTCGTCGGCCTGGCGGGTGGTGCCCTGCAGCATGCGCAACACCCGCGCCGCAGTGGGCGGCACTACCGGCAGGCCGTCGGTCCAGCCACGGTCGTAGCAGGCTTCGATGGCGTCCTCGGCGTCGCCCAGCGTGACCTGGCGCGAGGCCAGGCCGGTATCGCCGAAGCGCACGATCAGCTCTTCGGCCAGGCCCGGCTCCAGCGTCATCGAGCCGCAGCCCGGGCGCAGTTCGGGCAGCGCCGTGCCCAGTGTGGGCAGGCCGCTGAGTTGCTGCCAGTCGCCGCGGTGCCAACCATGGGTGCGCGCCACTTCGCGGCCGTCTTGCACCCGTATCAACGTCGGCACAAACTCAATACCCAGGCGGAAGGATTGTTCCAGCGTCTGGTCGAACAGCTGGCCCGGCAGACCGGCGGCATAGGCCGGGTCGTCCTGCACATAGACCGTCAGCGGCGTGCCGGACTGCGCCAGTTCATGCAGCAGCGGCTCGACCAGGCCGCAGGTCGGGCATTCGCGTTTGGCAACAACGATCAGGCCATCAGGCAATGAAGGCAATGACGGTAGTGACGGCAATGACGGCAGTGACGGCAGTGACGGTAATGACATCAGAGGTCTCGAAGTCGGGCGGCCGCAGCAGCGCTGTAAAGCGCCGATGCTGACATCCTGCGGCGGTCATGCGATGTCCCACCAGAGACATGCCGGGGTCGCTGATGGGCGATCTTCGATGGCACGTCGCGGTGGCCGGGGCTCAGCGGCCTTCCAGCGCATAAGCCGGATCGTTGTAGCCCGCCGTCGACGGATGGCCTGGCGCCACCAGCGCATCCACCGCTGCCTCGTCGTCGGGCTCGATGCGGGTGTCTAGCGCACCCAGGTAGTCCTGCCATTGCGCCAGCGTGCGCGGCCCGGCAATCACCGCACTGACCGCGCGGTGTGCCAGCACCCAGGCGGTGGCGAAGTGCGACAGCGTCACGCCCTTGGCCGCGCAATGCGCCGCCAGCGTCTGAGCGGCGCGCAAGGATTCGTCGCGGAATTCGGTTTCCAGCATACGCTTGTCGCCGCGGCCGGCACGGCTGTCGGCAGCAGGCTGGGCGCCGGGCAGGTACTTGCCGGCCAGCACGCCGCGCGCAATCGGGCTGTAGGGCACAACGCCGATGCCATGGTGCTTGCAGGCCGGCAGCACCTCCACCTCAGGCTGGCGGTTGAGCAGGTTGTAATAGGGCTGGCAGACCACCGGCCCCGGCATGCCCAGGCCGCGCGCGACATGCACCGCTTCGCTGATGCGCCAGCCACGGAAGTTGGACAGCCCCCAGTAACGGATCTTGCCGGCGCGCAGCAGCGCGTCGATGGCGCGCAGCGGCTCTTCCAGGTCCATGCCGTTGAAGTCGCGGTGCAGGTAGTAGATGTCGATGTGGTCGCTGGCCAGGCGCTGCAGGCTGGCCTCGCAGGCCCGCATCACCCAGGCCCGCGAGTAGCGTGACTCGTTGGGCCGCTCCGACATCTTGTTGCCCAGCTTGCTGGCCAGGATCCAGTCATGGCGCTGGGGCTTGATCAACGCGCCGACCATGGATTCGGAGCGGCCCGCCGAGTAGACATCGGCGGTGTCGATGAAGTTCACGCCCTGCTGATGGGCCGCCGCGACGATGCGCCCGGCCTCAGCCAGATCAGTCTGGTCGGCAAACATCATTGTGCCCAGGCACAGCCGGGAGACCTGCAAGGGGCTTTTGCCGAGCGCGTGGTAAAGCATGAGGAACCTTGTGCTGTCGATGACCCGGCCGATGGTAGCCGGGCAGGGTCAGTGCAGGCCAGTGCAAGGCCAGTGCAGGGCCAGTGCAGGGCCAGTGCAGGGTGAATGCGGCAATCCCCGGCTCGCAATGGCCGGCGGCGGCAGAATGCCGGCGATGGATTCAGTCTCTCAGATCGCGCTGGGCGCGGCGCTCAGCGTGGCCGTGATGGGCCGGCGCACGGCGGTGTGGAAGGCCGCGCTGTGGGGCGCGGTGGCCGGCACGCTGCCCGACCTGGATGTGCTGATCGACCATGGCAATGCCATCCACAACATGGTGCTGCACCGCGCCGAGACCCATGCGCCGTTCTGGTTGACGCTGTTCTCGCTGCCGCTGGCGGCGCTGGTGGTCGGGTTGCATGGCGAGCGCACGCTGTGGCGCCGTTGGTGGCTGGCGATCTGGCTGGCGCTGGTGACGCATCCACTGCTCGATGCGATGACGGTCTATGGCACGCAGTTGGCGCTGCCCTTCAGCGACTACCCGTATGGCGTGGGCAGCATCTTCATCATCGATCCGCTGTACACGCTGCCTTTGCTGGCCGGCGCGGGCTGGGCGCTGGCTGGCCGCGCCGGAGGCTGGGGCCAGCGCGCCAATCTGGCCGGCCTTCTGATCAGCACGCTCTACCTGGGCTGGGGCATGTTGGCGCAGCAACAGGTTGAGCGCGTGGCTAGGCAGGCGCTGGCGGACCAGGGTGTGCAGGCCGAATCGTTGCTGGTCACGCCCACCGCCTTCAATACCTTGCTGTGGCGGGTGGTGGCGCTCAGCGGCGCTGACTACCACGAGGGTTTTTACTCGCTGCTGGATGCTGACAAGCGCATGCACTTCGACCGCTTTGATCGCGGCCCGGGGGCGGGCGGTGTGCCGGGCAGCGCCTTGCACAGCCTGGACGGCGTGCAGCGCATTGCCGCCTTCAGCAAGGGGTTCTTCAAGCTGCACCAGCAGGGCGCGCAGTGGCTGGTGACTGATCTGCGCATGGGCCAGGAGCCCAACTACGTGTTCAGTTTTGCGGTCGCCGAGCAGCACAGCCCGCTGCAGGCGCTAATCCAGCCGCAGCAGATCGGTGTGCGCATCGATCTGGCGCGAGGCCTGCCCTGGTTGTGGCGTCGCGCGCTGGGCCAGCCGCTGCCGCCGCCGCGTTGATGGGGTGCTGGTGCGGTGCAGAGACTGCGTGCAGGGCGCCGGCTAAGATGGCTCTCAGCAAGCCAGGCCATGCCGGCGCAGCCAACTGAGGGTTGCGGCCGGATGGCGATTTCGAAACCGGGCAGGCCGCAACCCTGCTGCCCATCAACGAAAGGACGACGATGCAGGTTCAACTGAATACCGATCACAACGTGCAAGGCGAGGACTCGCTGGCGCAATGGGCCGAGGGTGAGCTCAAGGACAAGCTGGCGCGCTTTCGCGATCAGATCACCCGGGTTGAGATTCACCTCGGCGATGCGGCGGCGGGCCGCGTTGGCATTGCCGACAAGCGTTGCAAGCTGGAAGCCCGCCTGTCTGGCCGGCAGCCAGTGGCCGTGAGCCATGACGCGGCCAAGGTGGCCGACGCCTTTCGTGGTGCGGTCGACAAGCTGCTGCGCTCGCTTGACACCACCGTGGGCCGTGAGCGTGACAGCCGCGGCCGCGAGACCATCCGCGGCGGCAGTGACGTCGACGAGGTCTGAGCGCGCCGCCTGCGGCGCCCGGTTTCGGCGCCTGACCAAGGCGCGACGAGCATGAAGGTCTGCATCGTCGGCGCCGGCGCCATCGGCGGCTTCATCGGCGCCAGGCTGGCTGCGGCCGGCCAGGCCCAGGTCAGCGCCTTGGCGCGCGGCGCCACACTGGCGGCGCTGCGGGGCCAGGGCTGGCGGCTGAGCATGGCCGGCAAGTTGATCCAGGCGCCGGCCCAGGCCAGTGACAGGGCGGCCGAGCTGGGCCAGCAAGATCTGGTCATCGTTGCCGTCAAGGGCCAGTCCTTGCCGCAGGTGGCGGCCGCCATGGCGCCGCTGCTGGGGCCGCAGACCCTGGTGCTGCCGGCGATGAACGGTGTGCCCTGGTGGTTCTGCGAGGGCTTGCCGGGTTTCGACATCGAGCCGCTGCACAGCGTAGACCCCGGTGCACGCATCGCCGCGGCCATCCCCTATGGCCAGGTGCTGGGCTGCGTGGTGCATGCCAGTTGCGCCACCACTGAACCCGGATGGGTACAGCACAAGATGGGCCAGGGCCTGATCGTCGGCGAGCCCGCAGGTGGCCACAGCGCACGTGCGCAGCGGGTGGTGGCGTTGCTGGCGCAGGCCGGATTTGAGGCCACGCACCAAGCTGATGTGCGGCAAGCGATCTGGTACAAATTGTGGGGCAACCTGACCATGAACCCGGTCAGCGCCATCACCGGTGCCACCGTTGACCGGCTGCTGGCCGATCCGCAAGTGCGCGGCTTCTGCACCGCAGTGATGCAAGAGGCCGCGACCATCGGCGCGCGTATCGGCTGCCAGATCGAGCAGAGCGCCGAAGACCGCCATGCCGTGACGGCCAAGCTGGGCGCGTTCAAAACCTCGATGCTGCAGGATGCCGAGGCGGGGCGGCCGATCGAACTCGACGCCATCGTCGGCGCGGTGTTTGAGATCGGCCAGCGCCTGGGTGAACCCACGCCGCACATCGCCGCCTTGCTGGGGCTGACGCGTTTGTTTGGTCAGGTGCACGGGCTGGTGCCCGTCACGCTCACTGCACCCGTCACACCCGCCACACCCGCCAAACCCGCCACAGCCGCCACACCCGCCACACCTGCCGCTTGATGTTGCCCACGGGTCGCAGGCCGCGCTGGTTCAGCCGCCGCGCAAGGCCTGCGCCAGGCGCTCGACGGTGCCGGCGGCCTGTGCAGGATCGAGCCAGCGCAGCACCGCCACCACGCCCAGCGCCGGCTCCACCCAGACGGTATGGCCGCCTGCGCCCAGCATGAACACACTCTCAGCCGAGGCGCCGGGCCAGCGCTCGCCGTCGGGGTTGCGCCAGACCAGCCAGCCGTAGAACGGCGCGATGGGGCATGGCGCGCTCATGGCCGCCACCCAACCCGCGGGCAGCAGGCGCTGGCCGTTGGCCACGCCGTCGTCGAGCAGCAACTGGCCGATGCGCACCTGGTCATTGGCGCTGATGCAAACGCCGCCGCCCCAGTGGCTGCCGCCGGGCACCGAGGGCATGCGCTGGCCTGACACCATCACCCAGGCGTTGTCATAGGGCTCCCAGGCGAAGGCGTCGCCGCAGCCCAGCGGCGCGCGGATGGCTTGCTCAAAAACATCGGCCAGCGGCTGCTTGAACAAGTGCAGCAGTGCCAGCGACAACTGGTTGATGCGCACATCGTTGTATTCCCAATAGCTGCCGGCGGCTTGCAGCGGCCGGGCATCGCCCTTCTTGCCCGCCAGCGGGCGCGGATCTCCCGCCACCTGGCGCCAGCGGTCCACCGTGTCGGGCAGGCCAAACAGCGTGCCTTCCCACTCGCTGGTTTGGTCCAGCAGGTGGCGCCAGCTGATGGCCCGGTTGTGCGGCAAATCGAAGCCGATGCCGGGCAGGACATCGACGATGGCAGCGTCGACATCGGGCAACAGGCCGCGTAATTGGGCCACGCCGGCCAGCAGCGCCAGATAGGTCTTGGCCACGCTGAAGGTCTGGTCGGCGCGTGCCGGCTCGCCAAAGGCCGCCACCTCGAGCCCCTGCTGCCAGATCACTCCCGAGACGCCGCCACGCGCATGCAGCGGGCCGAACAGCCGGTTGTAGGGCGGCGGGTCGCCCAGGTGCACGCCAAAGCGCAGCGGCTCGGCCTGTGGGTCGCGGGCCCAGGGCACTTCATGCGCCTGGGCGAAGTGGATGGCCTCGGCCAGCGCCGCAGACGGAAGGCTGGACATGTGGGTCGCGCCCGGCTTCAGCTGTAACGCGCTTGCAGCGGCTGGCCGTCGACACCGCCACCCGAGCGCACTTGGTCGACTGCGGTTCGCAGATCGGCCAGGTACTCATCGACCGTCTCGACATGCAGCATCGACATCATGCGGTGCACGGCGCGCGGGCGTTTGAGCAAGCTGGGCTGCCAGCCCTTGAGCGCCAGTTGCTTGACGATGGCATAGGCGTCCAGCGATTCGCTGCCCCAGGCCACGATGGCCAGATCGGGCTGGCCGACGATGTACAGGCCGTCGATGGCGCGCAGGCCGGCGACGTAGCGGTCAACGCCGGCCAGCATTTGTGCGGCGATGCGTTGGTAGCCCTCGGCGCCCAGAAATTGCAGCACCGCCCAGGCTGCGGCCACACCACCGGCCGGGCGTGTGCCCACCGCCGTGCCGGTGATGAAGCGGCCGCTGGGCCAGCTGTCGAAGCTGAAAGGCTGTAGCGCGGCCAGTTCAGCGCTGCGGTAGAACACCGTGGACGCTGGCTTGGGACAAAAGCCGTACTTGTGCAGGTCGGCCGAGATTGATCGCACACCGGGCAGCGCAAAGTCAAAGGCCGGCACCGGGCGGCCCAGTTGGCGCGCAAAGGGCGCCAGGTAGCCGCCGACGCAGGCGTCCACATGCAGCCAAAGATCGCGATCCAGCGCGATTTGCGAGAGCGCGGCGATCGGGTCGACCATGCCATAGGGGAAGTTGGGCGCCGAGCCCACCAGCAGCAGGGTGTCGTCGTCAATGGCCGCTTCGATCCCTGCCAGATCGGCCCGCAGGTCAACGCCGACCGGCACCCGCCGGATCTCCAGATCCATCAGCGTGGCCGCCTTGTCAAAGGCCGGGTGCAGGGTTTCGGGCGCGACGATGTTGCCGCAGTGCCTGGGCTGGCCACGGCGTTGCCGCGCGTGCTGGCGGCTGGCATGCACCGCCAGCAGGATGCTTTCAGAGCCGCCGGTGGTCATGAAGCCGGCGGCGCCTTCAGGGGCGTTGAACAAGTCCAGCGCCATCGCCACCACCTGCTGCTCGAGGCGGCGCACGCTGGGAAAGGCGCTGGTGGCACCCAGCGCGTTTTCGGCAAAGTATTCGGCAAAAGCAGCGCGGCCGATGGCGTCGACCTCGGCTGCGCCCTTGAAGACAAAGGCCGGGGCGCGCCCGCCTTGCCAGAACACATCACCGGACTTGAGTTCGTGCAGTTCACGCAGGATTTCATCGGCCGGGCGGCCTTGCTGCGGAAACGCCATGGCAGGAGCCAGCAATTGTTCAGGTTTCATCAACACGCTCCGGTGGGGGGCAGCCGGGCTGCGTGGGCAGCCATCGGGCCGGGGCCGGGGTCAGGACCAGGCCGGCCAGCGCGGGCCATCGTACCCTGCGAGGCTGGTCAGTGCGTGCCCTGAACGTGGCGCCGCTGCCGCGCGGCGGGTGAGGTCGACGCCGCTTGGAGCTGCTGCGTGCGCGGCAGGCTGGCATCCCGGGCTGACCGACTTGGAGGTCGAAAAGCAGGTGCTGGCGCCGCAGATCAAGGTGCGCGTCGATTACGCCGCAGCGGCGCAATACGGCGTGCCGACGCCGCAGGTGCTGGCCATGCTGCAAAGCCTGGTCGAAGGTGAGCAAGTGGCGCAGATTGTTGAAGTGGTCGCCGTTTTGCGCTGGTGCTGCGACTACCGGCCACAGCGCGTTTGATCGACGGTCTTGGCGCGATCCTGATCGAGACGCCGGCAGGCCGCATTCCCTTGTCCAAGATCGCCAGCATCGAGGACGGCGACGGCCCGAACCAGATCAGCCGCGACGACGGCAAACGCCGCATCGTGTTGTCGGCCAATGCGCAGGGGCGCGCGCTGTCCGGAGTGGTGGCTGACATCCGCGCCGTGGTGGCCGACACCAAGCTGCCTGAGGGCTTCTTCGTCACCTTGGGCGGGCAGTTTCAGGCCCAGGAGGAATCCACGCGCCTGATTGGTGCGCTGTTGATCGTCTCGCTGGCGCTGCCCAGCTGCAGCTCTATCTGCGTGACCATGGCAAGGCCGTGGATGTGTCCAAGGCCAGCGCCAAGCTGACGCTGTTGAGCGGCAGCGACAAGCAGGAGATCGAGCTCAAACCGATTGGCAATCGGCTCGAAGCGGTGGGCAGTTTCAAGCTGGGAGCGGGCACCCAGGTGGTGGCCCAGGTGACGAATGCGGGCAAGTCGGCCGGCACGGTTCGCTTCGTCATCAAGTAAGAGCCCACTGGCGCCGAGTTGTCGGTGGTCATGGTTCGGCCGCGACTGGTAGCGTCAACTCAACTACACCGCACACGAATGGTCGTTGTGCAGGTCAACTAAAAATTGGACCCCCCATGCCCACAAGCTATCGTGAAATCACCTCCTCGGTCTCGGCCAGCCTGGCCAAGTTGCGCGCCGACATACCCGAGACCACGCGCGGCTTCTCGGCGCTGGCCCAGGCGGCTACCAAGGACGGCGCGCTCGACAAGAAGACCAAGGAACTGATCGCGATGGCGCTTTCGGTGGCCTCACGCTGCGATCCGTGCATCGGCTTCCACGCCGAGACCTTGGTCAGGCTGGGCACCACGCGCGCCGAATTCGAGGACATGTTGGGCATGTGCATCTACATGGGTGGCGGTCCGTCGCTGATGTACGCCGGCCACGCGCTCGACGCGTTTGTGGAGTTTGGCGGCGCGCCGACGCGCGAGGGCTGAGCTTTGCCACGCACTGCGCCAGCACCAGGCGCAGCAGCGGCAACTCAGTTTCTCAAGGCTTGCCAGCCTTGGCGCGCAACTCGTCCTCTTTCATGTGCTTGAGAAAGTAGCGCACGAAGAACACCGCCATACCCAGCATGAAGGCGATGCCTGTGACGCTCATCAAGCCGACGTCTGTGGTGAAGAGGTCTTTCAAGGCATGCATCGTTGACTCCTGATCATCGCAATGCCTGGATTGGGCACCATCCGCTGGGCGCCGGCGTTGATTTGCGTCAGGCACACTGAGTGCGATTCGGCGGCCGACTTGGAGCTTACGCAGCTTGCGATGCAAGCTGCGGTCGCGGATGGCCGGGCAGTATGCCAAGGTCGGTCAGCCGTTTTGCAGCTTGTGGCGCGTTGTGCTGCTTGCCGGGAGGCGGTAGTTGAGTTGGTGGTCGATGCACTTTGGCGCAAGTGTCAGGCTGCGAGGCCGGCGCCAGTCGTCGTTGCCGGCTCGTTGTAGGGTGCGGCCACACGCCTAACCTGCCACCGCAACTCTCCCCGGCGCAGGCCCGTCCCAAAGCCCGACAGCCTCCTGGGATACAGGGATGGGTATCAGGCATGCGAGCCATAATGCACTTACGCAAGACCTCGGCAAGCAGGCACTTCAGCACCCGGGCCAAGAGGAATCACCCTGTCAGACACCATCGCCACCTTCCCCCTGCTGCAAGCGCCTGCCCCGAGGCCAAGGCCAAAGCTGCCTTTGGCGACAGCAGCCTGGCGCAGTGGTTGGCCTTGTTCGAGTAGACGCGGCGCGCGGCGGATCCTTACGGCATGATGATCGAAGCGTCAGCCTTGGCTGCGGCTGCCTGGGGCCTGCACCGGCTAGCGCACCTGGCGATCCTGCGCGGCCTGCGCGCGCCGCGTTTGCCGCATTGCCAGGCGCCGGTCGGGCAGGCAACTGCCGTTGACAGCGTGCAGCAGGTAGGGATCCCCGGCCCCCGCAGCAAGCAGCTGTTCGGCTGGATGATTTATCCGCCCCCTGCCGTGCAGCGCCCTGTGCCGGCCGTGCTGGTGATGCATGGCTGGGGCGCAAATGCTTCCATGATGGCGTCGGTGGTGCCGCCCCTGCATGCCGCAGGCTTCGCCGTCTTGTTGCTCGATGCACGCTGCCATGGTCGCAGTGATGACGAGGCCTTCACGTCGATGCCGCGCTTCGCCGAGGACATCGCCGCCGGCCTGGCCTGGCTGCGCGGCCAAGCCGGCATCGACGCCAACCGGCTGGCGCTGCTGGGGCACTCGGTCGGCGCTGCGGCCGCGCTGCTGCATGCGTCCAACCATGACGATGTGCGTGCCGTTATCAGCCTGTCGGCCTTTGCTCACCCGCGCGAAGTGATGCGGCGATTCATGGCCGAGAAGCGTGTGCCGTATCCGCTGCTGGGCTGGTATGTGCTGCGCCATGTGCAGCGGGTGATCGGCGCTTCGTTCGACGACATCGCGCCGCTCACCACAATGGCTCAAGTGCGCTGCCCCACCCTGCTGGTGCACGGCCGTGACGATGCCACCGTGCCGGTCGGCGACGCCAAGCGCTTGCTGGCCGCTTCGGCCCAGGCTCGGCTGCTGCTGGTGGACGGCGACCACGATCTGCGCGAATCACTGGCCGCACATGCACCGGTGCTGGTGGATTTTCTGCACGCTGCTTGTGCCGTACCGGTCGCGGCTGAGGCGGCGGTCGTGGCGATTGCGGACGGCGAGGCCTGAGCATGCTGTCCATCTCTGTCGGCCCGGTGGCGCTGCCGATGGGTCCGCTGCTGCTGCTTGGCGCTGTCTGGGTTGCATCGCTGGTGGCTTCACGCTGGGCGGCCCGAGTTGGCGACAAGCGCCAGGCGGCTGTCGCCGGCAACGCCGTCTTCAACGCCGCGCTGTGGGGCCTGCTGGCAGCGAGGCTCAGCCACCTGGCGTTGAATCTGACGGACTACCTGCCGACGCCATGGTCTGCGCTGGATCTGCGCGACGGCGGCTGGAACGCTGCCGCGGGCGCACTTGCGGGTGTCGCCTGGTTGGTTTTTTGTGGTCTGCGCTTACCGGCTTTGCGCTGGCCGCTGGGCGGCGCTGCGCTGGCGGGCGCGGTTTTGTGGCTCGTCGCGTCGCTCGCCATGGGCCTGGGCCAGCAGCCAACCATGCCAGCCGTGGCGCTGATCGCGTTTGAAGACGGCCAGCCGGTGGATCTGGTTCAAGCCGCGCGCGGTCGCCCTGTCGTCGTCAACCTCTGGGCCAGTTGGTGCGGGCCGTGCCGGCAAGAGATGCCGCTGCTCGCTGGGGCGCAGCTGCGCGAAACGAGCGTCGGCTTTCTCTTCGTCAACCAGGGCGAATCGGCCAGTGCGGTGAGTGCCTACCTCACCGGGCAGGGCTTGCCACTGCGTGAGGTCTTGCTTGATCCGGCTTCGGCGCTAGGACCAGCCGTCGGCTCACAAGGTTTGCCCACCACCTTGTTCTACGATGCCCAGGGCAGGCAGGTGGATGCGCACTTCGGTGTGCTCAATGCCGCCGCGCTGGAAGGCCGGCTGCGGGCCCTGCGCGCGCGGCCGTGAGTCCCGTCCCAAAGCCCGACTGCCTCCCAGGCATCCCACGGACACTGAGGTCAGACACAAATGGCCATTTAGGGAAAAATTAGTTAGACTCGAAGCCTGCTTGTCCCACCAAGGAGATCGTCAGTGGACTTGGCTCTGGATCGAATCCCCCTGTCCGCGCGCCTGCCGCAAAAGCAGTCTGCGGATGTCAAGAAGCTCGGTTGGCGCAACATCATGGACACCGTGGACGGCACGGGCCCGGTGGTGATGCTCAACCACAAGCGGCCGCAGGTCGTCATTCTTCCGGTTGCAGACTACGACGCGATGGTGCAAGAAATCGAGCGCACCCGCTTGCAACCCGAGACTGCGCTTGACGCGCTGCGTCAGCAGTTTGATGAGCACCTGGCCTCGCTGAGGGCGCCAGATGCGGGGGATCGCCTGCGCGCAGCGTTCAACGCACCCGTGCGCAATGCGCGCGCAGTGAAGGTTGGCGAAGGCTACTGAGCGCTACCAGCGTCAGGCTGCGCCGGGCAGCGCCCGGCCGGGGCCAGGCAAAGTACCCGAGCGATTTTTTCTTGAAAGCGGCATGGCGCGACCCGTTTTGTTTGTTCTGGCCGGCGTCAACGGTGCCGGCAAGAGCTCGATTGGCGGTGACATCGTGTTGCGCGGCCACGGCCTGGGCTGGTTCAACCCGGATCAATTCGCACGGCCGCTGATCAAGGCAGGCTGGCCGGTGAGCCAAGCCAATGCGACGGCCTGGAAGCACGGCGAGCGCTTGCTGCTGGCGGCCATCAAGGATCGCAAGAACCACGCCTTCGAGACCACGCTGGGCGGCAGAACGATGCCGAAGCTGATCCTGGAGGCCACCAAGACGCACGACGTGCTGATGTGGTTCTGCGGTCTGAGCTCGCCCGAAAAGCACATCGCACGCGTGAAGGGCAGGGTGGCAGCGGGCGGCCATGACATTCCCGAGGCCAAGATCCGTGAGCGTTGCGTCACCGCGTTGACAAACTTGATCGATCTGATGCCCCAACTGGCGCAGCTTCGGATCTACGACAACTCGATCGACGCCGCCAAGGGCCAGCCCATCCCCGATCCCGTACCGGTTGCCGAGATGGCCCTGGGACGCCTGGTGTGGCCGGCGCCCGACGATGCCGGCGCACTGGCTCGAACGCCGCATTGGGCCAAGCCGCTGCTGCTGGCGGGCATGCTGCGTGATCGCTGAATCCCCACACAGTTGGTGGAGGCCTTCAGCGGGCCGGCCAGGAAACAGTTGTTCAGGCCGATCTTGAGCCACGCAGTTCGGATCCCGCCTGCCATGACAGGTGGCCTGATGCCGCCACGGTGTAAGGTGGTGAACTGATGAGCCCCCCAGGGCCGGGCTGTGCCAGCCCGCCCCCTGCGGGGGTCAAGAAAAGCGGCCAAGCAACAATTTCTTCAGAGGAACACATGATGACGCGACGATTGATCGTTATCGGCGGCGACGCCGCAGGCATGTCTGCCGCTGCGCAGGCGCGGCGAATGGCATCCGCCGACGCGCTGGAGATCGTGGCTTTCGAGCGCGGGTCTCGCACGTCCTATGCAGCCTGCGGCCTGCCTTACCTGATCGGCGGACTGGTCGAGTCGCCTGACCGCTTGGTGGCCCGCACGCCGGAACAGCACCGGGCCAATGGCATCGACGTCCGTATCTGCCATGAGGTGTTGGCCATCGATGTCAAGGCGGCCACGGTGACGGTGCGTGATCTCGACAAGGGCCAGGAAACCGTCATGCACTACGACGAGTTGCTGATCGCCACCGGCGCATCGGGCATCGTCCCGCCGTGGCCGGGCATCGATGCCGAAGGGGTGCTGCAACTGCGCACCCTTGACGATGCCGCCGAGGTAGAGCGGCGCATCGGCGCCGGGGCCAGGCGCGCCGTGGTGGTTGGCGCCGGCTACATCGGGCTGGAAGTTGCCGAGAACCTGCTGGCGCGCGGCCTGGAGGTGACGGTGATGGAGCGGCTCGACGCGCCCATGGGCGCGGTGCTCGATGCCGACATGGCGGCCGCTGTGGCTGACGCCATGCGTGCGGCTGGCGTCGATCTGCAACTGGGCACCGCTGTCACCGGTTTCACGGTGACTGACGGCCATGTCAGTGCCGTGCAAACCGCAGCGGGGTCGGTCGCCGCTGATTTGGTGCTGATCGGGCTGGGCGTGCGCGCCAACGTTGAACTGGCACGCGCCGCAGGCATGGAGGTGGGTGAAGCCGGCGGCATCGTCGTCGATGAGCAGCAACGCACCCACACTCCGCATGTCTGGGCGGCCGGTGACTGCGTCGAGTCGCGCCATCGAGTGACCGGGCGTGCCGTGGTGGTGGCGCTGGGCACCCATGCCAACAAGCAGGGCCGCGTTGCGGGCACCAACATCGCCGGCGGTGAGGCCAGCTTTGGTGGCGTGCTGGGCACGGCGATCACCAAGTTTCAAGATCTGGAAATCGCCCGTACCGGGCTCACCGAACGCGAGGCCGAGGCCGCCGGGCTCGATGCCTTTGGCGTCATCACCGAAGCGTCGAGCCGGGCGCACTACTACCCAGGCGGGCAGTCCATGCGCATCAAGATCGTGGCCGAGCGCCAGACCGGCCGCATGCTTGGCGCGCAGATCGTCGGCGGACAGGGCGCGGCCAAGCGCATCGACGTGCTGGCCACGGCGCTGTGGAACAAGATGAGCCTGGATGAAGTGGGCGGCATGGACCTGTCTTACGCGCCGCCGTTCTCGCCGGTCTGGGATCCGGTGCTGCTGGCGGCGGGCAAGGCGGCGGCTAAGCTCTGAGGCGCTGAGTGTGCTTGCGCAGACGCCGGGATCAGGCGGAACGGGCCCGGATGCCGTAGCACAGAGGAGCCGGGCGATTCGAAGCCGGCGCCAAGTCAGCTGTCGAGGCTTCCCACGGGGCATACCTCCAACGATCCACTCTAGGAGCCTGTCGGGCTTGGGGGAACGTCGGCTGCGAATCGACCGCAGCGGTCCATTTCTCACCGTCTTTTTGCCCCATAGCTGGGCTATGGGGCTGCAAATCCGGCAAAAACTGTCCTCGCTGGGGCCGATTCTCGCTTTCGACGCCCCAAGTCCGACAGGCTCCTAGCAGGCTGTCGGTTTTTCGGGCGAGCCGAGCCGGGCCGGCATGCCGGCGCAGCGTTACGCCGGCGCAAGCTCAGGCACGGGCGTACAACAGCATCTGCGTGCACC